>CAYTCV010000100.1:0-6602 GCA_964436465.1 uncultured bacterium
CCTATCTCGGCCTGGACCTGTTCCCGCGGTTCGGGGGCGGCATCGGGATGACCCGGCTGGCCCGGGCGCTGCGGCTGCAGGAGGGGAAAGCGGCGCCGGCGCTGGAGGCGGCCGAGCGCGGCTGATAGGCGTCTCCACCGGTTGACGACGAAGACCGATGTCCGACATCGCGTTGAAAAAACGCCCCTCGGGACGTTTTTTCAAGATACACGAACCACTTTAATCTTCGCGCAGTAAGCCGCGCAGGTACTCGATTATTTTGGGTACTTCCGAATTGAGAGTATCCCAGACTATATCTATGTCAACAACGTCGTACTCGTGAATGAGAACGTCGCGCATTCCGGCCATCGCCGCCCAGTCCAAAGCCGGGTGATTCTTCCGCAGCTCGACCGAGAGTCTCTTCGTTGCCTCTCCGATAATTTCAAACCTCCGTACAACGGCATCCTGAATCATTTTATCGGCCTCAATGTCCGTTTTACCTTGACCCCGAGTGTATTCCAGGATGCGTTCCGCGGCTTCGAGGATATCTCCTAGGGAAGTCCTGTCACGCTTTTTCATATATCGTCCTCGCTGTGTTGAGAATCTCCTCCCTGCGCATCGCGTTACCGCTGTTCTTCAGGCCTCTCTTACTGATTAAATCTATTCTTCTGTCAAAAAGCCTACCCAATTCACCCCGGATGTTGACGAAATCCAGGAGCGTTATCCGGGCTCCGGCCTCGAACTCCACCAGGAGGTCCACATCGCTCTCGGGACCCGATTCCCCCCGCAATACCGACCCGAAAAGGGAAAGCCTCTGAATCCCCCACCGTCCGCACAGACGGCGAAGCTCTTCCTCGGGTACGTTCAACATGATTCCTCCTACTCCGCCCAGATGACCGTGTCGCCCGGCGAAAGGTAGTCGAAGACCTCCTCGATATCCGAATTCAGGGACCGGACGCAGCCGTGGCTGACGGCGGTGCCGATGGAGTCCGGCTCGTTGGTCCCGTGCATGCCGTAGGTCGGGAGGTCTATGCCGACCCAGCGCGAGCCGAGGCCGTTCTCCGGGTCGCCGGGCGGATATCTCCGGCCCTCCCAGCTCCAGGTCGGGTTTTCCTTCAGGCGGATAATTTCGTACACGCCGGGGGGCGTGGGCGACGCGGGTCCGCCGACGGCCACCGGCCAGGTCTTCACCGGCCGGTCGTCCACGAAGAGCGTGGCCCGGCAAAGGGAGATGTCCACGTAAATGACCGTCCCCTCGCCGTAGCCCATCCCGGAAAGCTCGTCGGGGGAGATTACCGGTGTCAGGCCGTCGGGCCAGGGGGCCAGCGTCTCCAGGTCGTAGTCGGCGCCGAGGACGAGGACGACGGCCGCCTCACTGGAGCCGGGAGGAACCGGCACCAGCCTCTCGGAGTCCAGGGAGAACAGGAGCGCCACGTCCCGGGCGACCTCCCCGTAGGCCGGCTCGTAGAGGACCACCGTCCGCTCGGGGACCCCGTCCGGGGGCGGGGTGAAAAGCCAGCCGCGGGCGGCGGTGTCGTTGGCCAGGGCGGAGAGCCTCGCCTCCAGGGCGGCGTCGGACCCGCCGTCCGCGCGTTCGACCAGGAGCAGCAGGCGCGGCGGCGCCACGGGCGCTGCGTCCCCGGCGTCGGAACCGCCGCAGGCCGTCACGCCAAAGAGCAGAAGGAGCGCCGGGATTGCGCGGGCCGCCGGTTTCAAAAGGTCCCCCGTCGGGAGCGGATTAAAGAAGAGAGCCCGCCGGCTCCGCCGCAAGGTCTCTTCCCCGAACGTTTAACAGGCTAGACGTCCCCCAGGGCGGTGCCGAGGAACTCGCGGAAGCGGTCGTTGGCCCGCCGAATCGCGTTGGAGTGCACCGAGAGAATCGCCCGGTACACCTTATGGGCCGAGGCGGGATTGGCCATCATCGCCGCCCAGAAGTCGCTCTTCTCGATGATGACGCACTCGGTGTCCTCCACGGCCTCCACGGAGGCCGAGCGCTTGCCGCCGTCGAAGAGGGAAATCTCGCCGAAGAAGAAGTACTGGCCGAGCTCGGCGAGCTGCGAACGCTGGCCCTCCTCGTCGAGGGCCTTCTTGATGGAGACCCGGCCGGATTTGACGACGTAGAGCGGGCCGCCCTCGTCCCCCTCGTCGAAGATGACGCGCCCCTTGGGGAACGTCTCCAGGCGGGCGCTCCGGGCCAGGATTTCCAGCTCACCCGAGTCCAGGGTGTAGAACAGGTACGTTTTCTTGAGCACGTCCTTGATTTCCACCGGGCACCTCCCGCCGGGGGAGTAATTTTTCAGTCAATCAAAAAATCAGCCCGCCGACCGGTCGGCTCAGCCCAGGATGCTGTGACCGCCCTCGTCGGCCAGGATGGAGGTCCAGTAAAGCTCCCGCTCCCGCGGCGCCGCGTCGTCAATGATGTGCTGGATGAACTCGTCCATGCGCAGCTCGTTCACCAGGTTGCGGTGGCGGGGGAAGTAGTTGGTGGTGATGTCCTTCAATATTTTATCCAGCTCGGCGGTCTCGATGAAAACGCCCACGGCCTTGTAGAAGCGCTCCAGGAGCCCGCCGAGGACCTTCAGGGCGTCGGCGCCCCGCTCGAACTGGCGGCGCAAAAGGTGCAGCGACTGGGCGCTCCCGCCCAGCTCCAGGTGCTCGAGCTGGGGGTTGTCCACGATGGCCTCGGAGAGCGTCTTTCCGAACATGCGTTCGGCGCCGTTGGTCGTCAGCCGCGTCTTCCCCAGGGCGAGCACGAACTCGTCGATTACGTGCACCAGCACCCGGACGACCTCGAGGGTCCGCACCAGACGGATGGTGTCCGACACGACCAGCCCGAACAGGACCTGGAGGGTGAACCGCTCGGGCAGCGGGGAGGCCTTGACGATGTCGGTAATCGTCCGGTCGTCGTCTATGAGCGCGGCGATTTTCATCTCGTCGTCGGTCAGCTCGGCGATGGGAATCGAGGCCACCTGCGGGATGGCGTGCGGCGAGAGGAGCACCCACTGCATGGCCCGCGGGTCGGCGGTCTCCAGGGACCGGTTCATGAGCCAGCGGAAGGTGTTCATCTCGGGGCTTATGGGCGAGGCGACGTCCTGGGCCTCGTCGAAGGTGAAGTCGCCCTTGATGAGATTGAAGACGTGCCGTGAGCCGGTGACGTCGGGGTCCTGGGTGGCGTTCTGCAGCCGGCCCCGGATGAAGAAATAGTGCAGCTCCTTCCCGTCGGACCGCACGGTGAGGCGGCCGGAAAGGTTCTGGTGGACGATGTGCTGAAAAACGGTGCCCAGGGGCGTTTTGGTCAGGGAGCCCTCGAACATCGCAGCCTCCCGGAAGGTTCGGAAGTAATCATATCCTAAAACCGGTCGGGCTGACAAGCCGCGTCCAAGCGTGGCCGCGCCGGAGGAACGACGTGGAGCGCCGCGCGGCGTTGTGGTAAAATTCGTCCAACATGCACGCCCCCCGCCTGAAAGCCTTCCATCTCGCCCTGGCCCTCGCCGCGGCGGCCGCGCCCGCCCTCGCCCGGACCGAGGTCAACGGCCAGACCTACAAGAACACCGACTACGGGTTCCAGGTCACCGCCCCCGCCGGCTGGACCATCACCCCGAACGTCGGGGCGGCCCTGGTCCTGGTGGAGAGCCCCGACGGCCAGACGAACTTCCGCGCCTACGGCAAGCTCCTGGCCGGGCTGACCTCCCCTGGCGAGCACCGCCGGGTGTCCAAGAACCAGTACGGCATCCGCGGGCACGAGACGACGGTGCAGGCGCTCATCGAATCCTGGGAGGGCCGGGAGCCGGTTTACCTGCCGAGGCTCGGCGGGACCACCGTCCCCGAGCCGGTCGGGCCGGGACCGCTCGAGGACGAGGCCCTGCCCGATGAATCCCCGCCCGTCGCCGCCGAGACCGCCCCGGTGACGACCCCGGTGACCGCCCCGCCGGTCGAAACCGACGCCGACGACAACCCCGACGCCGGCGAGGTCATCGCGGAGGACCTCACCGTCATGCAGGCGCTGGTGATGCTGCAGGGGACCACCGGCGCCCCCTACGCCGACCCCGAGACGCGCCGCCGCCGGGAGGAGCTGGAAAAGGACAAACCGGCCGAGTCCACGGACCCCCTGGCCGCGGTCCTGGCGGAGCTGGCCGAGGCCAAGCCCTACCTGGCGGTGTACGAGCAGGAGCTGACCGACCCGGTCACCGGAGAGGTCCGCCGGACCACCCAGCTCGCCTGCTTCGTCGTGCGCAACATGGTCGGCTACACCTTCGTGGCCGCCATGCCCTCCGACCGCTTCGAAGAGAACCTCTGGGACATGGTCGAAATTTTCCAGTCGCTGCAGATTCCCACCCTGGAAGGCGGCAGCTTCTCCGGCACCGGCGCCCTGAGCATGGACCCCCAGACCACGGGGGTCATCGTGGGGAAGGTCCTGGTTCGGGGCACGCCGGTGCCCGGGGCCACGGTCGTGCTGTACCGGACGGAGGAGGACTACCGCGCGGGGCGGGTCTACAAGACGGTGACCTCGAATTTCATCGGCGAGTTCCAGCTCATCGGCGTCCCCCCGGGGACCTACTTCCTGTTGGAGGCCTCCGCCGACCTGGGCGGCGAGCTTCTGCACACCTACCTGCCGGTCACGCAAATCAAAGTACAGCGCGGGTTCGGCAGCTTCTACAACCTGGAGTTGGACCAGGCCCAATGACCAAAGACGGAACGACCGACCATCAGCGCGGGCTCCTGTGGCTCGTGGCGGAGCTTCTGGGCGAGGAGCGCCCCGACGGGCTGCAGCGCTTTTTAAAGGAGAGCACGCTCCACGCCGTCTTCTTCCTGGCCAGCGAGCGGAGACTCCTGCCCTACGACACGGCGCCGGTCCTCACCAACTGGCACGGCGACATCCGCTACGTCTGCCTGAGCCAGGAGGGGCTGGAGGACCTGGCCGCCCTGGAGCAGGGCGGTTTCCTCCAGCGCCTCGAGCTCACCGGCAGCCACCACGGCTTCTTCTCCGCCTACCGGATGACCGACGCGGGACGGACCGAGGCCGCCCGGACCCCGTCGGAGATGACCGCCGCCCTCTCCCCGCTCATCCTCTGCGCCTGCGGGGGCCGGTGGGTCTACATCACCGGCAAGGACCGCGTCATGCGGTACTGCCCCAAGTGCGGGACCGAGGAGGAGATTCACTGCCTGGACATCCCCAAGCTGCCCTATACCAGCACCCCCCGCTTCCCCCACCTCCTGGAGCTGGGCTTTCCCGGCGAGGACATGAAAGGGCTCCCCTTCCCCGAGGAGGGCAAGTGACCCAGACCAACGAGCTACTGTTCGCCGGCGGCACCAACACCCTGGTCATCGGCGAGTGGATTCCCTTCGGCGCGAACTACATCGACCTCTTCAACCGGAAAATCCGCCCCAGCTACGCCCCGGTGGGCAGCACCTTTCTGTCCGAGGAAATCGACCCGCGGCCCGAGGAGGCCACCTTCGAAATTAAGGCGCCGCCCACCGAGCTCATCATCCGCGAGACGGTCCGCGGCAAGCGCGTGAACCTCTCGGCCCGCCTGGCGTACGTCGAGACGGGAGGCGACTACCAGGACGAGCGTATCGGGGTCCAGCTCGACGTCTTCGGCCGGGCGATTTACGCCGCCGGCCTGGAGCGCGTCAACGGCCGCGAGGACCGCATCTCCCTCGACTCCCTCGCCCCCATCATCGCCGACCTCGTCACCGACACCTCGAAGATGATGAACACCGTCCTGGCCGGCTCCCAGAACCGGCTGCTGGAGCTCATCCACCAGGGCTACGCCGACGAGCGGGACAAGTTCGTGGCCTTCATGGCCCAGACGCTCCACCGCGGCGACGGGAAGGCCCTGGGGCGGGACCACAATCCCATGGCCGACTCCGACGAGCGGGCCGAGGTGTCCCAGCTTCTGGGCGAAATCTTCGACAGCATTCGGCTCGTGGACGGCAGCCTGGTCATCCGGGGGCGGAGCGGCCTGTTCCTCATCGCGCCGGAATGGGCCTCCTACGAGCGCGCCGTGACCACCTACGGCTACCTCCACGCCCTGGAGGACGCCGTGGACAACCTGTTTCACGGGGCGGCCATCAACAACGAGCGCATACGCCGCGCCAAGCGCTCCATCACCTCCGGCGAGGTCACCGAGGCCAGCGTCCTGCGCAAGGAGATGACCCGCCTCTCCGAGGACATCACCACCTACAAGGTTTTGAGCGAGATGCTGGAGGCCGCCGCCGCCTCCCTGGTCGAGTCCGTGGAGCGGCACCGCGGAGCCTTCGAGCCCCACGAGCGCGAGCTCCTGGAGGCCCTGGACCTGGAGAACGACCTGGAAATCCTGACCAACAAGGTCGGCGACCTGGGCACCACCTTCGAGGCCGTCAAGCTGAGCATGGACAGCCTGGTGCACCTGGTCAGCACCCTGCGCGAGGAGGAAACGGAGCGGCTGAACAAGGTCATGCAGCTTCTGACCGTGGTGACCACGGTGGCGGTGCCCATCACCCTCATCAGCGGCTGGTACGGAATGAACTTCAAGGTGATGCCGGAGCTGAACTGGCCGGGGTCGTACTTCGTTCTAATCGGCGTGGCGGTGGTGATAATCGTGGGCCTGTTGATTCTGTTCAAGCGCAAGAAGTGGTTCTAG
>CAYTCV010000101.1:0-6577 GCA_964436465.1 uncultured bacterium
GTAACCCGAGGCCTCCTGATAGTTGATGACCCAATACGTGATTTGGTCAATAGTCGAGTCGTCTTCCAGGACGAAGTCGTCGGTGGAGACCCAGCCGTAGCTGGGGGACGTGGCGATGCCGTTCTGGAGCAGGCCGGCGCTGTACTCGTCGGTCATGTAAAGAATATCCAGGAAGCCGTTGGGCTCCGGCGGCAGGTACGCCGCCCCGCCGTGAGAGACCTCCCCCAGGTCCGTCCCGGGCGCAGCGGCGTACACCCCGAAGGCCATAACAACGACAACCATCAACAACACTCTTCGCATCTTCTCCTCCTTTGGGTTGAACGTTTACCGATTACTTAAAACTCCGCCTTGACGGCCCCCCAGGACTTCTCCTCCACGCCATAGTTACCCGTGGAGAAGGTCCAAATGAAGTCATCGGCCATTTCGCCACCATAGATGGACGCCAGGCACCCGTCGACCGTGCAGGTGATGACGTCGACCGGCAGGTCGGAGTCGGGGGTGAAGGTGCAGACGACGTCCCACTGGTCGTAATTATCGATATCGAGCGTACCCGATATCCCACCCGCAGGCCGGGGATTGCCATGCAACGAGGGGAACGATGAAGCGATACGGAGAGTCCCGTCCACCGGCCGCCGCGACTGGTCCTGAACGGTGAACACAATCGTGTCGATGTCTACCGGGAAATAGCCATCCTCCACACAGTGAAACACGATGTCCGTGTCGACCGGCACCTCGGTATCACCATCGTCGGGGTCTATCCCGCACACATAGGGTGGTACGTCGTACGGGCCGCCGCTTCCAATTATTTCGAAGAAGTCGTAGGCCTGGCCCCACATGTACTGCGAGGAGTACCACGGGCCGGAGCCGCCGCCGCTCTGGTCGAAGTAGCACTGGTCGTCGTAGGCGTTGGTCCGGACGAGCATGTACCAGAAGCCGCTCGAGAAGTAGGACGCGCCCCAGTAGTGCCCGGCATCCATGTCATAGTCCGGGTCCAGGTCGATGTCGGCCCGATAGAGCAGGTAGCCCCACGAGTACTCGCCGGTGGAGGTCAGCACGAAGGTGGCCGGGGCGTTGGGCAGCTCGGAGCCCGGGCCCGAGCCGCCCGTGTCGTTCCAGAACCGGTGGTAGTAGCCGGAAGGCGCCGTGTAGTTGATTATCCAGTACGTGATTTGGTCGATAGTCGAGTCGTCTTCCAGAACGAAGTCGTCCGTGGAGACCCAGCCGTAGGACGGCGACGTGGCGATGGCATTCTCGAGCAGGTCCATGTCGAACTCGTCGGTCATGTATACATAGAGGAAGCCGTTGGACGCGGGCGGCAGGTAGGCGGCCCCGCCGTGCGAGACCTCCCCCAGGTCCGTGCCGGGCGCACCGGCGTATGCGACGAGGGCCGCGCCGACGACGACCATCAACAGCACTCTTTTCATCTCAGCCTCCTTATAAAATTCGTTCTAAAACTTTTCCGTATCTAATCTAGCACCATTTCACCTCCGGGGCAAGGCGTAAAAAAACCGCGCCCGAGAGCGCGGCTTTATAGTTACCTAGAAAGGCTACATCCCATATTTGTTGATTATCCCGTCCTTGTCCAGGCCCAGGATGCCGTAGGAGTCGCCCACCTTGCGGAAGGCCGCCACGCACTTGTCGATGTGCTCGGGCTCGTGGGCGGCGGAGAGCTGGACGCGGATGCGCGCCTGGCCGTTGGGCACCACCGGGAAGCTGAAACCGATGACGTATATGCCCTCGGCGTACATGTCGCGAGCCATGTCGTTGGCCAGCTTGGCGTTGTAGAGCATGACCGGGACGATGGGCGTCTCGCCGGGACGGACGTTCAACCCCGCGGCGGTGATGCCCTCCCGGAAGCGCTTCGTGTTGGCCTCCAGCTTGTCCCGGCGCTCCGTCGACCGGGTGATGATTTCCAGGACCTTGAGCGAGGCGGCGGTGATGACCGGCGAGAGCGAATTCGAGAAGAGGTAGGGCCGGGCCTTCTGGCGGCAGAGCTCCACCAGCTCCCTGCGCCCGGACACGCACCCGCCCGACGCGCCGCCCAGCGCCTTGCCCAGCGTGGTCGTGATGACGTCTATTTTTCCCACCACGCCGAAATGCTCGTGCACCCCGCGGCCGGTCTTGCCGATGAACCCCGAGGCGTGGGAATCGTCCACCAGCACCATGGAGTCGTACTCCTCGGCCAGGGCCACCATCTCGCCCAGGGGGCACAGGTCGCCGTCCATGGAAAAGACGCCGTCGGTGACGATGAGCCGGTTGCGCTTGCCCTGGTGCAGCTCCAGCTTCTGCTTGAGGTGATTCATGTTCATGTGCTTGAACGTGTCGTACTCGGCGGAGCAGAGCCGGATGCCGTCCACCAGGCTGGCGTGGATGAGCCGGTCGGCGATGATGACGTCCTCGGGGCCCAGAATCGCCTCGAACACCCCGGCGTTGGCGTCCATGCACGACGGGAACAGAAGCGTGTCCTCGGTGCCCAGGAACTCGGTGAGCTTGTCCTGCAACTGGCGGTGGATGTCCTGGGTGCCGCAGATGAAGCGGACCGAGCTCATGCCGTAGCCGCGGGAGTCGAGCCCAGCGTGGGCGGCGGCGATGACCTCGGGGTGGCTGGAGAGGCCGAGGTAGTTGTTGGCGCAGAAGTTCAGCACCTTCTCCTGGGCCGCGCCCTCGGGGTACTCCACGGTGATTTCCGCGTCCTGGGGCGAGCAGATGAACCGCTTCTCCTTGTACAGGCCCTTGCTTTTAATCGCAGAAATTTCCTCGGCGAATCCGGCGCGGGCCACCTTCGAGTAGGCCATATCTCCTCCTCAAAAAAGAGGTGCGTTTTTAATAGATGAGTGCTGTACCACCAACACGGTACACCCGTAGGGGCGGGTGTCCACACCCGCCCGCGGGCGACCGTGGAGGACTCGTCCTACCGGTCGCCCCTACGGCTACTTGGCCTGGAACTTCTTCACCAGCGCCACGATGGAGTTCACCGTGTCGAAGGCCTCGGGGGTGGCCTCCTCGTCGGGGAGCTTGATGTCGTACTTCTTCTCCAGGAAGACCTTGAGGGAGACCATGGAGAAGCTGTCCACGATTCCCGAGGAGATGAGGGGGGTGTCGTCTTCGATTTTGAGGTCGTCGTCTTCGTCCACGTATTCGCCGATGACGTAATTGCGGACGGTCTCGTGCATCTCGCAGGACATGGGCGTTCCTTTCGGAGGTTAAACCGGAGGGGTTGTCTTTGGTCGATAATCGTTAGGGTCGATACACCTATCGTATAATACACGCTCTATTTTAATCCAATTAGTTCTGTTGATACCCCTTTTATTCGCGTAGGTGGGACTAACCGGAAAAGCGCTCACTACTTTTATCCACCGACCTTGAGCAATGGATATTTCTTTAATCTCATCGGCTACTTCAGAAAGGTCTTGGTCCTGGCTGAAAATTACGCAAACGTCAAATTCATCGATTCTAGCCATCCTCACGACATCTATGGCGATTCGAACATCAATGCCTTTCTCCTCCCCCACTAGAGCGGTGGCTATTGTTCCATCCTGTAGTCTGACTAATTGATTACGGTAGCGAAGGGGCCTAGAGAAGGTTTTGACCCCCCTCTTGCCTATCAGGCCCAATTTCTTCACCCAAAATGAATTCCAAAAAGGATTATCCGCTGCGGATGGTATTCCAGTATAAAAGTGTATTGACCGCACAACCCACCCGTTGATTCTGCATACGGCATGCGCCAGCAGTTCTGGGTCATAATTCGGAAAAACGTATCCGAATGCATCTTTTGCGGCATAGAAAAGGTTCTGACCATCGAAGAAAACGCTGGCACGCTTTATTGTGGGTTCAATAGGCATAATACAAGACCCCACCGGGGACCTCCGGGCGAGCCCGAAGATTTATCCGATGGGGAGCAAGTACGGATGTAGTATAGACCAATTCATCGGGTTTGTCAAAGGTGGCGGTGGGTGAATCGCGGTCCGGGGCCGCCGAAAGGCGACGACCCGACCGCCGTAAATCAATCGTCTTCCAGGGTGGACAGGTCGCCGGTGGGCTCGCCCCATTCCAGGGCGCGCAGGTACCGCCGCAGAATCTTCCCCGACCGCGTCTTGGGCAGCTTGTCGGTGAACTCGATTTCCTGGGGCATGGCCAGGGGCGAGAGTTTTTTTCGGATGAAGTTCATGATGGAGAGCTCGAGGTCGCCGGAGGGCTCGTAGCCGGGGTTGAGGGTGACGAAGGCCTTGACGACCTCCATGTTGACCTCGTCGGGCTTGCCGACGGCGGCGGCCTCGGCCACGGCCTCGTGCTCGATGAGGGCGGACTCGATTTCGAAGGGGCCGACCAGGTGGCCGCCGGTGTTGATGACGTCGTCGTCGCGGCCCACGAACCAGTAGTAGCCCTCGGGGTCGATGCTGGCCCTATCTCCGGAGACGTACCACAGGGTCTTGTCCAGCCGCAGGTCGTCGGGGTCGCGGTCGTCCACGTTACCGACGAACTTCGAGCGGTAGATGTCGGGCTTGCCGTGGTAGGCGCGGAACATGGAGGGCCAGCCGGGGCGGAAGGCGATGAGTCCCACGCGGCCCGGCTCGGAAATCGGCTCGTGGGTCTTCAGGTCCAGGACGGTGGCCTCGATGCCGGGGAACGGCTTGCCCATGGAGCCCGGCTTGATGGGCATCCCGGGGTAGTTTGAAATCATTATCGCCCCGGTCTCGGTCTGCCAGAATGTGTCGTGGAAGGGCAGGCCGAAGGCCTCCTCGCTCCAGACGACGGCCTCGGCGTTCAGCGGCTCGCCCACGCTGGCCAGGTGGCGCAGGCTCCTTAAATCGTATTTTTTGACCGTCTCGGTTCCCTGGCGCATGAGGGAGCGGATGGCGGTGGGGGCGGAGTACCAGACGGTGACGCGGTGGTCCTGGATGAATTTGTACCAGCGGTCGGCGCTGAAGCCCTCGTCGAGGACGCACTGCGTGACGCCCATGCTCCAGGGGCCGATGATGCCGTAGCTGGTGCCGGTGACCCAGCCGGGGTCGGCGGTGCACCAGTAGACGTCGTCGTCGGTGAGGTCCAGGGCCCACTTGGTGGTGATGTACTGGGCCCAGATGGAGGCGTGGACGTGCTGGGCGCCCTTGGGCTGCCCCGTGGTGCCCGAGGTGTAGTGCAGGACCGAGGGGGTTTCCGGCCCGGAGGGGAAGACGTCGTAGTGGTCGAGGCGCGGCGCGGCCTCCACGTCGAAGAAAATCTCGCCGGGCTTGAGCTTGCCCTCCTCGCCGTCCACGACGATAATTTTTTCCAGGGCCGGGAGGGAATCCCGGATTTTGCGGACCTTGCGCACGTGCTTTTGCGTGGTGAGGATGGCGCGGGTTTCGGCGCTTTCCAGGCGGACCTGGAGTGAGTCGTCGCCGAAGGCGGAGAAGAGCGGCTGCGCGATGCCGCCCATCTTCAAGACGCCCAGAAAGGAGAAGTACAGGCTCGGAATCTTGTCCATGAAGATGCAGATGCGGTCGCCGGGCGCCAGGCCCAGGCCGGAGAGGAACGCGGCGAAGGCGTTGGAGTGGGCCCGCAGGTCGGCGAAGGTGTAGACGGCCCGCCTGCCGCCGAAGCCCTCCCAGATAAGGGCGGTTTTTTCACCCAGGCCGCGGTCGCAGACCCGGTCGGAGCAGACGGCGCCGATGTTCAGCGGCTCGCCCTCGGTCCAGCCCAGCTCGCGCCGGGAGATGTCCCAGGAAAAATTCTTCAGCCTCTCGTCGTAGGAGCCGATGTTACTCATCGAGGTGTCCCTCCTTGGGGCGGCTCGAATATCAATCCCTGCCCTCCAGCACGACCACGGCGGCGGCGGAATGGCGGTTGTGGGTCAGCGTCAGATGAATTTTCGCAATCCGCAGGGACCGGACCAGCTCGGTGGCCTTCCCGCTGAACAGGAGGGAGACCGCGCCCGACTCCTCGCGCACCACCTCGACCATCCTCCAGCGCAGGCCCTGGGCCAGTCCGGCGCCGAGGGCCTTGAAGGCCGCCTCCTTGGCGGCGAAACGCGCGGCGAAGTGCTCCCAGTACCGCGCCTGGGAGCGGCAGTATTTCGCCTCGGTCGGGGTGAAGACCTCCTCGGTGAACTCGAGGCCCCCCTCTTGGTGACCGCGCCGGAAGCGCTCCACCTCGACCAGGTCTATGCCGACGCCCTTAATCAATTTATCCGGGTTTGGGATGTTGCCGGGAAACAATCTTACCGATTGCGCCGCCCCTTGTCCAGTTCCTTCCGCGACGGGCGCGGGTCCATGTGTCCGCACCCGCCCGCGGGCCGACCGCATGTCGGCCCCTGCGAGGTTGTCGCGATTCTAAATGTAGGGCGGGGCTTCTACGCCCCGCCGGGATTTGCCCCTCACCCTAACCCTCTCCCCAGAGGGGAGAGGGGACCATCGCAACCCTCACCGCCGGCTGCGATGACGTAGGGGCGGGTCTCCTGACCCGCCCGCGGGCGGCCACAGAGGACTCGTCCTACGGGCCGCCCCTACGGAATTTTGTGCGATTCGTGACGTAGGGCGGGGGAATCCTTTCCCCGCCGCTTGAACCCCCCACCCTAGCCCGTCGGCGAGCCGCCCCC
>CAYTCV010000102.1:0-4510 GCA_964436465.1 uncultured bacterium
GATGACGTAGGGGCGGACCGTAGGACGCGTCCTCTGTGCCCGCCCGCGAATTGCGATAACGTAGGGGCCGACCTTCTGGTCGGCCCACCCCTCACCCTAACCCTCCCCCCAGAGGGGGGAGGGGACATGCTTAATACTTGTACCCCCGGGCCTCCTCCTCGGTGAACTCCACCCCCAGACCCTGGGCGACACGGTTGGCAAAGTTGAAGTAGCTGGCCGTCAGGTTGAGGTTGAGAATCTCCTTGTCGGATAAACCCTGCCCGCGCAGGAGGTCGATGTCCTCCTCGGTAACCTCGCCGGGCGTGAGGGTCAGCTTGATGACGTAGGAGAGCATGGTTTTAACCCTCTCCGGCAGTTCCACGTTCTCGATGTCTTCGGCGAAGAGCTCGACCAGCTCGCGGTCCTTCCAGTAGTGGAACAGCGCCTCGGCGTGGTGGCGGACGCAATACTCGCAACCGTTTATCCGCGAGACCACGACCCCGACCATCTCGCGCTCCACCCGAGTCAGGCCCTTTTTGGAGAACATGACCGAGAGGTAGAACTCCATGTGGGTTTCGATGGAGCGCGGGTCGAGGCTCTGCACCTTCATGATGTTGGAAAGCTTGCCCCGCCGACGCTCGATGTAGGTGTAGATTTCCTTGAGCATCGGGTCCGCCTCGGTTTTACCTAGCACCTTTATCCAGGCCATGTCGCTCCTTCTACTCGCGGGTGCGGGTGAGCTCGCAGAAAAGGCTGGAGGAATCCACTACGGTGAACCGCACGTCGGCCCCGAGCCCGCGTGTCAGCCCGCGGAACTCCTCCTCCCCCACCGTCTCCGCCCGGAATCCGTCCCGGCAGACGATGGCGCCGTCGCCGGTGCGCCCCTCGTCGATTTCTCCCACGAGGCCGGCCTCGGACTGCCGCCGGAACCACTCCAGGCGGTGGTCCCAGAACTCCGCGGCGTAGCTTGCGAAGAGGGCGGTTCCGCCGGGTCGCGTGACGCGGAGGGCCTCCTCGAAAAGCATCCGCCGGTCCGTCCCGAAGGCCGAGACGCCGTTCTGGGCGCAGACCACCACGTCGAACGTTTTCGGGCAAAAGCCGAGCGCGGCGGCGTCCATGCGGGCCAGGCCGATGTTCGGTCCGCCCGCCAGCCGGAGGCTCGCCGGGGAGGTGTCGATTCCCACCGCGCGGCGCGCCCGCTCCGCGATTCGGCGCAGAATCCTCCCGTAGCCGCAGCCCAGTTCGAGCACGATGTCGCCCGGCCCGATGCGGTCCAGGACGTGCTCGATTTCAGCCTCCAGGTAGCGCCTCACCCGGGGCGGGGCCAGCTCGTAGCACCGCCGGAGCCTCTCCGCCGACAGCTTCTCGGTATAGTACCGTCCGCCCATGCCGCCTCAGCGCACTACGGCGAAGCGGTGATTCACCGCGGCGGTCGCCGTTTCCAGGCGCAGGACGTACACCCCCGGGGCGAGCCGCGCGGTGTCGGCCGTCACGTGGTGGCTCCCCGCGGTCAGCTCCCCGTTGAAGACGACGCTCACCCGGCGCCCGGCCAGGTCGTAAACCGTCAGCGTGACGGGCCGTCCGGCGTCGGGCCCGGCGATGACCACCTCGAAGTCTATGCGGTCGTCGGCCGGCGAAGGCCAGGGGAGGTCCAGCGAGCTCGCGCCATTCTGGGGGAGGACGCCCTCGACCTCGCCCACGTACACCTCGATAGGGTCGAAGCGCACCCGGCCGCCGTCCGTCGTCTCGGCTTCCACCAGGTAGCGCACCCGGCCCGACGGCGGCTCGTGGTCCAGGTACATCCCCTCCGGGCCGTTGATGCGCTCCGGGTTGAGCGGCTCCCAGGGGCCGGGCTCCTCGCCGGGGAGCCGCAGACGGGCCTGCGCCGTGCGGAAGGCGGCGTCGTGCAGCCCCAGGAATCCGCCGGTGGCCGAGGCGGGCGAGAATCCCTGGCGGTAGAGGTACACGCCCGCCGCGCCGTCGCCGAGCCGCCAGGACAGGAGCACACCGTCATCGCGCCGCTGCGCCTGGAAGGCGTAAAGCTCCAGCTCGCCGTCGTTGCGCAGCAGGACGTTGGGCTCCGTGTTCGACCAGTCGGTCTGCGCCAGGTCCAGGTCGGTGGAATAGGTGTAGGCGATTTCGACCTCGGCACCCGCGGGCGGCGCCGTCCCCAGCGACACCCAGCCCTCCTGCCGGCCGCAGCACCACGCGTCGGGCGGCAGGGGGACGCCGTCCACCAGCACCTCGTCCACGCCCCGCACCGGTATCACCGGCAGCCGGAAGCACCCGGCCGAGCCGTCGCCCGTGAACCGTTCCCGCCCTTCGACGAGACCGTCGTTGTCGTAATCGGCGAAGAGAAGCGCCTCGGTGACCGGGTCGTAGCCGAAATCGGAGAGCCAGTCGGGCTCGGAATTGAAGCGGCCGTCGCGGTTCTCGTAGACGCGGATGGGGTTCCACCAGCCCCCGAGCGCCAGGTCCAGGTCTCCGTCGGCGTCCAGGTCCGCCAGCGCGGCGTAGGAGCTCATCTCTACATCGGTGGAGGCCCAGTCCGGCTCGGAATCGAACATCCCGCCGTCGGAGAGGTGGATGAGATTCACCTGCCCCCCGCCCGCCTGGTTGTTATTCGCCAGAACGAGGTCGAGCCAGCCGTCGCCGTTCAGGTCCCCGGCGGCGATTTTCAGGGTGTCCCACTCCGGGGAGTCCTCCCACCCCGGCGTCCCGGTCAGCCCGTCGCCCGTGCCGAAAAAGATGGCGTTGGAGCCGTGCTCGGCGGAGGCGGCCAGGTCCAGGCGACCGTCGTTGTCGAAATCACCGAACAGGACGTCCATCCAGTAGCCGCTCTTCTCCGATTCCCAGGCCGGGACGGGATTGAGGACGCCGCCCTCGTTCTCGTACACGCGCAGCGGCTCGGCGCGCCGGACGTAATCTATGCCGCCGGCCACGGCCAGGTCGGCGTCGCCGTCCGAGTCGTAGTCGCCCCAGGCGAGGCCGAAGTCGTTGTGGGCCGGTCCGCCCTCCCAGGAGGGCGCGGTCTCGAAGGTCGTGCCGAGGTTGGCGTACAGGGTGTCGTGCCCGTAGGTCCAGGCGGGGTAACCGCCGCCCAGCAGCGTCACCGCCAGGTCCGGGTCGCCGTCCGTATCGAAGTCGCAGCACTCGAGGTGGCCGTGAAATTCGAGCGGCTCACCGAACCAGGCGGGCTCGGGGTCCAGCCCCCCCGGCCCGTTGAAATATACCGCGCAGTACTCCCGCCGCATGTCGTTGCCGTTGGAGACGACCAGGTCCACCCGGCCGTCGCCGTCCACATCGGCCCAGTCGCAGCCGGTGGAGCGGGGGTACTCGCCCTCGAACAGGTCCCCGGACTCCCAGACGGGGGTGGTGGTGAGGGTTATTCCGGCCGGGGCGAGGCTCGACAGGAGGAGAAGTGAGACCGTGATTCGGCGCATAGTCCGGCGGGTGTTTTACGTTCGTCTGATTATACACCAGCGGATGCGGGGCGGTCTTCCAGCTCGATGACCCGTCCGGCGCCGCCCCCGGTCCAGGCGCCGGGGTACAGGCGCTCGATTTCCCCCCCGTGCGCGGTGCAGTGGGTGGCGCAGATGAGCTTCAGCCCCGCGAGGGTGTCGAATTCGTCGAACCGGTGGAGCCCGCCGATGAGCGCCGACGGGCGGCCGAACTCCCCCGCCCGGCGCAGGATGGCGCCCACCCCGGAGTGGGAGCAGCCGACGACGACGGCCAGACCGCCCTCGACCTCAATTAACAGCGACTGCTCCACGCCCCCGAGCTCGCCCGTGGAGCGGAGGCCGGGGCCCAGCTCCACCGGCGTCCGCACCCGGACGACCTCCCGCTCCGTCGGCGTCTCGCGCCAGGATTCCGGCCCGTACACCGGGGCCGTCGCGTTGCGCTCCAGGAAGGCCTCCAGGCCGCCGGTGTGGTCCCAGTGGGCGTGGGAGATGAAGACGGCGTCCACGGCGGCGGGGTCGAGTCCCAGGCGGTCCATGTTCGCCAAGAGGATGTCGCCCCGGGCCCCGGTGTCGAAGAGGATGCGCCGGCCGTGCGCCTCCACGAGACAGGCGAAGCCCCAGTCGGCCCGCAGGTCGCCCCGGGCGGACTCGTTATCGTAAATGATGGTCAACCGCACGGCTCAATCCTCCAGCACGGCGTCGGCCTCGACCTCCACCAGCCACTCCGGTTCGAGGAGCCCCTTGACCTCGACGAAGGTGCAGGCGGGCCGGATTTCGCGGAAATACTCGCCGTGGGCCCGGGCGGCCTCGCGCCAGCGGGCGGCGTCGGTGAGATACACCCGGGTGCGGATGACGTTCTCCCGCCGCGCCCCCAGGTCCCCGAGGGCCTGGTCAATAATTTCCAGGCAGCGCAGGGTCTGGCGGTAGAGGTCGCCGGGATGGGCGGGGGAGCCGTCGGGGGCGATGGGGGCGGTGCCGGCCACGGCGATGAGCCGCCCGATGCGCCGCGCCCGGCTGAAGCCCGTCGGGCCCTCGTAGGGCGAGCCGGAGCTTACGTTGGTTCCCACCAT
>CAYTCV010000102.1:4610-6543 GCA_964436465.1 uncultured bacterium
GGGCCCTTCCACGGTGATGTTCGGCATGTCTCACCCTTTCCCGTTTGGCTCCCGGCCGTAGACCTGGGGAGGGACCAGGAGGTCCGGGAACCTCTCCCGCAGGGCCTTACGGACCAGGTAGCAGTAATGACACTCGTCTACGAACCTATCCCCGATGTCGATACCGTACTCTTTGGCGAGGGCGTCGGGCCCGCCCCGGACCAGCGGGCCGCAGACGGGATGCTCCGCCGCGTCGTACGATGATACCAACACGGAGAGCGGCGTTTGGAAGAAATTGCCCAGCGAGAGCCCCTGGCAGAGGTGCACGTGACCGAAGGGGTCGAGGTGGACCCGCGCGGGGTGCTCCAGGTCTTCGTGGGGGCAGGAGGTCAGCTCCCCGGCGGGGCGGGTGGGCAGGCCGTCGGTGAGTTTGTCCGCCGCGCGGCCGCGGAGCATGCTCCCGCCACCGACCACGGGTTCGCCCCTCTCGCCGGTCCGCCCCACTTGCGGACGCTCGATGCAGATGGAGCACGCGGGGAGGCCCAGCGACCGGGCGGCGGCGAGGGCCGTTCCACCCGGCGTCCGTTCCCCCTCATGGTGGAATGCGTCGTCGCTCAGGGAGAGGTCTTCCAACTCCAGCTCGACGAAGGGCGCCAGCCACAGCTTGGCGTCCTCCACGCATGTCGCCCAGTAGGCATTGGTGACCACCCCCGTCCGGAAGCCCCGCTCCCGCGCCAGCCGCACCCCTTCCACCAGCAGCGGATAGTAGAGCGTCGGCTCGCCGCCCTCGAAGTACACCCACACCAGGGAGGGGATTGTCCGCGCGTCGTCGAGGGTTTCCCGCAGCCGCGCCAGGGTGAAGGTCCCCTCGGCCCTGGGCGACGAGAAGAGGAAGCAGTGGTCGCACTCCCAGTTGCAGGTGTAGGTCAGCAGGAAATGGATGCCGTTCAGCATGGCCGTCCTACGCCGGGGGATGGGGAATCAGGCACAGGAAGCGCAGCGTCTCCCGGCCGTAGTTCTTGATGTTGTGCTCATCGCCGCCGGGGATAAAGACCACGCTCCCCGGCCCGAGGGTCGTTTCCCAGCCGCCTTTGCACGCGATAATGCCGACCCCTTCCAGGACGTATATCTCGTGTTCCCAGGGGTGGGAGTGGTACGGCGTGTGGCCGCCGGGGGCCACCTCGACTTCGCGCATGGCGAAGGTCGGGGCCCCGTCCTCCCGGGTGATGAGCCAGCGGATGTGCGCCTTCCTGGCGCCCGGTTCGGTTATGGTGTCCCGGGGAACACTTTCCCGTGCGCGAACCAGCATCGGGCCTCCCTAAAAAACGTTCAGGTCCCGGCCGAAGACGACCTCGCCGGTGTAGCCGCCGCGGATTTCATCCAGAAGCCCCTCCTCCGTTTCCCCCCAGAGGAGCTGGTGGTAGAGGACCAGGAGGCGGGGGCGCGTCTCGTGTGCTATTTTACCCAACTCGACGGCCGAGGTGTGCATCTTCCGGTGGTAGCGCCGCCACTCCGGCGGCCGCTTCGCCAGCCCCTTCTCCGAGTATACCTCGTGGAGCAGCAGGTCGCATCCCCGGGCCTGTTCCACGAGGACGGGGCACGGAGCCGTGTCCCCGGAAATAACGACCGTCCGGTCCCCGGCGGTGAATCTGTAACCGAAGGCGGGCCGGGAGCCGTGGTCCACGGCGAAGGCCTCGATTTCGATTCCGTCGCGGCGGAGCACGATGCCCGGCTCGATTTCGCGGGCCTCCACGCGGTGACCGGTGTGGTTCGCCGGTTCCGGGCCTTCCAGGCGCTCCCGGACATCCTCGGCGTAGGCCGCGAGGAGGTGGTCGGTCATGGCCGCCAGGCCGCGCGGCCCGTAGACTCGCAGCGGCACCTCCCGCCCCAGGGTCCAGGGGGTGAGGACGAGGTCGGGGTAGCCGGCGGTGTGGTCGGAGTGAAGGTGGGTGAG
>CAYTCV010000103.1:0-6389 GCA_964436465.1 uncultured bacterium
AGTTCTAGCACACATCGCATAACGCGAAAGGGCCCTCCCCCGGGAGGGCCTTTTTGTATGGTTTGACTCCCCGCCGCTCCTGCACTCCTTCAGTTTCAACCGGCTCCTCCAAAATGCTAGGGCAGATTCGGTCGGTGCCCGCGGTCCGCACCGGGGTGAAGGGTCTGAAACGGCCCGTGGAACGCGATTATGCAGCGTTTCGCCCTCCTGGCACACTTGTTGCCATTAACGTACGTGACCGGTTGACACACCCTTTAGCAAAAAATAACTTAAAGACCGGTTTAACGAACGAAAAGGAGTCGAGATGAAAAAGGTAATCCTGATGGCTCTGATGCTTACGCTCATCACCACTGTTGCGTGGGCCAGCGAAATCACTCTCACCGCGGACTCGGACGGCCATTCCATGGTCGCCGACGAAGGCGACGGCAGCATCCCCGTTCCGCCGAAGGCCGAGCACAATACCGGCGAAGACGGCGATGGCGTCGGCGAGGAAACTCTTTCCTGGGACGACGGGGTGATGGACGGCTACTTCGAGGACATCTGTAACCGTGCCGTTCAGTTCACCGCCCCGTACGACTGCCACGTGGTCACGGGCCTGGTCTACCGCGAGGATGACGGAATCCTGTCCTGCCCCTACTACTTTGCCGTCTACGACGACATGAACGGGGCCCCGAACTTGGAGCTTGGCGGCGTAATGACCTCCGGCAGCTTCATCGACGGGTGGTACGATATCGACATCATCCCCGCCGAGATATCCATGAGCGAGGGCGACGTGTTCTACGGCGTGGTGGTCAAGAACAACGGCGAGGAGCCTCTCCTCTGTGCCGACACCACCGTGCCGCTCAACGCGATTCACGGTAACTTCTACAAGGAAGGCTCCCAGGTGGAGTGGACCTTCGACGACACGGCCAACCTGATGCTCCGGGTCGTCATTGACAACGATGTCACCGGACCCATCACCGAAAACCCGAACCCCGCACCCGGCGATTCGGGTGTGCACGGCGACGCGACAATGAGCTTCGAGATATGTGACGACATTCACGGCGTCGAGTACAAGACCATCACCGTGGTGGTGGCCGGCGAGGACGTGACCGGCGACTGCACCCTCTCGCAGAGCAGCATTACCGGCAACTATATCGTCACCTACAAGCCGGAAAAGGGCTTCGACAACGGCGACGTCTATGTGTACTGGTACGCCGAGGACGCGCTTGGCAATGGGGGCGATGACACCTGGTACTTCACCGTTGAGGGTGGCTCCGATGATTCCAACACCGTCGATACAACTTGGGGCGTCATCAAAGAAACATTCTAACCTCCCTGTGGCCAATCCCGGAGGGACCCCCTGGGGTCCCTCTTCTTTTACGCCCCCTCGCCCACCGGAGGGGGCGGCTTATGCTATCCTTTCACCGCGCTTCCCTGTCGGACGGGTCGGAATGGGTCTCCAAAAGTACGTCGCCTTCGCCCGAATCGAAATAAAGCGGATAATGGCCTACCGCTTCGACGTCATCACCCAGGCGGTGAACGCCGTGGTGGTTCTGGTGACCTTCACCTATTTCTGGCGGGCGGTGTACGGGGCGCGCGAGGTCCTGGTCGGGATGAGCCTCGACCAGATGATTACCTACATCTTTCTCACGCGGGTGGTGCGCAGCCTGACCGCCACCCGCCTGGACCGGCAAATCCTGCGGCGCATCCGCACGGGCGACATCGCCGTGGACCTTTACCGCCCGGTGAGCTTCGTGGGGCTCAACTACGGGCAGGCCGTGGGCGGCGGGCTGTTTTACCTCCTCGTCATCGGCGTGCCCATCCTGGTGCTCGGGCGCCTTTTCTTCGGCATGCAGGCCCCGGTCTCGACGGGGGCGGAGCTGGTCTTCGTCGCCTCCACGGTCCTGGGGGTCGCGGTCCAGTTCGGCATCGACGTCACCTTCGGACTCATCATCTTCTGGACGATGGCCGGCTGGGGGGTCGGCATGGCCAAGGGGTTCACCGAGCGGTTCTTCTCCGGCGCCCTCATCCCCCTGAATTTCTTCCCGGACTGGCTGCGGCCCGTCGCCGACTGGCTCCCCTTCCGCTGCGCCGTGTACACGCCCATCGCCATCTACACCGGGATGATTCCCCTGGCTCAGGCCCCCGCGTACCTGGCCGTGCAGGCGGCCTGGGCGGTGGCGTTGAACCTGGCGGCGGCCTTCATGGTCCGCCGGGCCTACCGCCGGCTGGAGGTCCAGGGCGGCTGAAAAGGAGCGCGCCATGGAGAAGGACGACAAGCTCGAGGTCTTCCGGCCGGAACAGGGCGGCGGGGAGGGGCTGCCGTTGGCCGAATCGAACATCCAGGCCGGGTTCCCCTCGCCCGCCGACGATTTTCTCCAGAACCGGCTGGACCTGAACGAGCACCTCGTGCTGCACCCGGCGGCCACCTTCTTCGTCCGGGTGGCCGGGGATTCCATGCTCGGGGCCGGCATTGACGACGGCGACATCCTCATCGTGGACCGCTCCCTGGAGCCCGCCGACGGCCGGGTGGTCATCGCCGTGGTCACGGGAGAGCTTGTGGTCAAGCGGCTCCGGCGCACCGAGGGGGGCTGGCTCCTGGCCGCCGAGAACGACGGCTACCCGCCCATCGAAATCGGCGAGGAGAGCGAGTTCGAGGTCTGGGGCGTGGTGACCAACGTCATTCACCGGCTGTAGCATGGAAATCCGCGTCGGCACGTGCGGGTACTCCTACGACGACTGGCGGGGCGTGTACTACCCGCCGGGGCTGCCGCGCGGCGGGATGCTGGCGTGGTACTCCGGGACGGCGGCCCAGACCGACCTCCTCGCCGGTGAGCGCGGGCCGGTCTTCGACACCGTCGAGGTGAACGCCACCTACTACCGGCTGCCGCCGGCGCGGGTCTTCTCCCGGATGGCCGCCGTGACGCCGGATGGATTCCTCTTCAGCGTGAAGGCCCCGGGCGGCATCACCCACCCGCCGGATTACGGGGCCCTGGACGGCGGGTTGGCGGATAATTACTGCGAAGCGGTGACGCCCCTGGCCGAGGCGGGGAAGCTGGGCCCCACGCTGTTGCAGTTCCCCTACCGGTTCAAGGCCGACGGGGGGAACGCGGATTACCTGCGGTCCGCGGCCGACGCCTTCCACGGGCTCCGGCCCGCCGTGGAGTTCCGGCACCGCTCGTGGCTGACCGAAGAAACCCTGGGGCTGCTCGGAGAGCTGGGCCTGAGTTACGTTTCGGTGGACATGCCCGCGCTGCCGGGGCTCCTCCCGCCGGTGCTCGCGGCCACCACCGACACGGCCTACGTCCGGTTCCACGGCCGCCGGAAGGACGCCTGGTGGCGCGGGAGCAACGAGGAGCGCTACGACTACGACTACACCGGCGAGGAGCTGGAGCCCTGGGCGGAGCGGGTCCGCGCCCTGGCCGACGATTCCTGCGTCCCGGACTCGGGGCCGCTGGACGAGGCACTCTCGGGGGATTCCTCCGACCTGCTGCGGCTGATTCGGCTGCTCGGCGGGACGGTGAAGCGGGTGTTCCTCTATTTCAACAACCACCCGAAGGGCAAGGCGCTTTCCGCGGCGCGTTCCCTTCAGAGCCGACTCGCGCTCGGAGGGTGATGGATAACCTCCTCGGACAGCGGGTCGCCGACCGGCGCATCGCCCTGGTGGACTGCAACAATTTCTACGCCTCCTGCGAGCGGGTCTTCCAGCCTGAGCTGGCGGGGGTGCCGGTGGTGGTGCTCTCCAACAACGACGGGTGCATCATCGCGCGCTCGAACGAGGCCAAGGCGCTGGGCATAGCCATGGGCGCGCCCTTTTTCAAGACGCGGCCCCTCTTGCAGAAGAACCGCGTCCGCGTCTTCAGCTCCAACTTCGCCCTCTACGGCGACATGAGTCAGCGGGTGATGTCCACCCTGGCCCGCTTCTCGGACGATTTCGAGGTGTACTCCATCGACGAGTGCTTCCTGGACCTGACCGGCTTCGGTGACCCGGAGGCGTACGCCGGGGTCATCCGCTCCACCGTCCGGCGCTGGACCGGCATCCCCGTCTCCATCGGCCTGGCCCCGTCGAAGACCCTGGCCAAGGTGGCCAACAAGCTGGCCAAGGCGGACCGCGGCGGACCGGGGGTGAAGATGCTCCTCCCCGGCGCGGAGCTGGACGAAATTCTGGCCCGGCTCCCCGTGGAGGAGGTCTGGGGCATAGCCGACCGCCTGGCCCGCCGGCTGAAGCGCTCGGGCATCCACACGGCCAGGAAGCTGCGGGACGCCGACGAGCGCTGGGTCGATAAGAAGCTGGGGGTCGTCGGGCGGCGGATGGTGTACGAGCTGCGCGGAATAAGTTGTCTGGGGCTGGAGGAGCTGCCGCCGGACAAGCAGACCATCTGCACCACGCGCTCCTTCGCCCGGGCGCTCTCGACCCTGGAGGAGCTCCAGGAGGCGGTGGCCAGCTTCGTCAGCCGGTCGGCGGAGAAGCTGCGCGCCCAGGGCTCCGCCGCCGGCGTCCTCACCGTTTTCGTCATGACCGGCCACTTCGGCGAGGGGCCCAAATACTACAACTCCACCGTCGTCGTGCTCCCCGTGCAGACCGGCGTCACCCACGAGCTGTTGAGCCACGCCCTCGCCGGGCTCAAGCGCATCTATCGCCGGGGCTACGCCTACAAGCGGGCCGGGGTGCTCCTGGGAGACATCGTCCCTGCGGGGGCCGTCCAGCTCGACCTCTTCGACCGGCTGGGCGAGCCGCCGGACGGGAGCGAAAGTCCCCGGAGACGGGGGGAGCGGCTGATGCGCGCCGTGGACCGCGTCAACCGGGAGCTCGGGCCGCAGACGGTGCAGTACGCCCGGGAGGGCCTCGCCCGGCCCTGGGTGCTGCGGACGAACCGGCGTTCGCCGCGCTACACCACCTCCTGGAGGGAGCTGCCCGTGGCGCGCGCCGGCTGAGATTTTTACAGATGAAACATTATCCAAGGAGGGAGCGATGAAAATCGCCGTGTTCCTGACGCTCCTGCTGGCGGCCGCCGTTTCGGCCTCGCCCCAGATGTACGCCTTCCACGACACCGCCGCCGACGCCTACATCGCCTACTTCATCAACGACAAGGGCGAGATTTTCTGCTCCTACTCCGGGGCGGTGGAGAAGCTGGCGGAGATACCCGGTCCCGGCCCGTGCGACATCGCGGCCCTCTACGACTCCGCGGCCGACGCCTGGTACGCCGTGGCGTGCAACGGCGGGGGGCGGGTCTTCGACGTCCTGGGCGAGAACAACACCCCCGAGTTCGGCCAGATTCCCGGCAAGGGACCGTACAGCATCTCGGTTCTCTACGACGCAAAGGAGGACGCCTACGCCATCTTCGCCCTCAACTCCGACGGCGCGGTGTACCTCTACAACGACGGCGCGTTCCAGGAGGTCATGAACCTGCCGTAGCGGAGAAGACGAGCCATGCCCGACGAAATGAAATCCGCGGGGAGCGGACGGCGCCGCTTCCGAATGGGGCTCATCGGCGCCTTCATCGCCCAGGCCTTCAAGGCCAAGATGGATTACCGGGCCGATTTCTGGACCGGCAACCTCTTCATGGCCTTCATGATGGCCAGCCAGATTCTCTTCATATTCCTGGTCTTCGGCCAGGTGCACGAGGTCCGGGGCTGGACCCTGTGGCAGGTGATGCTGGTCTACGGCGTCTCCTCCTCGACCATGGCCCTGGCCCAGCTCGTCTCGCACCACGTGGCCGAGGTGGGCGAGCACATCCGCGGGGGGACCTTCGATTCCCTCCTGATTCGGCCCATCCCGCCCCTGGTGCATCTTTTCATCCGCGAGGTCAACGACTACTGGCTGGTGACCCTGGTGGGGCGGCTGGGAATCACGGTCCTGGCGTTTATAAACTGCGGCGTGGCGGACGTGTGGTGGAACTGGCCGGTCCTGGTGGGGTTCCTCGCGGCCGGGTCGGCGGTCATCGTGGCGCTGAACGTCGTCTTCGCCGGCCTCTCCTTCCGCGTGCTCCAGGTGGAGACCCTCTACTGGTTCTTCATCGGCGAGTTCTACAACCTGAGCTACTACCCGCTGACCATCTACGGCGGGTGGATTCAGGGCTTGCTGACCTGGGTCTTCCCGCTGGCCTGGGTCTCCATCGTGCCGGCGTCCTGGTTTTTGAATAAGGGCGGGATGTACCAGATGCTGGCGGTGTGGCTGCCCGTGGTGCTGGTGTTCTTCGTGGCGCTGGCCTGGATTCTTTGGCGCACGGGCGTCCGGCGGTACGAGAGCACGGGGAGCTGAGGCGGGGTGTAGATTTGGGAAATGTAGGGCGGGGCTTCTACGCCCCGCCGCGTTTGCCCCTCACCCTAACCCTCTCCCCAGAGGGGAGAGGGGATAGCTGCACCCCCCCGGCCGGTGCCGCTGAATGTGATGACGTAGGGGCAAA
>CAYTCV010000104.1:0-6297 GCA_964436465.1 uncultured bacterium
GGGAGCGGCGCGCCGACGGGATATAGGGTGAGGGCTTCCTTTAAAAAAAGGGCCGACCCGCGGGTCGGTCCTGTTCCATAATCGCGCACCGGGGCGCCCCTACGCCGGCGTCGCCGCGGGGGAAAGCCGCGCCTGCGGCCAAAGCTCCTCAAGTACAATGTTCGGCGGCGGAGCGGATTCCCCGGCGGGCGGGCTCTCGTAAAACTGGAGCCACGGCCCGGCCAGCGGGTCGCCGAACACTACCGCTTCCGGCTCTTCCGGCGGCTCGAACCCGACCGCCACCCGCGCTCCGTCCGGCAGTTTTTGCCGAATTTCCGCCTTTTTGCGCGCCCACTCCCCCGGCCCCAGCCCGGTGAATCCCAGCCCGGCGAGGGCCTTCCCCCCCTCGTCGGCCCGGCGACCGGCGACCCAGGCGGCCAGCTCCGCCGTCTCCCCGGACGCGAGTAGCTCCACCCCGCCCAGGCCCGGCGTTCTCCACAGGGGGCCGTCCTTGGGGAGCGAAAAAGTCAGCGCCTCCGGGTACGCGGAAAATATTTTCACGAAGGAAATCCGCGGCTCACGGCGGGGTTTCAGTGTCAACTCGTAAGCGATTACCGGCAGGCTCGGCCGCCCGACGACACCGGAGCGCGCCAGGTTGTACCCCGTCACCCCCTTGGCGGTGATGCACCCGAGAAGGACCGGCGAGGCGGATTCCGGCATCGGCGTGCGCACGCCGTTGAGCTGGCCCAATCTGCGACCGCCCGCGGGCTGCATCCGGTCCAGAAAGCCCGAGAGCGCCAGGTCGTAAATCGTGGCCTGCGGGTCCGTGAGCGGGTCGCCGAAAAGCTCGAACCCGCGCCGCTCCGCCTCTTTCTCGATATCGCCGATGGTCGCGCCGACGCCCGCCGTCACCCGCAGGTCCTCGGCCTCCACCACTATTTCCCCGTTCAACAAAGCCAGGGAGACCGGCTCGCCGGTTCCTTTTTTTCCGGCCAGGGGGAACGCGCGAAGGGCGCCCCCCACCACAAGGGGGACGCCCCCGGTCAGCATTCCGCGCAGGTCGGCGGCCGTCCGCGGCGCTTCCATTTTTACAGCGACAGCGCGAGCTGGTTGATTTCCTCGTTCGGCCCGAAGATGATGATGAGGTCGTCCTGGCTCACCTGGGTCACCGCCTGGGGCGAGGCGTCCACGATGGGCGGGGTGCCGGGCTTGGCGTCGGGCGGCGGGTTCTTCAGCACCGCCACGATGCGCACCTTCGACGTGGAGAGCTCGCCCAGCGCCACGTCCTTGTAACCCTTGGGCAGGCGGACGTGCGCCAGGCCGATGCCGGGCGCCACCCGCGCGAACCGCGTGATGTTCGGCACCAGCACCGCCTGCACCAGGTTGGCGGCGATGTCGCGCTCCGGGTAGATGACCCGGTCGATGCCGATTTTGCGCAAGACGCGGCCGTGCTCCTCGCTGAGAGCCCGCGAGATGACCAGCTTGACGCCGATTTCCTTGCAGTTCATCGCGGCCAGGGTGTTCGACTCGAAGTCGTTGCCGATGGCCACGATGGCCACGTCGTCGCGGTCCACGCCCTGGGCCACGAGGGCGGCCTTGTCCGTGGCGTCCAGCGCGGCCGCCACCGCCACGAACTCCTTGATGAGGTCCACGCGGGTGAGGTCCGCGTCGTAGGCGCTGACGCCGTCGCGCTGCACGTCGGCGAGCATCCGCGCCACCGCCATCCCGAACTCACCCAATCCGATCACAGAGTAGGAGCGCATGGTATCACCTTAGATAGGGGTAAGGCATTGAGACATTTACCCGCGTAGCTTCTTTTGGGTGCCAGTCTTCACCTTGACAATCGTTTTTTTTACGCTATACTGTAAGTAATCCGTTTAGCGGAGGTGGATGGGCGTTATGCCCATCGGGGGCCCCGAAAGGGGCCTTTTTCATGGTAGCATTTTCTTACCGTAACCCCAAACAGCACCTGTTCTTCTGTTTCGAAGATATTTATTCTGTAATATATTTATCACTTTTCCGCTGAATGAACCTATTTTCATAATAAATTCACTTTCTGACAGTATTTCCTTGCGGGATGGATAAGCAACAAGGTCGCAAATTTGTAGTCCAGCAACATTGTCACATTTATTCTTTACTTTTAGCTGCGAAGTAGTTAATAGTTGTTGTAGTACAGGGGCACTTAAGTATTCACTGCCTTCTTTGTACAGTCGTGTATACGAATCTTTTAACTTACGATCTTCTTTTCCGCCACGACTTTCGACTAAAGCATCACCTCGACCGTTTACCTCCTGTAAAAATAGAACGTACCTCTCCAAGAGGACCTTCAAACAGTAATGATAAGGTTCGTATCGCCAAATTTTATACTGGTCTCTATGCTGCAGCTTATCAATAACAACAGTGATAATTAGGTAATTCCAATTCGTCAATGCTGCCAGGAGTATCTCATTGAAAACCCGTTGTGTTTCAACATCACAAAGCACCTTAAAGTGGCCTCTAGTGTTTATAATATCTTTTCGATGAAGGATTATTGGGTCATCAGGATCTGGTTTGAACACTGTCTCTTTAATTGAATTAAGTTCCGGGATTACAACGGATTTCAGGTAATCAGATGCGAAAATAACCCCTGTTAGAGAAAGAAACCGCTCGTTAGGATTATCCGCACTTTTCAGGTCGTGGTTGCCAACTTCATCGATGTATATTCTGTATAGGTTCATCTAACTGATTCCGTAAAATCCCCAATTACATTCATCTAGATGGCTGGTGCAGTCGTTAAGTTCCCAATTTATAAAAAATATACATATACTACTTCCATACATCCACTAATTTATCCAATCGATATCCTACCCTCGGGGTAGGAGTAGCGGGCTTCGCCGTGCTTCTTGCCGATGGCCAGGCCCAGGGACAACGGACCCACGCGGCCGGCGAACATCAACAGGATTATAACAATCCGCCCGGCGTAGGACAATTGCCCGGTGATGCCCGCGGATAGGCCCACGGTGCCCCAGGCGGAGACCGTCTCGAAGAGTATGTCCAGCGGCGGCTGGTCCTCCAATAAGAGCAGCACGAAAAAGCCCGCCACAACGAAGACGAGTCCGCCCACCAGCACGGCCAGCGCCTGCTTGATGACGTGGGAGGGAATCTCGCGCCTGAAGACCTCGACGCGCTTCTTGCCGCGCAGGTTGGCCCAGAAATTCAGGACGATGACGGCGAAGGTGGAGGTTTTGATTCCGCCGCCGGTGGAGCCCGGGCTGGCGCCGATGAACATTAAAACAATCATGACGAAGAGCGTCCCCGGCAACAGGTTCGAGGTGGGGATGGTGTTGAAGCCGGCGGTGCGCGTGGTGACGGACTGGAAGTAGCCGGCCATCACCTTCTCGCCGATGTCCAGGCCCTGCATGGAGTTGTTCCACTCCAGGGGGGTGATGGCGAGCCAGCCGACGACGATGAGAATGGCGCTGACGACGAGGACGAGCTTGGTCTGAAGGGTCAGCCGGCTGTACGGTTGGCCTTTTTTATGGCGACGGCGGAAGCTGGTGAGGTTCATCAGCACGACGAAGCCCAGGCCGCCCAGAATGATGAGGCTCGAGATGATGGCCGAGGTGCCGAAGGACGAGACGTGGGACGCCATGTTGTCGGCGTTGAGGGAGAATCCGGCGTTGCAGAAGGCGGAGACGGAGTGGAAGGCCGAGGAGAACAGCAGCTCGCTCTGGTCGGCGAATTTCGGCAGCCAGGTCTGGTACAGCAGGCCGAATCCGAGAAGCTCGATTAACACGGTGGCCAGCAACATGTACACCAGGAGTCGTCGGACGGTGGACAGGGCGTCGGCCTCGTAGGCCCGGGAGAACAGGGCGACCTCCTTGCGCGCCAGCCGGACGCCCAGGATGGTGGAGAAGAAGGCGGTGAAGCTCATCAGGCCCAGGCCGCCGATTTGGATGAGCCCCATGATTACGCCCTGGCCGAAGCGGGTGAAGTAGCTCCCGGTGTCCACGACGATGAGGCCGGTGACGCAGGTGGCGCTGGTGGCGGTGAAGAGGGCGTCTATGGGGTGGATGTGGCCGGAGACGGTGGCGCGGGGGAGGGATAGGAGCAGGGTGCCGACGCCGATGACCGCCAGGAAGGTCAGCAGGATGAAGCGGACCGGCCGCTGGGCGAGGGCGGCCAGGGTGCGGTTGCCGCGGACGAAACGGATGATGAGGTTGACGGCGATGAAGAGCTGGCCCCCGAGCATGGCCTCGGAGGAGCCGGTGTCGTTGCTGCTCCAGACGCTGGATATGCCCCCCGCGCTCTGCGGCGCGCTGATGAGGAGGTACACGATGTACACCGCCACCACGATGAGCTCGGCCAGGTGCTCCTTGAGCCAGGTCAGCCGCTGGTTGGTGAACAGAATCTGGGCCAGGGGCATGAGGCAGAAGACGAGGATGATGAGCGCCTGGGCGATGTGGACGATTTGGCGGAGGAAGTCGGAGGGAAAGAAGCCGTACTCGACGATGAAGCCGGCGATGGCGACGACGGCGCAGACCAGGAATATGCTGCGCAGCAGCCGGTCCACCCTGGCCCGCAGGGCGGGCGTGAAGGTGAATTTCTGCTGAATCAGCTCCCGGACCGATTCGTCCTGTGGGGTCATGGGCTGCCTGCGCGGCGGCTGTGACCCTCGGATTGTACCCCAGCCGCGCCCCCTCCGGCAAGGACGGGCGCCCGGACCGGCCGGGGTGTACGAAAAAAGGGGCGGGGGTGACCCGCCCTTGCGCCTCCGGTGACCACGGGGCTACCGGTAGAGCGCCTTGATTTGGCCGAAGGAGGTTTCGACGATGTTCATCTCGTCCTGGCTCTCCTCGTCCCCGACAAAGGTGGACGGCATGGGATTCGTCCACTTGCGCAACAGGACGTTGTCGATTATGTGGTCGTTGGTGAGCTCGCCGGTGGAGGCGCAGAATCCCAGCCCCCCGTGGGTCCTGTCACCGCCCGGCATGTTGAAGGCGAAACTGTAGAAGATGTAGTCGGAGTCCAGCTTCAGGCTGAGCCTGCCATAGAGCCGGACGAGCTCCACGTGGTGCCACAGCCCGTCGCACACCCGCCCGTCATGGACGGCCTTGAGATGGCTGCCGGTGCCGTCCTCGATGAGGGCCACGTGGGGCCCGTTGGGGTCGCCCACGCCCGGGTGGGCGTCGAACTCGATGCCGTACCCCGGGATTGAGTCGCCGGCCGCGGTGGTAAAGCCGAGGCCGGCGCCGCACGAGGGCGTGCCGCCGACGTAGGGCGCCTCATCCTTGTAAATCATGGCGCACAGGCCCTCGGCGCCTGTTCCGCCCCCCGCGCTGTAGTCGAAGGTCAGGTACCAACCGTTGATTTGGTTCAGGTCTATGTCGGCGAAGAGGGCCGTTCCCAGGTTGCACCCCTGCCGGGTGAGGTAGAGGACCTTTTCCGTCGGGTCCCAGCATCCCTCGAGGGAATCATCCCCGGTGTGGCGGTAGACACTCCAGCCGCTGGAGCGCGTCGGGTCCTCGTTGAAGGGCTCGCAGACCTCGGCGTATCCCTCGACGCAGCTCTCCGACGACGCGTCGGGATTGCCATAGTACATGAAGATGTTTATAGCGTTGGGAATCACCGGCACCCGGACCCAGACACCGGCCCCGGCCGACCGTTCGGCCTCTTCGACCCAGTACTGGAGCAGGTTGCCGTCCATGTCGGTGAAGCGGAGGTCGCTGAAATCCGGCTGCATGCCGGGCCGGTACGGCACTTTTACCTCGATGGGGAACTCGTGGAGAATCTCCTGGCTGTACTGGTTATCGATGTAGACCCGCGACCGGTGGAGCCAGTCGTTGTCCCACCACGGATACCCGTTGGAGCCGGAGTAGACGCTTTCGAAGACGGATTCGGAGTCGGTGTTGAGGGTCGTCGCGCCGAACGCCGCACAGATGAGGAGGAAAAGGACGCAGCAGATGGCCCGCGTAAACATGTCATTACCTCGCAGATTCGGGGCTCCCCGGGGGAGCGTCGGAGAAGCCGGTGTTTCGTCGGAGTCGGGCAATCGTTGCAAAGATGTCACCCTCATCCACTCATCTCTATGGAAAAAGCAAGTAACGTGCCCGCGGGGTGGGCGGTGCGGAGGGGGGCGCGGCAGGGGTGTGAGAATCGGGGGTCGGTCGGGGTGACAGGTCGGGGTTCAGTTTGCCGCAGCAGATTGCCGCACGTGGCGTGGAATTGAGCTTTAGCGGCCGTCGCGTTCTGCGATGACGTAGGGGCGGGGCGTAGGACGAGTCCTCCGTCCCCGCCCGTTTTTTTATAAGGCAGCCCTCACCCCCATCCCCTCTCCCA
>CAYTCV010000105.1:0-5996 GCA_964436465.1 uncultured bacterium
GGCGGTCCAAATGTGTTCGCAATGACTGTCGGCCCGCTCTTGGCTCGACCTTTAATGTGTGCTATCTTTAAATGTGAAATCAGTGGAGAAAGGAGAAGCACATGAAAATACTTATATTGCTCGTTCTCGTCGTCGCGGTTTTCGCCGGTAACAATTTTATAACAACCGACGTCCCCGCCAACGTGCAAACACCACCCCCGGCTCTGTATGAATTTTACTGGGATGACGGCACCATAAGCAGCTGTTGGGGCTGGGTATACGGCGGGAATTACTGGGCGGTACAGTTCGACGAGGAAAAAACCGGCGGCGTGGATTACGGTGAGGTGACGAGCTACGGTGCCGCGACTTTCGCAGGTTGGCCCGATGACATATACCAGGGGTGTTACATGCACACTTTCGCTGACAACGACGGGGAACCCGGAGCGGACCTCGGGCGGACCTATCTGGGATTCGACTCCCCAGATTCATTCAACTGGGTAGACACCTCTGTTATCACTACCACCGCGGTCTTCTACATAGCCTTCGAACAATACGACACCTACCCCCTGTTCGACTCTATCGCGGTGGATGTGGAGGCCGGTACACACAACTGGACAGGCTATTACGGGATATGGGGTAATCAATGGCACTTTGGCGATTTCATGATACGTTGTTACTGGAATAACGAGCCCGCCCGTGTCGAGAATACCTCCTGGGGGTCGGTCAAGGCGCTGTACTAGCCGCGTGTCCCCTCTCCCTGTGGGAGCGGCGCGCCGACGGGCTAGGGAGGGGGGCGGGCCGACCGGTCAGTCACCCCTACGTCACTGTAATTCGCGGCGGCCCGCGGAGGACTTGTCCTACGGGGCCGCCCTACATCATCGCAATCGCGGGTGAGGGCTGCATTATAAAAGCGGCGGGGACCAAAATCCCCGCCCTACATTACGGACCGCCCGGCGCCCTACAGGTTGCGCAGGGTGAAAATCAGCCACTCGACCTGAATGAGCAGAAAGACCGCCAGAGCGACGTACAGCCACCGGCGCCGTCGGGGATTTTCCCGGAGCAGGGTCAGCCTGTCGCCGTCCGTCAGCCAGGCCAGGCCCAGCACCGCCAGCAGGGGCTGGATGGCCGTGTTGTAGGTGGGGTGGGCGAAGGAGACGAAAAAGGGCAGGGCGTAGACGACCGCCACCGTCAAGATTATCGGGAGCACCTTGTCGCCCAGCCGTCTTCCGACGCCGGCGAAGAGGGCGGTGACGGCCGAACCGGCGAGCCCGATGTAAACCGCCGCGTCCACGCCGCCGCAGGCCAGCCAGACCGGCGCCGGCGCCCGGTAGATGGCGTGGAGAACGGAGCCGCAGTCGGTGGGAAAGGCGAAGTACATCCGCAATCGGGAGAGGCTGCGCAGGAGGAAGAGGTCCGGCCGGTCGAGCACGTGCGCCAGAACCGCGCGCCAGCAGGCCCTGTCCTGCAGGTGCGCCGGCAGGGCCCGAATCGAATTCCACAGGCGGCTGTACGCCTCCGGAACGCCGGGGTCGCCCTCGTAATGGGAGGCGAAATACCCGGTCTCGTAAATCGGGGTGTAGGGGTTGTTGCCGAAGAAGAGGTTGTGCGCGTTGGCGTAGTTGATGAAGACGAAGGTGCCGGTATCCACCGAGGCGTAGAGGACCCAGCCGCCGACGATGGCCAGCGCCGGAAGGGCGACCCGGACCGCCGCGGAGGGCTCCCGCCGCAGGATGCCCACCAGCAGGGGCACCGCCGGAACGAGGAGGATGGAGGAGGACCGGAGCAGGGCCGTCACGCCCAGGAGCACTCCCAGGCCCCACATCGCCCCCCGGTTTCCGTCTCTGGCCGCCCGAATCGCCAGCCGGCAGACCCAAATCAGGCAGAGCGCCGTCGGGAGCTGCGTAAAGGGCTCCACCGAGTGGATGACGAACAGGGGGTAAAAGGAAAACAGGATGAGGAAGAGGTTGGCCGTCCGGCGGTCGGTGAGCTCATTCACCAACCCGCGTCCCGACAGGGCGAAGCCGACCCACAGGGGGAGCATGGCCAGGCGGGAAACGGTGGCGAAACTCCCGAAGGCGAGCTGAAATCCGGACAGGTAGAGCGGAAAAACCGGGGGCCAGTAGAAATCGAAGCCCAGGCCGCCGGCCAGACCCGCCGCGGCGCGGTGATAAAACAGGGGGTCGGAGAACAGCCCGATATCGGTGAGGAGTAGGGCCACCGCCAGGCGCGCGGCCGTCCCCAGGCCGAGGGCGAGCCAGAAGGTCCGCCGCTCCTCCAGCCAATCCCAGCGGTTTCCGCCCGGCTTCATGGGGACCTCACGAGTCGAATGCCTCTGCATCTTACGCTACCGCTCACCGCGACGGCAAATAAAAAACGGACGAAGGTCCGTTTTCGGCATTGAACGGGCCGGAATTACCACGCGGTAGGTTCCGTCTTCGGCTCCGTGACGTGGAAGCTCGCGGCAATGGCCAGCACACGCGGCTCGAAGGCCTCCCACCGCGGCTCCTCCGCCGCCAGTCCCAGCAGGAAGTACCGGCCGCCGGCGTAGAAGTGGTACTCGCTCACCCGCATCATCTTCTCGCCCTCGAGGAAGGTGTAATCCAGGCGGCGCCCCTCCACCCCGGCAACGATGACCCGTTCCTCGCCGAGACGCTCGAAACGCGGCAGCTCGGCGGTGAGCGTTTCCACCTCCTGCACCACGCTCGCCGGCAGGGGAACGCCTTCCGGAATCCCCGCGACGACTACGCGCAGCATCTCGCGGTGCTCTTTGGAGCTCATGACGACCGCTCCCGAGCCGTCGGGGGAAACCGTCGCATGGGAGCACTCCCAGAAATCTCGGTCGTAGTAGAGGTAGAACCCGAGCGGGTCGTTGAACAGGGGCCAGGGATTGGTCGGCTCGAAGACGGCCGCCTGTTGCTCCACGACATCCTCCTCCGGCCCGCCAGCCCGTTCACAGGCGGCCGGAAGAAGCCCCAGCACAAACGCCAATCCAACCGCCGCCACGAGTTTATTTCGCATGTTCTTCCGCTCCGTCGGTCGGTCGGTTCTACGTGCCCTCGCGCCAGGAGGCGAGGTACTTCCGCTGCCTTTCGGTCAGCACGTCGATGGCCACGCCCATGCTCTCGAGCTTGAGCGCGGCAATTCTGGAATCCACATCGGCGGGCAGGGTGTGGACCCGCCGCTCCAGGCCGGTGCTCTTTTTCAGATACTCGGCGGCCAGGGCCTGCCCGCAGAATGAGAGGTCCATCACCTTGGCCGGGTGCCCCTCGGCGGCGGCGAGGTTCACCAGGCGACCCTCGCCCAGTACGAAGACCGCATGCCCCTTCGGCAGGGTGTACTCGACCAGGTTGGGGCGGATTTCCCTCCGCTTCGTCGCGTAGGCCTGCAGCTCCTCCACCTGGATTTCAACGTTGAAGTGGCCGGCGTTGGCCACGATGGCCCCGTCCTTCATCGCGTCGAAGTGCTCCAGGGTGATGACGTCGCGGTCGCCGGTGACGGTGACGAAGATGTCACCCAGGGGAGCGGCCTCGTTCATGGGCATCACCCGGAAGCCGTCCATGACGGCCTCCAGGGCTCTGACGGGGTCGACCTCGGTGACGACTACGCCGGCCCCCTGCCCCTTGGCCCGGGCGGCGACCCCGTGGCCGCACCAGCCGTATCCGGCGATGACGAATACGCTCCCCGCGATGAGGGTGTTGGTGGCGCGCAGGATGCCGTCCAGCGTTGACTGGCCGGTGCCGTACCGGTTGTCGAACAGGTGCTTGGTGTCGGCGTCGTTGACTGCGATGACCGGGATTTTCAGGGCGCCGTCGGCTTCCATGGCCCGCAGACGGATGACTCCGGTGGTGGTCTCCTCGGTGGAGCCCAGGACGGTCTTCAACAGCTCGGGGTACTCGGTGTGCATGGTGGAAACCAGGTCGGCGCCGTCGTCCATGGTGATGGCGGGACCGGCGTCCAGGCAGGCGCGCAGGTGGGCGTAGTACGTCTCCGAGTCCTCGCCGTGCCGGGCGAAGACGTGGACTCCGTAGTCGGCCACCAGGCTGGCCGCGGTCGAGTCCTGGGTCGAAAGGGGGTTGGAGGCGCAGAGATAAACGTCGGCTCCGCCAGCCGTCAGGGTCCGCATCAGGTTGGCGGTCTCCGTGGTGACGTGGAGGCAGCACGCCACCGTGAGCCCGGCGAGGGGGCGCTCCCGCTCGAAGCGTTCCCGCAGGAGTCGCAGCGTGGGCATCTGGCGCTCGGCCCACTCAATCTTGAGCGTACCCTCGGGGGCCAGGCCCAGGTCGGTAACGTCGTGATTCACGAACAACTCCTCGTCAACTTGTACGCCGGTTGAGGCGTCGCAGATTCGCCCGCATCCGCGGCAACCGGTACATTAGTTTGAACGGTGCGTAGCTCAACCGTTACGAGGGGGAGCCTGCATCCCCCCTGGAAATCACCCGTTTACACGGCGTTCTGCAGGTCTTTGACCGCGTCGGTCCGCTCCCAGGTGAACTCGGGCAGCTCCCGGCCGAAGTGGCCGTAAGCGGCGGTTTTTTTATAGATGGGACGGAGCAGGTCCAGCCGCTCGATGATGGCCTTGGGCCGCAGGTCGAAGATTTTCCGGACCACGCGCTCGAGGACCTCCTCGTCCACCGTGGACGTGCCGAAGGTCTCGACGAGGATGCTCACCGGCTGGGCCACCCCGATGCAGTACGCCAACTGGAGCTCGATGGTGCGGGCCAGTCCGGCGGCGACGATGTTCTTGGCGATGTAGCGGGCCATGTAGCTGGCCGAGCGGTCCACCTTCGAGGGGTCCTTGCCGGAGAAGCAGCCGCCCCCGTGGGCGCCGTGGCCGCCGTAGGTGTCCACGATGATTTTGCGTCCGGTGAGGCCGGAGTCGGCCTGGGGGCCGCCGAAGGTGAATCTCCCGGTACCGTTTATGTGGTACTCCGTCGCCGAGTCCAGCCACTCCGGCTGGATGACCTTGGCGACGACCTCGGCCTTGAGCATCTGCTCCAGCTTCTCGGACGAGACCTCCTCATCGTGCTGGGCGGCGATTACCACCGTCTTCACCCGGAGGGGTTTGCCGTCGGAGTACTCCACCGTGACCTGCGACTTGCCGTCGGGGCGCAGGTGTGGGACGACGCCGGTCTTGCGCACCTCGGCCAGCCGATAAGCCAGCCGGTGGGCCAGGGAAACGGTCAGGGGCATCAGCTCCGGCGTCTCGTCGGTGGCATAGCCGAACATGAGCCCCTGGTCGCCGGCGCCCTGCTCGTGGTCGGAAGACTCGTTGACGCCCAATGAGATGTCCGGGGACTGGGGGTCGATGGCCGAGAGAATCCCGATGGACTCGAAATCGAAGCCCATGCGGGCATCGGTGTAGCCGATTTCCCTCACTATCCCCCGGACTATTCCCGGGATATCGATGAACCCCTCGGTGGTTATTTCCCCGGTGACGATGGCCAGGCCGGTGGTGACCAGTGTCTCGCAGGCCACGCGGGAACGCACGTCCTGCTCCAGCGCGGAATCGAGAACCCCGTCGGATATCTGGTCGGCGATTTTATCCGGGTGCCCCTCGGTGACCGACTCCGAGGTGAAAAAGTGCGTTCTTTCCATCAATGCTCCCTCTGGGCGACCTTTAACAGTCTTGAATCAGCCGTTGCAAGCCAGGGCAGTATATCACGATGCGGGGATATTAATAAAGGGTTCGACGGCGAACCCCCGCGAATCGGGCCGGCGCCGGTTGCCCCGGAGTCGGTCTCGAAGAAAACGGCAAATCCATTTTTCGACCTAATCCGGCATGCGTAAAAAAACGGTCCCCCGAGGAACCGTGTATTCTTCACCGGCCCCGTCGCTTAAAACTTTTTTTAAGGTAGCCCTAACCCCAACCCGTCGGCGTGCCGCTCCCACGGGGAGAGGGGTACCGCGGGCGACCATGGACGGTCGCCCCTACGGGTCAAATTCGCGATGGATGACGTAGGGACGGGGCGTAGGACGAGTCCTCCGTCCCCGCCCGCGGGCGGCCACAGAGGGCCGCC
>CAYTCV010000106.1:0-1204 GCA_964436465.1 uncultured bacterium
GGTGTAGGGCGGCCCCTCTGCGGGCCGCCGCGATTTGAATAACGGCTGGAAAAGCGGCGGGGCGTAGAAGCCCCGCCCTACATCATCGCAACGCAGCCCGGCGCCTAATCCACCACCTCCGCCCGGTCCCCCCCGTCGGCGGGAAGAACCTCGCCCACGACGTAGGCGAACTCTCCGGCGGCGGCCAGGTCCACCACCAGCGCCTCCGCCTTTTTCGCGGGCACGCAGGCGATGAGCCCCAGGCCGCAGTTGAACACCCGCTCCATCTCGTCAATCTCCAGTTTGCCCAGCCCCTGAAGCCAGCCGAAAACCGGCGGCCTCGGCCAACTGCCGCGCTTGACGACCGCCTTGAGCCCCGGCGGAATCACCCGACTTAAATTCCCGGCGATGCCGCCCCCGGTGATGTGCGCCAGCGAAGCGACACCGTGCTTGTTCAACAGCGGCAGGAGCTTGGTGTAAATGCGCGTCGGCGTTAAAAGCTCCCGGCCCACGGTCTTTCCCAGCGCGTCCACGTGCGCGCCGACGTCCAGCCCGGCCTCCTCGAATACCAGCCGCCGCACCAGCGAAAAGCCGTTGGAGTGCAGCCCCGACGAGCCGAGCCCCACCAGCGCCATGCCCGGCGAGACCCGCGTAGGCGAAAACTCCCGCCCGCGCTCCACCGCCCCCACGACGAACCCCGCCAGGTCGTACTCGCCTTCCTTATATAAACCCGGCATCTCCGCCGTCTCGCCGCCGATGAGCGCGCATCCGGCCCGGCGGCAGCCCTCGGCCACGCCGGAAAGAATCGCCTCGTCCCGCGAAGCGTCGAGCTTGCCGGTGGCCAGGTAGTCCAGGAAGAACAGCGGCCGCGCCCCCACGCACAGCACGTCGTTCGCGTTCATCGCCACGCAGTCTATACCGACGGTATCATGCACCCCGGCCCGGATGGCGACGAGGACCTTGGTCCCCACCCCGTCGGTGCCGGAGACCAGCAGCGGGTCCTTGAGCCCGGCGGCCTGGGGGTCGAAGGCGGCGCCGAAGCCGCCCAGCGCGTCCACGCAGCCCGGGATGCGCGTCGAGGCGGTCAGGGGCTTTATGGCCTCCACGAACCGCTCCCCGGCCCCCACGTCCACCCCGGCCTTTTTGTACGGATTGCGCCCCTGGTCCATCCGGTTCCTTTCAATCAATAACCGTTCTCGGGCGGGGACGGAGCCCCGCCCCTACG
>CAYTCV010000106.1:1304-5941 GCA_964436465.1 uncultured bacterium
GGTCCGCCCCTACGAGTCTATTTCCCAATCCACATCAATCACGGACCGACGACACATCGTAATTCAACCTCGCGGACAATCGCCGAAACCTACCGCTCCCCCTCCGGGTACTCGGCCTCCTTGTGCGCGGCGGCCTCGGACAGGCCGAAAAACAACTGCGGCTGGTCCGGCCCGTGAACCGGCACCTCGGGCCGCACCACGTAGTTGCCGTCGAAGCACGCGTGGCAGAAGCTGTCCACCGGCAGCCCCGTCGCCTCCAAAAGATTTTCCAGCGACAGGTACGTCAGGGTCTCGGAGCCGATGAACTCCCGCACCCGGTCGATGGAGGAGCTCTCGTTGGCGACCAGCTCCATGTAGTTCGAGACGTCTATGCCGTAGTAGCAGGGGTAGCGCCAGGGGGGGCAGCTTATGGCGAGGTGGACCTCGGAGGCGCCGGCGGCCTTGAGCATCTTCACGATTTTTTTGCTGGTCGTCCCGCGCACGATGGAGTCGTCCACGCAGATGACCTTCTTGTCCTTCAGCACGGAGCGGACGGGATTGTATTTCAGTTTGGCGCCGAAGTCGCGGATTTGCTGCTTGGGCTCGATGAAGGTGCGGCCGACGTAGTGGCTGCGGATGAGCCCGAACTCGAAGGGTATGCCCGAGGCCTGCGCCAGCCCCAGGGCGGTGGGGTTCGACGAGTCGGGGACGGCGATGACCACGTCGCCCCAGACGCCGGTGGTGGCGAGCTGGTCGGCCAGGCGGCGGCCCAGCTCCTTGCGCACGCCGTAGACGCTCTTGCCGCGCAGGATGGAATCCGGGCGGGCGAAGTAGACGTACTCGAAGACGCAGAAGGCCTCGGGCCGCGGCTCGAAGGGCCACACGCTCCGCAGGCCTCCCGCGTCCACCACCACCATTTCGCCGGGGGCGATTTCCCGCTCGTAGCGCGCGTCTATGACGTCGAAGCTGCACGACTCGCTGGAGACGAGCCAGGCCAGGTGGGGCTCCCCCCATTCGTCGGTCCACTCGCGGGTGCCCAGGCACAGGGGGCGGATTCCCCGCGGGTCGCGCACGGCCACCAGCCTCTCCGGGGTCAGGGCCACCAGGGAGAACGAGCCCCGGCACCGCCGCAGGGCGTCGCCGATGAATCCCTCGGGCTCCCGCTCCCGGCTCATGGCCATCAGGTGGACCATCACCTCCGAGTCGGTGGTGGTGGTGAAGATGGAGCCCTGGGCCTCGAGGCTCTTGCGGATGCTCTGGGCGTTGGTCAGGTTGCCGTTGTGGGCCACGGCCAGCTTGCCCTTGCCGAACTCGACGTAGATGGGCTGGGCGTTCAAGAGGCGGCTGGCGCCGGTGGTGGAGTAGCGGACGTGGCCGATGGCGGCGTCGCCCTTGAGGCGGCGGAGCTCCCGCTCGTCGAACACCTCGGCGGCGGTGCCCATGGCCCGATGGAAGCGCATGGAGCCGTCGGTCAGGCGCGAGGCTATGCCCGCCGACTCCTGGCCCCGGTGCTGCAGGGAGTACAGGCCGAGGTAGGTGAAAACGGCGCTCTCGGGATGGCCGAAAATGCCGAAGACGCCGCACTCCTCGCGGGGGCGGTCCGGTTGGGTCTCGTCGTTCAAGGTCACTTCTTTTCGGTTTTCAACACCGCGCCCAGGCCTTCGAGGAACACGTCGATTTGCCAGTCCAGGCCGACGGTGACGCGGATGTGGTCGGGGAGGCCGAAGGCGGTCATGGGCCGGACGATGACGCCTTTTTTCAACAGGCCGTCGGAGAGGAAGGCGGCGCGCTCCGCCGTGTCGGCGGGGAACAGCACGAAGTTCGCCGTCGAGGGCACCGTCTCGAAGCCGAGCCCCCGCAGGCCCTCGTGGAGCTTGGCCATCCCCGCGCGGTTGACCTCCAGGGTCTGCCCGATGAAGTCCGTATCCTCCAGGGCGGCCAGGGCGGCCTCCTGCGACAGGGAGACGACGTTGAACGGGGGGCGGACCTTGTGCATCTGGCCCACCAGCTCCGGGTCCCCTATGCCGTACCCCACCCGCAGACCGGCCATGGCGTGGGACTTGGAGAAGGTCCGCAGGACGAAGACGTTGCGCCGTCCGCCGAGGAGAAACTTCAGCCCCGACACGTAATCGGAGACCATGTCCTCGGCGAAGAGCACGTACGCCTCGTCCAGCGCCAGCACCACGTCCTCGGGCAGCGCCCCGATGAACCGCGTCAGCGAGTTCTCGTCGTTGTACGTCCCGGTGGGGTTGTTCGGGTTGGGCAGGTAGACGAGCTTGGTCCTGGGGGTGACGGCGGCCAGAATGGCGTCCAGGTCGATGCGGTAATCGGAGCCCAGGGGGACGGCCTTGTGCACCGCGCCGTAGGACTGCGCCATCAGCGCGTACATGAGGAAGCTCTTCTCGGAGTAGACGACCTCGTCGCCGGGGTCCAGCAGGAGCTTGGCCGCCAGCTCGATGACGCCCGCCGAGCCCCGGTCCACGATAATCATGGAGGGCTCCACGCCGTGGTGCTCGGCCAGGGCCCGCGTCAGGTAGTAGCAGGAGTCGTCCGGGTAGAGGTGGACCTCGCCCACGTGCGCCCGGAGCGCCTGCATCACCCGCGGCGGGGGGCCCAGGGGGTTCTCGTTGGAGGCCAGCTTGACGATTTCGCACTCGAGGCCCAGCTCGCGCCTGAGCTCATCGGAGGGCTTGCCCGGCTTGTAGGGTCGGATGCCCTTGACGGTCTCGCGCACGCGGAACATGGCGGCTCCCGTTGGGTTTTGGCGGTGAGCGTGGAGACTGGAACGGAATTTTAACACGGGTCGGGGGGGAGGTAAAGGGTCCCGGGGTGGGCCCTTGAAGTAAGGCGTTAAGTATCTTATAATTACAAATGATATGTTGCACACGCCCCGTCGGCGCGGTAAAAAAAGGTGAAAAAATCCGTCGGAAAGGGGACGGTCAACTGCTCACGTTTCTGAAAATCACCGCCGAAAGGGACCTGCCGGACGGCCTCACCGGGGACGGCCTGGTGGAGTTCCTCCACGAGCACCTCGTCCGCTTCACCGACGACCGGGCCTCCATCGCCCGGGCGCTGGAGTACGCCTTCTGTGCCGAGGCCGGCAAGGGCGGCTTCGTCCTGGTGGCCCTGCGGGGCGGGGAAACGGTGGGGGCGGCGGTAATGAACCGCACCGGCATGAGCGGCTACATCCCGGAGAACTACCTGGTGTACGTGGCCGCCGACCGGACCCGCGCCCCGCTGGGAACCGGCGCCGAGCTGGTGCGCCGGGCCCTGGAGGAAAGCGAGGGCGACGTCGCCCTCCACGTCGAGCCGGACAACGCCGCCCGGCGGCTCTACGCCCGGCTCGGTTTCGAGGAGAAATACGTCGAGATGCGCTGGAAGCGCCCACAGGAGGTGCGCTGGAAGCGCCCGCCGGGGGGGAAGTAGATGGCGCACCTCAAAATAAACATCGCCAAAATACTCACCAACATCCGCAAGCTCAACGAGCACCTGGGCCGGCACGGCAAGACCTGGACCCTGGTGACCAAGCTCCTCTCGGGCCACGAGCCCACCCTGCAACGGCTCGTGAACGACCCGGTGGTCAAGACCATCCACTCCATCGCCGACTCCCGCCTGTCGGGCCTGATGAAGGTCAAGCTGCTCCGGCCCGACGTGGTGACGATGTACCTGAAGCCGGCGCCCATGCGGCTGGTCCGCTCGGTGGTCCGCTACGCCGACATCTCCCTCAACTCCTCCCTGGACACCATCCGGGCCCTGGACCAGGCGGCGGCCGAGGCGGATAAGCGGCACCGCGTCGTCATCATGCTCGAGATGGGCGAGCTCCGGGAGGGGGTCGTCGCCGAGCGCATCTTCGACTTCTACTCCGAGGTTCTGGAGCTGAAGAACATCGAAATCACGGGAATAGGGACCAACCTGGGCTGCATGCACGGCGTGGAGCCGAACTACGACAAGCTCATCCAGCTCAGCCTCTACCGGCAGCTCCTGGAGGCCAGGCTGGGGGTGAAGCTGGAGCTGGTCTCGGGCGGCAGTTCCATCACCCTGCCGCTTCTGGGGCGGCACAAGGTCCCCGCCGGGATGAACCACTTCCGCATCGGCGAGGCGGCGCTGTTGGGGACCACGCCCCTGACCGGGAAGCGTTTCCGCAACCTCTCCACCGACGCCTTCGACTTCGTCGGCCAGGTCCTCGAACTCAAGCGCAAGCCCAGCCATCCCGAGGGGACCGTGGGCGGCGGCAGCGTGGGCCATGCCGAGACCCCCGAGCACGACGAGCTCCTCCACCGGGTCATCGTGGACTTCGGCACGCTGGACGTGGACGTGGCCAACCTCACGCCCCGGGACCCGCGGATGAGGTTCGCCGGCGCCACCTCGGACATGACGGTCTATACCCTGGGGTCGAACCTGAACCGCGCCGGGCGCCGGTTGTACCGGGTCGGCGGCTCGGTGCACTTCAATCCCGACTACATGGGGGCGGCGCGGCTGATGCACTCCAAGTACATCGAAAAGCGCGTGGTGTGACCGGGGCCGGGGCGTGGGGTGCAGCGGTCCCCTCTCCCTTTTAGGGAGCGGCCCGCCGACGGGTTAGGGTGAGGGTCGGGGTTAAGAACGGCGGGGATTAATATCTGCGACCGAAGGTTATATGGGCCCGAAGGGATAACTGC
>CAYTCV010000107.1:0-5829 GCA_964436465.1 uncultured bacterium
GATGTAGGGGCGGGGTTTCGTCCCCGCCCGTTTTTTTTATAAGGCAGCCCTCACCCCCATCCCCTCTCCCACGGGGAGAGGGGGGGTAGCTGCACCACCCTTCCCAACCCTCCACCCAGAGGGGGGAGGGGATGTATTAAAAAACGGGCCCGAGGGCCCGCCTTTTTCACACGCCGGTGAATCACTTCCCCGGCCCGGACCCGCCGGTGAGGCGCAGGACGTCCGCCGCCCGGACGATGCCCCGCGGCGCCCCGTCCTCCCCGCAGACCACCAACAGCTCCACCTCGGGGTCGGCGAAGAGCGCCGCCATCTCCGCCAGCCCGGCGCCGGGACCCACCACGGCGAATCCCGTGGACATGAGCCCCTCCGCCTCGCGCCGGGGGAGCACCGACGGCTTGCGCTGAAGCTCCGACAGCCGCCGGACCAGGTAGGCGTAGAAATCGTGGGTGGTGGTCTGGCCGTGGCTCATGGGCTGGGTCGGGCCGCGCAGGCCCTCGAGGAAGTCCAGGTGGGCGCGCAGGAGGCTTTTCTCCGTTTTGGGGTAGACCGACAGGAGGTGGCGGGTGCTGGAGTCGGGCACCTTCTCCTCCTTGCCCAGGGCGATGGCGCAGAGGACGACGTACAGCATGAGGTCCGCCTCGGGCACCTTCACGTCCGGGGCCCGCTCGCCCACCATCGCCGCCAGCTCGTCGTCCTGGTCGGTGAAGCGCGCGGAGAATTTCTCCAGGGTGTCCACGGCGTCGGCCAACCAGGCGCCCAGGGCCGTGCTCGTGCCGTAGAGGAGACCCGCCCCGATGATGGCCGCGTCGTCGGAGTGCCCCGGTCCGACGCGGTAGCGGATGTAGTCGTACTCGTACGGGCCCTCGTCCACGTCGGCGGTGGTGATTTTCTCCTGCTCGGCGATGAGCCCTTTCCGGCGGAATTCGTCGAGCCGGGCCTCGCCGTGGGCCTCGTGGGCCAGCCGCTCCGGGTCCTCGCCCATCTCCTGTATCACGCGGGTGTCCACGACGAAGCACCTGCCGCCGCCGATTACCACGCCGTGGGCCTTCTCGGCGCGGGCCCGCACCGCCTCGTCGTCGCGCAGACCGCCCAGCCAGATGCCCCGCAGCACCTCGCGCGGCTCCACCTCTATTCCGGCCAGCCAGGGCACCCGCAGGAGGGGATGTCCGGCCGCGTCAACCAGCTTCTGGCGCGGGTTCCCGCCGAGGGCGGCCTCCACCCAGTCGGTGACCTCGTCGATGAGGGCCTGGCGCGCCCGGCGGCAGTCGGTCACGTTCCAGCCCAGAAGCTCCACTATGCGGTGGGTGGTGAGGTCGGGATAGCGGCGCTTGTGGAACGCCCCGGCGCCGGTGTGGGCGTGGCCCTCGATGGACTGGGCCAGAATCAGCTCGGCCACGCCCTGCTCGGTGTCCAGCCGCTCATCCTCCACGAGGCTCGCGTAGTCGCGCCGGACGAGGTCTTCCAGATTGGGTGCGGAGGCCATGTCCCTCCCGGGTGGTGAGTTATCGGGGGTCGGGGCCGGTCTAGGGCGCCCGGAGCGGCGGGCCGAGGCAGACCGACCGGATGTCGGTTATTCCCGTCCAGTACCGAATCTGCGGCATATCCTCCCCTTCGAGGTCGTCCAGGTTGAAGAAGATGACGTTGTCCCGGCCCTCGTAGGCCCCCTCGACGACGAGGACTCCGCCGGGGCCCACCGTCACGCTCTCCGGCGCGTCGCCCGGCACCTTGAAGTTCTCGCTGAAGCCCTCCCCCGGCCGCTGGTAGAACGCCACCGGCGTGCCCAGGTAATCCTGGCCGAGGTAGACGAACGTCCCGTCCTCCCCCAGGTCGAAGGAGATGATGCCGCCCGTGTTGCCGGGGGTCATGATGAAGTCGGACTCTCCGGTGGCCCGGTCGTCGGCGTACACCAGGGCCGGTTCGCCGGGTCCCGTCGAGTTGTGCTGGTAGTAGAGCACGCCGTCCGCGGCGACGCAGGGGATGAGGTTGATGTTGTAGGACTTGAAGGGCTCGACCTCCCCGGTTTCCGTATTCACCGTCCAGATTTCGTAGTCGCCGGGGGGGCCGGCGGCCACGTAGAGCGTCCCGGTGGATTCGTCGAACCGCGGCCGGCGCAGGAGCTCACCCGACGACCGGGCCCGGGTCAGCTCGCGGACGTAATCCCCCTCGCCGGAGTGCTCCCGCATCAGCCGCTCGAAGAGCGCCCCGCCGTCCAGGAGCCGCTCGGAACCGCCGTCCGGGGTGAGCCGGTATACGCCGAGACCGCCCGGAGTCCGCAGGACCGCGATGACGCCGGTCCCGTCCGGCGTCGGGTGCAGGTCGCCGATGAGGTCCGTGCCGCCGGGCAGCGGCAGGACGGAGAGCTCGGGGTCTTTCACCGCTTCGTAGTAGATGGTGCCGTCCCCCACGAACCACAGGGTCGAGTCCGCCGCGGGCCACAGGTCCGGCGGGAGGCCGGCCACCGGCTCGTACCCCGCCTGGCGCATCTCCGCCGCCCGGTCGCGCCACAGCGGCTCCGCCTCGCCCGCCGCCTTATTCTCGCCCCCGGCGATGCCGCCGACCGCCTCCTCCAGGTCGCAGTCGCCCGACATGAGGAAGACGACCATCGTCGCGATTCCCAGGAGGGCTATGATGACCGAGGCCAGTATAATAACGCCCGCCACGGCGCGGCGGGGACTCGGCGCCGACGGCGTCGTCTGACCGCCGTAATCCCGGGGGGGGCCGTAGACACCCGTGTCCCGGTACGCGCTTTCGGCTTTTTCCCGGGCGCGCCCCAGCTCCGCCGAGAGGTAGGGCCTCGCGTCAGTGTCCACCGATTCCGACCCGGAGGTCTCCTCGGGCTCCAGGCTGAATTCGACCGTGCCTTCGTCCTTTTCGCTCCCGGGGCGCGGACCGGGCTTACTCATCCGCTCCGTTTCCCAGCTCGGCTTCACCCGGACGCCGCAGGCCGGGCAGCGTCCGCCCAGGGGGTCGATGAACTCGGCGCCACACTTCCCGCAACGGTACATGGCAGGTCCCCGGTTTTCCGGTCGCGGACCGGAGGTTCGGTGAATGTATCCCCCCCCAAGTATAACCGACCGGAGCCGGCGTGGGGACCCTCAAAATCGCCGGATGACCTCCGGGGCGTTTTGGGCTAAAATCACCGTTCTCTCGGTCAAAGGGGGGCCGTGCGCTTCGGGATGCACCTCTCGGTGGGGAAGGGAATCGACAAGGTGCCCGAGTTCGCCCGGCGGGCGGGCGCGGACACGTATCAGATTTTCGTGGACTCACCCTCGACCTGGGCCTACTCACAGTGGGACCCGGGAAAAATCGCCCGGTTCCGCAAAAGGCGGGAGGAGTTGGGGCAGGGCCCCGTGGTGGTCCACACCGGGTACCTCATCAACCTCGGCGGCCCCAAGGCCGACGTCACCTCCAACAGCCGCGCGGCGCTGGGGACGGAATTCGCCAAGGCCACCCAAATCGGCGCCGAGTACCTGGTCCTCCACCCGGGCAAGCACCTGGGGACCGGGCGCGAGGCGGGTCTGGCCAAAATCGTGGACGGCCTCGTCCGGGTGATGGGGAAGAACCCCCCCGGCGCGCCGATGCTGTTGCTCGAAGATTCCGAGGGCTCGGGGACCTGCCTGGGGGCGAGTTTCGAGGAGCTGGCCTTCCTCCTGGCCGGACTGGACGCGCAGGGCCTCCCGGCGGGCGTCTGCCTGGACACGGCCCATCTGTGGGGCGCGGGCTACGACATATCCACCCCCGCCAAGGTCATCGCGGTGCTCGACGAGTTCGACCGCGTCGTCGGCCTGGACCGGCTGGGCTGCATGCACCTGAACGATTCGTCGAAGGAGCTGGGCTCGCACACGGACCGCCACGCGTACCTGGGCGAGGGGAAAATCGGGCTGGAGCCGTTCCGGGCGCTGGTCCGGGACGGGCGTCTGGAGCGCGTCGCCCTGATTCTGGAGAAGACGGGCCGGGACGAGGCGCACTGCCGGGAGCTCATCGCCTCGCTGCGGGGCCTGGCCCGGTAGGGTTGTCGGATTTCCCGACCGGTGCTAAACTTACAAGATGACGCGCCGCCGGTGGGTGACTCGGGAGCCGCTTTGCGATACGAGGAACTGCGGGACAAGCTGAACCAGGTCCTGGCCGACACGGGTCCGCTTCGACGCACCGTGCTGGAGACGCTGGGCCGCCTGCGCCGACGCGTGGAGGACTATCGGCAGTCCGCGGCCCGGCTGCGGACTCTTCTGCGGGCCAGCGCCCAACTCCAGACCACCGAGGACCTCTCCGAGCGGCTGCACCTCATCTGCCGGGTCATCATCGACATCCGCACCTACCGCCGGGCGGTCATCACCCTGCTGGACGACGAGATGGACGTGCTGGGCTACGGGCACGCCGGGCTCACCGAGGACGAGGTCCGGGAGCTGGAAAAGGCGAAGCCGCTCTCCCCCGGGGAGCGGCGTAAAATTTTCGACGAGCGGTTCCGGCTCGGGGCGTCCTACTTCATCCCGTACCCGGAGTCGGAGAAGCTCTTCGGGCGTGACGTCGGCATCTCGGGCACCCTCCCCGAGGGGGAGTACGTCAACTGGCACCCCAGGGACCTGCTCTTCGTCCCGCTGCGCGGACCCCGGGGGCGGCTGGTGGGCACGCTGTCGGTGGACGACCCCTTCGACGGGCGGCGCCCGACCCGGGACTCCCTCAAGGTCCTGGAGCTCTTCGCCAACATGGCCGCCGGGCTCATCGCCGCCGACCGGCTCCAGGCGGAGCTGGCCTCCACCAGCCGCTTCCTGCAGAACATCATCGCCAACTCCGCCGACATCATCGTGGCCACCGACTCCCGCGGGCGAATAGTCCTGTTCAACCACGCCGCCGAGGAAATCCTCGGGTACTCGGCCGAGGAGATTATCGGGAGCCACGCCGGCGACCTGTACGCCAAGACGAAGGACCGCGACCACATCAAGCGCGTCCTCTCCGAGCAGGATTCCATCGCCGATTTCCAGACCACCGCCCGCTCCAGGTCCGGCGAAGAGATTCCCATCCTCCTCTCCGCCAACGTCCTCTACGATTCCGACGGCCGGTTCATCGGCACCGAGGGGATTTCCAAGGACCTGCGCGAGTACCTGCTGCTGGAGGCCCGGCTCATCGTCGCCGAGAAGCAGAAGACCCTGGCCGAGGCCGCCGTCGGCGTGGCCCACGAGGTGAACAACCCGCTGGAGAGCATCATCTCCGCCTGCTCCCTGGCCGAGCGGTCCCTCGCGTCGAAGGCGCCGGACCTGGAGCTGGTGTGGGACAAGCTCGCCATCGCGCTCCGGGAGGCCCGGCGCATCAGCGCCATCACCACCCGCTTCACCGAGCTGGCCCACGGCTCCGGCTACCGCGTCACCGAGGTGGACGGCGAGGTCTCCATGGTGGACCTCACCGGCGACGAGGAGCGGGCCTACGCCGCGGGGGATGTCTGTCCGCTCCCCCGACGATACCGCGTCCTGGTCGCCGACGACGAGCCCTCCATCCGCGCCCTCCTGGCCGAATACCTCACCAAGGAGGGTTTCGCCGTGGAGACCGCCGTGGACGGCGATGAGGTGGTCCGCAAGGCCACCGCGGGGCCGCCCTGGGACGTGGTCGTCACCGACATCATGATGCCCAAGAAGACCGGCTACGAGGTGTACTCGGAAATCAAGGAGCGCCGTCCCGGGACCGAGGTGATTCTGATGACCGGCTTCGGCTACGACCCGACCCATTCGCTCTTGAAGGCGCGCGGTGACGGGCTCAGGGCCGTACTCTTCAAGCCCTTCGAGCCGAGGGTGGTCCGGGACAAGATTCTGGAGGTGCTGCGCGACAAGTGACGCCGGG
>CAYTCV010000108.1:0-5489 GCA_964436465.1 uncultured bacterium
CGAATATTGGGTTTTGCGATATATTATTTCCATTGTCTATTTGGTTTTCAATATTTGAAAAAAATGCGGATACAGTACCGCCTTCATATGCAAAATCATTGGGAGAATTGTTCCAAAATACTGAATTTATAATTCTAACATCTGAGCCTCCATGGCTGGTAATCCCTCCGCCTTGATCGGCTCGATTTCCATAAACAACACAATTTCTTAATATGGGATATTGTCCCCCATAACAATACCCCCCACCCCCGTTACCCGCTCCCCCCCCCCCGAACACGTCGGCCCGGATGCCTCTCCCCGAATACGTCGGCCCGGATGCTTCCTCCGCTGCCGTCGGCCCCCTCCGGCCCGGTTCAATAGGCCTGCGAGGGGCGCTCCAGATAGTAGCCCTGACCCAGCTCCACCCCCAACTCCCGCATCATCTCAAGTTCCTCGGGCTGCTCGATTCCCTCGGCGATGACTCGGCTGCCGGTGCGGCCGGCCATTTCCAGGAGGGTTTTAAGGAGTTCCTGCTTGATTTTGCTCTCGTGGATGCCGGAGACCATGGAGCGGTCGAATTTGAGGAAATCGGGTTGGAGCTCGGCGATGGTCGACAGGGATGAGTAACCGGCGCCGGCGTCGTCCACGGCGATTTGAAACCCCTCCTCCTTGAAGGCGACCAGGGTGCGACAGAAGGCGGCGAGGTCGTGGATGGCGGTGCGCTCGGTGAGCTCGAGCACGACGTTCTCTTTTAACAGGTTGCTTTCGACGCCGAAGTCGGCGCTGAAGCTGGGGTCGGAGAAGCTGACGGCGGCGGTGTTCAGGAACAGGAGCTCCCCGTCCTTGACGTGCTCGGGGGCGACCATGACGGCGTGACGCCGGCAGAGCCGGTCCAGGGCGTGGCCGAACTCCGAGCGGGCGGCGAAGTTGAACAGCCGCTCCGCGTTCTCGAAGATGGTGTTCGGGGGGCCCAGGGAGAGCGCTTCGTGCCCCAGCACCTTCAGGTCGCCCAGATACATGATGGGCTGGAAGCGGGTGCGTATTCGCTCCCCGGCGATAATCTGCGCCAGCTCGCGGTACTGGAGCATCTCCTCGCGCTTCTCGGCGTCCACCGCCATGTCCCGGGCGTCCCGGGCGGCGGTGTACACCAGGCGCTCGAAGCGGATGAGCGGGTCGTCCACGAAGAGGGAGTAGCCGATGTTGACGTCGAAGCCGTTGGCGGTGAGCTCCCGGCCCACGGCGCTGGCGGACAGGAATTCCCGCACCAGTTGCGCGACCTCGGCCAACTCCTCCGTGGTGAGGTCCTCCCGGGCGAAGAAGAGGAAGAAGCTCCCCGTCCGAATCGCCTCTTCGAACAGGAGCCCCTTGCCGCCCATGACCTGCCCGTTGAAAACTTCCATGAGCTGGGCCAGGCTCATGATGAGGTCGTCGGTGGACTGCCAGCCGAAGGAGTTCTCCAGCCCGGCGGTCTGGGAGAGGTCCACGCAGACGACGCCCACGGTGCGGCGGTTGATGTCCAGGAGCTTGCGGATTTCACCGAGCGCCACCGGCAGGGTGGGCAGGCCGGTCAGCCGGTCATAGAGAAGGTTGCGGTAGCGCAGAAGCTCGGCGCGCAACCTCGGGTCGGGCTTGTCGGGTCTGTCGCCGTTGTCGGGCATGACGCCCTTTCGCGGTGGTCGGGTGTGCGCGGCGGAATGCTACGGCAAATTAAGGCGCACCTCTCCACCTGCACCGGAATACTATTCGCGCACCGGCTCATGCCTCCCCGGGGGGGAGAAATACTTGGGTACAGGAAAAGTATACAACTTTCACTCAACTATGTCATCCGAAAGGTGTCCGGGTGGGGCGCTCCGGCGTCCAAAATCATCTCGGTGCCGGGAAGCGGGTCCGGGAGACGGTTTGCATTCTACCGGTCCCCGCCGGTCGTGTCCGCCGCGGAACCAGACTCCGCCGGTTTACTGAAGCAATTTGCGTGCCGTGCTCCCCGGGGGCAGGTGAATCGTCCGGGTCGGGAATGGGATTTCCAGGCCGTTCTCGGCGAAGGCCCGGGCCAGGTCGACGTTTACCGCGTTCGTCACGGCCCAGCTCACCGCGTAGCTCTTGCACCAGCAGATGAGGGTGAAGTTGAGGGAGAAGTCGCCGAAGGTGAGGAAGTACACCGCCGGCTCCGGGTCCTCCAGCACCCCCTCGGTTTGCTTCACCGCCCGGAGAATCACCGACATCGCCTTTTCGGGGTCGGTCCCGTAGGCCAGGCCGATTTCCAGCACGATGCGGTATTTACGCGAGGGCTGGGAGAAGTTCTCGATGTACTCGTCGGAAATTTTGGAGTTGGGCACCGTGACGGTGTTGCCGTCCAGGGTCAGGATGTCCGTGGAGCGCATGCCGACGCGCTTCACGTCGCCGTAAACCCCGGCCACCTTCACCCGGTCGCCCCTCTTGAAGGGGCGGTCCGCCACGAGCACGAAACCCGATATCATGTTGGCCAGGGTGTCCTGGGCCGCCAGGGCCACCGCCAGGGACGCCACCCCCAGGGCGGTCACCAGGGCCACGATGTCCACCCCGAAGTGCTCCAGCACGATGATGGCGCCGATGGCGTATACCGCGACGGTGAGGACCTTGCGGATGAGGGGGATGAAATCGATGCTGATGACTACGCCGGACTGGCGCTCGGCCTTCTCGGCGTACCAGCCGATGAAGGCCAGCACGGGATTCAACAGCAGCCTGACGCAGACCAGCGCCCCCAGCACGAAGAGAACCCCCGTGCCGACGCCGTTCAGCCCGGCCGTCATGTAGGGGTAGAGGGCCCAGGCGGCGTAGAGGGAGCCGACGATGACGGCCCCCCGAAGCGGACCGGCCAGGGAGGCCAGGATGCGCTCGGCGAGGGGGGTACGGGTCTTTTTCCGGTTCCCGGCCAGGCGCAGGAAGACGGCCTTGAGAATCCCGGCGACCGCCACCCCCAGCGCCGCGATGGCCAGGCAGATGACCGCGGCGATGATGTAGTAGTCCCAGGTCGGCTCGCCGGTCACCGGAGCGTCGGTAAAGATATGCCGAAATACTTCGCCGATGGGCATGGGTGTTCCTCCGGGATTGAAGATGCAGCGGGTGAATGAGCGCTGTGCGGCTTACTCCGTTAGACCCCGGAACAGTGCGGAGCCCACGCGCACCAGGGTCGCCCCCTCCTCCACCGCCACCTCGAAGTCGTTGGTCATCCCCATGGAGAGCTCGGTGAAGCCATCGAGGCCGTGGCGGCGGGCCAGCTCGTCGCGGAGCTCCTCAAGGGCGCGGAAAACCGGACGCGTTTCCTCGGGCTCGGCCTCGAAGGGGGCCATGGTCATCAGCCCCCTGGGGGCGATTCCGGGCAGCGACAGGAGCGCGGGAAAGCTCTCGGTGAGCGATTCCGGGTCGAATCCGTGTTTGGTGGCCTCGTCGGCGACGTTGACCTCGAACAGGACCGGGACCGGCCCGCCGGTCGAACGGTCGCTCACCGCCTCCGCCAGCTCCGTCGAGTCCACGGAATGGATGAGGGTGAAGCGGGGCAGCACCTTGTTGATTTTGTTCTTCTGCAGGGTGCCGATGAAGTGCCACTCCAGGCCGCAGCCGCCCACGGCGGCGAACTTGGCCAGGGCATCCTGGACGCGGTTCTCGCCGATGACGCGAATCCCGGCGCGGGCCAGGAGGGGGAGGGCGTCGGCTTTCACGTACTTCGTCGCGGCGACCAGGCGGATTTTCCCGGGGTCCCGGCCGGCGCGCGCGGCCGCCGCGGCGATTCTTCCCCGCACCGCGGCCGCGTTCCGTTCGAGAATCTCGTAGTCGTACATGATTCAGGGTCCCGTTGGGTACAGGCGGTACGGCTCCGCGGAGGCCGCGAACCGCTCCGCGTCGGCGGCCCAGCGGTCGAGGAGCGCGTCCGCCCCGATTTCGCCGGCGATGAGGCGGCCCAGCGAGTCGTCGCCCACCATCCGCCGCAGGTACGTCCGGTCCACGGCCAGCGTCCCGGCGTGGCGGACGGCGAGGAAATCATAGCCGTACGCCGCCAGCCGGAGCGGGTCGAAGGCGTCGCGGTCGGTCACCGTGATTTCCACCCCCCGGCAGGCCTTCCCGCCGTAGCGCCCGTCGCTGGGCGAGCGGGGGGTGAACTCGACGACGGCGTACGCCGCCCCGGGGCAGTGGGCCTCCCAATAAAGCGCCAGCCCCTCGGCGTCCAGCCAGGGCGCCCCCACCCGTTCGAAGGGCTCGTCGGTCCCCCGGCCCACCGAGAGGTTCGCCGGCTCGAAGAGGCCGGTTCCGGGATAGACGAGGGCCCCCTCCAGGCGGACCAGGTTCGGCGACGGCGGACGCCAGGCCGGTCCGCCCGCCTGGCCGTCGAGGTACTTTTGCGGGTCGTAGCCTTCCATCGGCACGACCTCCACCTGCGCCCCGGGGAGGAGCTCCCCGGCAATCCAGCGCGCCAGCTCCCCCGGGGTGAGCCCGTACCGGACGGGAATCGGCAGCTTGCCGACGAAGAAGCGGGCGACGCCTTCCGGGAGCGGGCCGGAAATCCGAGCTCCCAGCGGGCAGGGGCGGTCCAGGACGACCAGCACAATTCCCGCCTCCCGGCAGGCCGACAGGCACAGGTACAGGGTGGAGGTGTAGGTGAAGAAGCGGACGCCGGCGTCGGCCAGGTCGTACACGAGGGCGTCCAGGAGTCCGAGGTCGGCGGGGTCCGGCGCCTTTCCGCGGCCGTAGAGGCTCTTGACCGCGAGGCCGGTGGCCCCCTCCACCGTATCGCCCAGGTCACCGAAGGAGTCGGCCCCCAGCCCGTGCTCCGGGGCGTAGAGCCAGGCGAGCTCGACGTTTTTCGCCCGGGAGAGGATTTCCCAGCTCGGATTCCCCGACGCGTCCACGCTCGCCGCGTTGCACACCAGGGCCACCCGTCGTCCGTCCAGGGCGGCGAATCCGCTTTCCGCGAGCACCTCGACCCCCGTTAAAAGCGGAGCGGGAGCCGTTTCAGTGGCCGAATCGGGGGGCGTGTCCGCCGGGTGGGCCTCGCCGCCTTCCCCGCCGCACGCGGTGGCGAGGAGGATGGTCAATAGGGTGCAAAGAGCGACGGTTCCCCGCATGGTGTCTCGCCGGTTCGTGTGGTGTTTTTCCCCGGCTTTTTAGTGTACGGGATGCGGCCGCCGGTGTCCAGCCCCGGCGGTAAGGGGTGTCTTTAAGGCGATTTTCATCCGCCGTCGCGACGACGTAGGGGCGGGGCTCTGTCCCCGCCCGCGGTATTAATTAACCGTTGTTCGCCGAAATGTAGGGCGGGGATTCTATCCCCGCCGCTTCACCCCTCACCCCCACCCTCTCCCCAAAGGGGAGAGGGAGCCATCGCAGCCCTCACCCGTGATTGCGATGACGTAGGGGCCGACCTTTAGGTCGGCCCGCGGGCGACCGTGGACGGTCGCCCCTACGGGTCAAATGTGCGATGGATGACGTAGGGGCGGGGCTCTGTCCCCGCCCGCGGTATTAATTAACCGTTGTTCGCC
>CAYTCV010000109.1:0-5463 GCA_964436465.1 uncultured bacterium
GTCGCTGACCACACGCCTTGTCGTGTGTAGGTAGCGGCCCCCCCCTCTCCCCTCGGGGGAGAGGGTCGGGGTGAGGGGTGATTCGCGGCGGCCCGCAGAGGGGCCGCCCTACACATGGCGTTTGACGGTCGTTGCCATGTGATGGATGTAGGGCGGGGATTTTAATCCCCGCCGCTTAATACCTTACCCTCACCCTAGCCCGTAGGCGAGCCTCTCCCTTAAAGGGAGAGGGGACCGGCCGCGACCCTAACCCGGCCCGACGGCACGTTTGCAATATCGTAGGGGCGGGTGTCCACACCCGCCCGCCTATATCAACAAGCAGACAAAGGGCTTAAGCCCCTTGTCCACGGAGAGTTTTACGCGGGCGCCCGCAGAGGGGCGCCCCTACATCTATGCAACCTCATGCGGATACTTTTACCCGGAAATAAGCCCCGAAAGCGCCTCGCCGACGCCGGGGGTTTTTTGCTATAATCTTTGCGTCACGCACAAGCGAGGTTCCCCATGCCCACCCCGGACCAAATCCGCGACGTCATGCTCTTCGCCGGCCTGGACGACCCCGAGCTCGAGGTGGTCGCCTCCCGCCTGAAGGAGGAGACCTTCGCCAAAGACGACTTCATCTTCCACGAGGGCGACACCGGGGACAAGTTCTACATCGTGGATTCCGGCATGGTCTCCATCACCCTCGCCATCGAGGGGGTGGGGACCGAGGAGCTTCTGTTCCTGGAGCGCCCGGCCTTCTTCGGCGAGATGGCGCTCATAGACGCCGCGCCCCGCTCGGCCTCCGCCGTCTGCCGCAAGGAAACCCAGCTCCTCTCCCTGGGCAAGGCGGACTTCGAGAAGCTCATCGTCGAGGACACCGACATCGGCAACAAAATCATGATAGCCTTCATCCGCACCTTCTGCACCCGCATCCGCAAGTCCAACGAGAAACTGCGCAACTACTACAAGATTCACAAGGCCTTCGAGGGCTCGTCGTAGTTCCCGGTTCGGCCCGATTCCACACGTCCCTCCAGAGGCGGGAATCCCCCGCCTTTAAAAAAACGATGACCGACCCCGTCCCGCTCCCCGGCCCGATTACCGGCGACGCGCTCGCCCGTCTTCTCGCGGGCAGTCCGCCGCTGGTGGAGGGGATGTCCGACCCCGGAATTCAGGCGACCCCGAACGGCGTGGACCTCACCGCGGCCGAGGTGGCCTGGTTCTCGGACGACGCGCCCGGTCGCCTGGATTTCGACAATACCGGCCGCCGGCTGCCGGAGACGGAGGTCATCCCCTGGCGGGAGGGACGGCTTATCCTGCCGCCCGGGGCCTACCTCGTCCGCTACGCGGAGAAGGTCAACCTGCCGCGGGACGTCCTGGCGCTGGGGAAGCCGCGCTCGAGCCTCTTGCGCTGCGGGGCGCACCTGGGCAGCGCGGTGTGGGACGCGGGATATTCCGGCCGGGGGCAGGGGCTGCTGGCCGTTTTCAACCCCGCCGGCCTGGAGCTCGATGAGCGGGCGCGGGTGCTGCAGCTCCTCTTCTTCCGCCTGACGGGGGAAACCGCGGGCTACCGCGGCGGCTACCAGGGCGAGGGGACCTGACCGATGGGCGAACCCGAACAGCCGGGTGAGGAGAATCGGCTCCTGAAACCGTGGACGCGCGGGCTCCTCGTCGTAGCCGGCACGCTCTGTCTGGGCCTGGGAGTCGCGGGCATCTTCCTCCCGGTCCTGCCCACCACGCCGTTCCTGTTGCTGGCGGCCGCCTGCTACGCCCACGGTTCCAGAAGGCTCCACGACTGGCTCATGGGCACACGCCTCGGGGCCTACATCCGCGCCTGGCGCTCCAAACAGGGCATTCCCCTCCGCCTGAAAATCTGGACCCTGGTCCTGCTGGCGGTCGTCATCACCGTCTCCGCCGTCTTCTTCGTTGAGGCGCTCTGGCTGCGCATCCTGCTGGGCGTCGTTCTGGTCGGCGTGTCCGTCCACATCCTCTCCATCCCCACCGCCCGCTGACTCCGCCTCCCGTTGTCAGACCCCGCCGCGGCGTGATATGCTAGGGTCCGTAAATTACCCCCGCGCATTCAAGGAGTGACCATGGCCATCGAAATCCTGCAATCCCTCGACAACACGGGCGACGTCCTCGTCGAGCGCATCCCGCACGACGGCTCCGGCGATATCGCCTACGGCGCCCAGGTCGTCGTCCGCGAGAGCCAGGAGGCCGTCTTCTTCCGCGACGGCCAGGCCCTGGACCGCTTCGCTCCCGGACGCCACACCGTCACATCGGCCAACATCCCGCTCCTGCGGGGCCTGTTGAAGCTCCCCTTCGGCGGCAAGACCCCCTTCAAGGTCGAGGTCTACTTCGTCAACCGGAAGGTCTTCACCGACCTCAAGTGGGGCACGCCGCAGCCGGTGGCCTTCCGAGACGCCGAGTTCGGCATCGTCCGCCTGCGCGCCCACGGCATCTACTCGTTGAAAATCACCGACTCCGGCCTCTTCGTCAACAAGTACGTCGGCACCGGCAACATCAAAAAGGTCGGCGAGCTGGAGGACTTCCTCCGCGGCATCATCGTCAGCCGGACCTTCGACTTCCTCGGCGAGCAGGTCAAAAGCCTGCTGGACCTGCCCGCGCTCTACGACGAGTTCGCCATCGCGCTCAAGGCCAAGCTCACCGATGAGGTCGCCACCTACGGCATAGAGCTGGTGGACTTCACCGTGGGGGCCATCACCGCCCCGCCCGAGGTCGAGAAGGCCATGGACGAGCGCGCCAGGATGGGCGCCATCGGCGACATGGACCGCTACACCCGCTACAAGACCGCCGAGGCCATCGGCGACGCGGCCAAGCAGCCCGGCGGCGGGGGCATGGCCGGCATGGGCGCCGGCCTCGGCGCGGGGATGGCCATCGGGGGCCAGATGGCCGACGCCATGCAGAACAAGGGTGGAGAAGGCGCCCCGGAGAAGGTCATCGTCTGCGGCAAGTGCGGTCACGAGAACCCGGCCGGCGACAAGTTCTGCGGCAAGTGCGGCGCGCCGCTGCACCCGGTCTGCCCCCACTGCGGAGCCGAGCTCGTTTCCGGCGACAAGTTCTGCGGCAAATGCGGCAAGGCGATTGAATCGCCCTGACGTCTCACGTTATCCCCGAACGCCGGGCCGGAGGTGGGACCTGATGGCCGAGGCACGGATAGAGATAAAAAGAGGGGTGAACTTCACCGCGGCGCACCTGCGGGGATGGGACAGGCTGGAGGAGTTCAGCTTCCAGCTTCCGGGGATGAAAGCCCGCTATCCGGGGAAGCTGTTTATGAAAGAACCGCTGGGGCTCACGGGGATGGAGATGTCGCTCAACCGCCTCCCGCCGGGCGGCGAGATTCCATTCCTCCACCGCCACCGCAACAACGAGGAGCTCTACATCTTCATCAAGGGGCGGGGGCAATTCCAGGTGGACGGAGAGGTCCTGGAGGTCGGCGAAGGCTCGGTGGTCCGGGTCGCCCGGGACGGCGTCCGCGCCTGGCGCAACGACTCCGACGAGGACCTGTACTTCATCGTCGTTCAGGCCAGGGCCGACGGCATGCCCGACGCCTGCATCTCCGACGGCATGAGCGTCCCCGGAAAGGCCGCGTGGAGCCGGTCCTGAGCTTGTGACTAGCCCAATCGTCCGCCCGACCGCGGCGCCCTGCTCAATCCTGACGCCAGTTTCTACAGCTAATTCGGTAAAACGGTGACCGGGTGATTTTCACGTACTGCCGACCACGGCTAATGTTCTACGGACCGACTCCCCATCAGACCAGCACGTTATGCGGCGCCTTTACGGCGTCGCATTTGCTTGATTATCTTGACACTTTCCAATCCCCCCGCTAAGCTTCCGGGCGGAAGAATCACCCGAACGCGCAACACCGGAGCCACCATGTGCCTCTCCGTTCCGATGAAGATTCTCGAGGTCGAGGGGGATAGGGCCGTCGTCGAGCTGGGCGGCACCACCCAGGAAATCTCCATCGTCCTGGTGGACCCGCCGCCCGTCCCCGGTCAGTACGCCATCGTCCACGCCGGTTTCGCCCTCAACGTCATCGACGAGGACGAGGCGCGGGAGAACCTGGCGCTGCTGGAGGAGCTGGCCGAGCACCACCAGCGGGAGCTGGACGCCCGGGGGGAGGGGTAGGTGCGCCACCTGGAAGAATACCGGCGGAAGGGGCTGGTGCGGGGTCTGGCGGCGGCGATTACGGCCGAGGCCGACCCCGAAAAAAACTACACCCTCATGGAGGTCTGCGGGACGCACACCATGAGCGTGGCCCGCACCGGCCTGCGCAAGCTCCTGCCGAAAAATATAACGCTTCTCTCCGGCCCGGGCTGCCCGGTGTGCGTGACCGGAGTGGGCTTCGTGGACGCCGCGACGGCTTACGCCCGGCGGCCGGAGACCATCGTCTGCACCTTCGGCGACCTGGTGAAGGTGCCGGGGTCTTCGGGCTCGCTGGCCGACGAACGCGCCCAGGGCGCCAGCGTCCGCGTCCTCTACTCCCCGGCCGAGACGCTCGCCGTCGCCGCGGAAAATCCGGACAAGCTCACAATTTTCCTCGGCGTGGGCTTCGAGACCACGACCCCCACCGTGGCGGCTTTGGTGGATGCGGCGGTCAAAGGCGGGGTGAAGAATTTCGCCCTCCTCTCGGCGCACAAGACCATGCCGAACGCGCTGCGGGCGCTCTGCGCGGGGGAGGTAAAGCTGGACGGATTCCTGCTGCCCGGCCACGTGAGCGTCGTCACCGGCCTGGAGATTTACCGCTTCGTCCCGGAGGAGTTCGGCCTGGCGTGCGCGGTGACCGGCTTCGAGGCGGCGGACATTTTAGAAGGTGTCCTGGCCCTGGTGCGGCAGGTGAACGCCGGGGAGCCGAGGGTCCAGAACGCCTACCCCCGGGCGGTGACCGAGGGCGGCAACCCCAAGGCCCGGGCGCTGGTGGAGAAATATTTCCGGGCGTGCGACGCCGACTGGCGCGGCCTGGGCGTAATCCCCGGCTCCGGCCTGGAGCTGCGGGAGGATTTTGCAGATTACGACGCGCTGAAGGCGTATCCCGTGGAGGTCGGCGAGCCGGTGGAACCGCCGGGATGCCGCTGCGGCGACGTCCTGCGCGGCGTCATCCACCCCACCGAATGCCCGCTCTTCGAGCACCCCTGCAACCCCGGGGAGCCGGTGGGAGCCTGCATGGTCTCCAACGAGGGCGCCTGCGCCGCGGCCTACCGCTATGGAGCGCGGACGTGAACGGTGATGCGGAAACCGTCCAGGCGCTGTGGGTCATCGGCCTCTCCCTGGTGGCCAACGGCCTGTTGTGGTATCTCATCGGCGGCTGGAACGTGAAGAACGAGAAAGGGAAGACCATCGGCCCGCCGGGGTCGAATTTTACGAAAATCGAGGTCGAGGGGCCCGAGGCGGTGAAGCTGGGGAAAAAGCGTCAGCGGTGGAGCCGGATTATGGTCATCGCCGGCATCGCGGCGCTGGTGTCCTGGG
>CAYTCV010000110.1:0-3852 GCA_964436465.1 uncultured bacterium
CCTGGCCCGCGGATGCGCCCGGTCGTAAACGTCCCGCCACCGCTCCACCGCCACCCGCGCGTAAACCGCCGTCGTGTCCAGGCTCGCGTGCCCCAGCATCTCCTGAATCAGCCGCAGGTCCACCCCCGCCTCCAGCAGGTGCGTGGCGAAGCTGTGGCGCAGGACGTGGGGCGAGACGGAGCGCCCGATGTCCGCCCGCTCGGCGTACTGCTTCACCAGCCGGTTCACGGAGCGGTCGGTCAGCGCCCCGCCGTCGCGGTTCAGGAAAAGCTGCTCGGCCTTTGGGGTGAGCGCCTCCCGCAGCTTTATGTAATCGGAAATGGCCGACGCCGCCGTCTCGCCGCAGGGCACGACGCGCTCCTTGTTCCCTTTACCCAGGACGGTGACCAGCCCCCGCTCCAGGTCGAGGTCCCCCGCCTTCACCCCCGCCGCCTCGGAGACGCGCAGCCCCGCGCCGTACAGCAGCTCTAAAAGTGCAACATCCCGCGCCCGCAACGCGCAGCCTTTTTCGTAACCGGCGAGCGCCGCCTCAATGTCTCGCGCCCGCAGCGCCCCACCGTTACCGTTGAGGAACAGCCGGTCGGACTTCGGCGGCAGGTTTTTGCGGAAATCCAGATACCCCGCCAGCGCCAGGCGCACCGACTCCGGCAGCCGCAGCTCCCGACAGGCCCGCGAGCGAATCAGCCCGTAGCCCGTGTCCACCTCTTCGGCCTTCAGCTTGGCCAAAATCGCCGGCGACAGCTCCAGCTTTTCGCGCATCAATTTCAGCGCACGGTCGCGCGCCTCCAGCGGCAGCGGCTGCCTCGGGGCCTCCACCAGTCGCGCCGCCTCCTCCACCGACAGCACGCCGGGCAGCGGCCGCAACAGCCCCTTACCGCGAGGGAGCAGCTTCGCCGGGTTGCCGCCGAGGTAGCCCCGCTTGACCAGCCAGCGCCCGAAGGAGCCCAGCGCCGACCGCCGCCGGGCCAGCGTCGCGTCCGAGTCCCCCTCCTCCCGCCGCTGGGTCAGGTAGATGCGCAACTCCAGAGAGACGAACCTCGCTAAGGTAACCGGCGCGCCGAAGGCCGCGAGGTATTCACCGAAGGCCTCCAGCTCCCCCCGGTACGCGCGCAGGGTGTGCGCCGAGACGCCCCGCAGGCCCTCGAGCTCGGCGAGATACTCCTCGGTCAGCTCCAACAGCGGTCGGTCGTCCATCGGGTCCATTGTAATACGCGCCGCCGCCCGCCGCCAGACGCGCCTTGACAGACCGGGGGGACAGTATTTTTTTAAGTTATATCTGGAGGAGGTTGCGTTGAGAAGAGAAGGGGAGCGGTGTATTTGAGGGAATTGTCACTCAACCGACCGACGTCTGCTTCTGTACCGCCTGTGAGTGACTTGATGACGATCTGGGGGCCGGCGCCGAATGTCCCGGCGTCCACTACGCGACGCACTGTCCAACCGACTGCAGGATTCCTTCCGTCGCGGAGAACTTACTCTAGAACGGCGCACTTTAATAATTTTGCAAACGGCGGGGGGGAGGAGGGTAAGGCCCAAGGTCACGAGGCTGAGCACGAAAGACCCGAACAGACAAATCAATGTTGAGCAGACAAGCCCCAACGCAATTATCACAAGTTGATATACCTGCTCCCTTTTTGACAGGTCCAGGGTCTTCCTTAACAGGTCCAAAGCTTCATTGACATCTTTCTTCCCGAGCAATGGCGTGAACTTATCGATGAGATATTTAATGAGTAAATAAAGACGTCCCCCATGCTGGGCTTTCATCCCAGGCCGTTGACCACGAAACCTGGACTTGAACAGATTCATTTCCTTACCCCATTTTTTAAATAAGAGCTTTGTTAAAACGTGTTCTCCTCGACTGCGGAAAGAACGAGACTATTTCTCTTACCCCTCACTTATTTCATTAACACTGAATTTACATGTTGTCAATAAAAACACTATAAGTTTAATTTCTTGATTTGTAGCTACTTATCGTAATTATTAAAAAAAAATAGAAGTTTTAGACGGTCATGCGTTTTACTTCTAGCCTGAAAAAGAAATCACCCGCCGTAGGGACAGGACACATGACACGCCAGCGGGCGACCGCAGAGGGTCGCCCCTACGGGGGGATTCGCGACGGTAAATGTAGGGGCGGGGCTCTGTCCCCGCCCGTTTTTTTATAAGGCAGCCCTCAGCCTTAATCCCATCGGCGCGCCGTTCCCACGGGGAGAGGGGGGCCGCTGCACCCCCCTCCCTGCCCTCCCCCCAAAGGGAGGAGGGGACCATCACAGCCCTCAACCGCGATTGCGATGGCGTAGGGGCGGGTCTCCTGACCCGCCCGCAAATGTACGTCCCCGCCACGTGAATCGTCGCCTCACGCCGCGATGGGCCGCTTCTCGTCCGGGTCCTCGAAGGCGCCCTCGGCATCCACCACGGCCTTGAAGGCGGCGATGGCGCACTCCAGGTGGCGCTCCTCGGGCTCGACGGTGGTCAGAAGCTGCGTGGCCAGCCCCGGGGCGACGAAGATGCGCATGATTTTCGAATTGGGGTGGCGGCCGGCCAGGCGAATCCACTCGTAGGCCACCCCGGCCACCAGCGGGATGAGGGCGATGCGGATGAGCGCCGCGTACACGAAGTAGATGCCCTGGAGCGCCGGTATGGCGAAGACGGCGGAGTGGACCAGCACCAGGGCGATGAGCATGAAGACGAGGAAGCCGGTGCCGCAGCGGGGGTGCAGGCGGCTCTTGGTGGCGGCGTTGGCGATGGTGAGCTCCTCGCCGGCCTCGAAGGTGGCGATGGTCTTGTGCTCGGCGCCGTGGTAGCGGAAGAGGTCCCGCACGTCCTTCATGGCGCGGATGATGACCAGGTACAAGAGGAAGACAATGACGCGCAGGCCGCCCTCGATGAGGTTGAACCAGATGCCGCCCTCGGGCCCGATGGCCGGCCAGAGGGAGAGGATGCCGCGCGCCGCCCACAGGGGCCCGAGGATGAAGAGCGCCACGCCGACGACGAGGCTGGGCAGGAGCAGGAACGCCGCGCGCTTGCCGGAGATGAGCCCCGGCTTCTCGTCGATGCCGTCTATAGACTTACCCTCCTCGGCGGCCTTCTTCTTCTGCTCCTCCTTCTCGATGAAGTTGGCCGAGGCGGTGAGCGCCTGGGTGCCCAGGACGGCGGAGTCCAGGAGCATGGAGGTCCCGCGGAAGAGGGGCCACCGGAAGATTTTCCAGCGGAAGAAGTGGGGGAGGGGAAGCTCGGTGAGCTCCATGCGCCCGTCGTAGGGGCTCTTGAGGGCCATGAAGCACTTCTGGCGGCCGCGCATCATCACGCCGCCCATGACGGCCTGGCCGCCGACCAGCTTCCTCTTGGGCTTTTTTTCCTTGTCGGGCATAGTGTTACAGACCTATCTACATATATCCGGTCGGAAATAACGTTTCGGACGAAACGATAATCCCGAGCGGATTATAGTACAAATACCGGGGATTCCCCAGTCACGGTTCCGGCTCCGAGCCGAGAAGGTCCGGCGACCGGCCTTCGGCGGCTTTATCAGCCTGCCGCCCAGGGGAAATGAACCTACTCAACCGCCTCCGTCGCCGCTTTTAGCAGCTTTTCCACGGGCGGCCACCCTCCCCCGCGGCCGCGACCATTCCGACCGGGGACGAAGAGCGGGTCCCGCGACCCGCTTCTGGGGAGCCTAGAAGGACACGCCATCCCGGCGACAAACCGTCCCCTCGACCCGCCGGAGTAAACGCCCTCGTAATTCCGCCCACGGCCGGCCCCATCGGCACCGCCGACCCGCCCCGGATGCGCCTTGGACGTTCCCTTCGCGCGGGGCTGCACCGCGGCGGTGAGATACCAGCCCATGCGCCGGAGCCGACG
>CAYTCV010000110.1:3952-5397 GCA_964436465.1 uncultured bacterium
ACCACGAAGCCCTCGACGGAGGCGGTGATGTCTACCCGACGTTCCCTTCGCGCCGGTCCGGACCGACGCTCCGACCCGCGCTCGAAACCCGCCCCAGACCGCCGACCCGCCCCGGTCAGATGATGCCCAGCGCCTTCCCGGCCTTGCCCAAGGCTTCGATGGCCCGGTCTATTTGCTCGTCGGAGTGGGCCGCGGTAAGGCTGATGCGGATTAGGGCGCCGCCGGGCGGCACCGCCGGACTGATTACGGGGTTGACGAATACGCCGTCGTCCTGGAGGAGCCGGGTCATCTTGAAGGCGGCCAGGTCCTCGCCGACCACCACGGGGATGACCGGGGTTTCGGAGCCGTAGGTGTCGTATCCGAAGGCGTCGAGGGCGCCCTTCATCCGCCGGGTGTTGTGCCAGAGCTTGTCGATTAGCTCGGGCTGCTCGAGCATGATGCGCAGGGCCTCCAGGGCCGCCGCCGCCGCCGAGGCCGGGATGCTCGCCGCGAAGATGAGCGCACGGCTTACGTGCTGGATGTAGTCGAGCACCTCCTCGTCCCCGGCCACGAATCCGCCGATGGAGCCCAGCGTCTTGGAGAAAGTGCCCATGATGAGGTCCACCCGGTCGGCGAGACCGAAGTGGACCGAGCAGCCCTCCCCGTGGGGGCCCATAACGCCGATGGAGTGCGCCTCGTCCACCATCACCGCCGCGTTGTACTTCTCCGCCAGCTCTACGATTTGCGGCAGCGGGGCGATGTGCCCCTCCATGCTGAAGATGCCGTCCACCACGACCAGTTTGCCCTTAACCGGCGGAATCCAGAACAGCCGCTCCTCCAGGTGCTTCATGTCCATGTGGCGGAATTTCAGGATTTTGCCGAAAGCCAGGCGGGAACCCTCCACGATGGAGGCATGGTCCAGGCTGTCGATGACCACGAATTCGCCGCGGCCGACCAGGGAAGAGATGACGCCCAGGTTGGTCAAAAAGCCGGTGGAAAAGACGAGGGCCCTGGGTTTCTTCACCAGTTTTGCCAGCTCGTTTTCCAGTTCGAGGTGGATGTCCAGGGTGCCGTTGAGGAACCGTGAGCCGGCGCAGGAAGTGCCGTACTTGTCCATGGCCCGTTTGGCCGCCTCGATTACCCTCGGGTGGTGGTTGAGCCCCAGGTAGGAGTTGGAGCCCAGCATCAGCACCTTCTTGCCGTCGAGCACCGCTTCGGGGCCCACGGAGGACAGGGGCCGGAAGTAGGGGTAGACCCCCGATGCGCGGGCCTCGTTGGCCCGGGTGAACTGGCCGCACTTTTTTAAAATGGCCTTTTCGGGCATCGTCGCTCCGTGGATGCGTAATCGTATCCCCCGTATTTTAGCACAAACGGTAAATGCCGGTCGAAGTTGGAACCGCCGCTCCGGGGGACCCCGGACGGTCGCCCCGGCTGTGAATAACACATATTTTTAAATGTAGGGCGGG
>CAYTCV010000111.1:0-5348 GCA_964436465.1 uncultured bacterium
GTATTATACACCAATCCGGCCCCCCGGCGCCTCCACCCGGTCCGCGCGACGGTCGCCTAGGGGCCGTCGGTGTTCCGACGGGGCGAGCCGGGCACCGGAACGATGACGCTCCGCCAGTCCCCCGTGCCTCCCGAGTAGAAGGCCACTTCGGCCCCATCCGCCGACCAGACGGGTGTGGTGTTGTCGGTGTCGTCCCCGGTCAGACGGCTTACAGCTCCCCCGTCGGTGTCTACCAGGTATATTTCCCGAATCCCGTCCCGCTCCGAGGAGAAAGCGATAAAGCTCCCGTCGGGGCTCCAGGCGGGGTTGAGGTCGTCGGCCGGGTCGTCGGTCATGTGCCGTATGCCGTGGCCGTCCACCCATACAATGTATACGTCGAAGTCCCCGTCGCGGTCGGAGGCGAAGGCCAGCCGCCGGCTGTCCGGGGACCAGGTGGGCGAGTCGTCCGAGGCGGCGTTGTCGGTAAGCTGCCACAAGCCGCTGCCGTCGCAGTTGGCTACGAATATTTCCCAGTCTCCGTCCCTCTTGGAGGAGAAGGCTATCATGAAGCCGTCGGGGGAGACCACCGGTTGTCCGTTGTCGCCCGTGTCGGTGAGGCGCTCGAGGGCGCCCGAGGAATCCAGGAGGTAGATGTCCTGGTTTCGGCTGAAGGCGACGCTCTCAAAGACGGTGGAACGGGTTGATTCGTCGCCGGCCTGGGTGAGGGCGGCTCCGAGGACGAAGAGGGTCAGAATGGTGCGGCAAAGAGGCGGGATGGGCATTTTGGTTCCCTTTCCTCGGGGTGTGAAGGCCGACGATTGTTGTATCGAGGGACCCGATAGGATTACCGGTGCAAAAAAGGGGCCACGCCCCCCCGCGGTCCATATATACGCCCTCCAAAATGTAGGGCGGGGACTTTAGTCCCCGCCGCGTTTTTTACCCCTCTCCCTAACCTTCCCCCCAGAGGGGGGAAGGGATAGCGGCACCTCTCACCCGCAATTGCGCTGACGTAGGGGCGGGGCTCCGTCCCCGCCCGTTGCGATGATGTAGGGGCCGACCTTCAGGTCGGCCCGAGGGCGACCGTGGACGGTCGCCCCTACGGGCAATTGCGCGGTTCGTAAATGTAGGGCGGGGAATCCCTTCCCCGCCGCTTTTTTACCCCTCACCCTAACCCTCTCCCCAGAGGGGCGAGGGGATAGCTGCACCCCCCTTCCTAACCTTCCCCCCAGAGGGGGGAGGGGACGGCCTAGAACAGGGGCGAGACCAGCATGTAGAACAGCCGGAAGAACAACGAGAAGTACGGCGAAAGGACCCCCGTAATCAACAGCACGATGATGAGGATGAAGCCGTAGGGCGCGACGCGGGCGGCGTAATAGTTCGCCTTGGGCGGCAGGAAGTGGAACAGGATGCTCGACCCGTCCAGCGGCGGGACCGGCAGGAGGTTGAACCCGCCCAGGACGAGGTTGTACAGGACGCCCAGCTTGAGAATCGCCGAGATGAACCCGGCGACGCCGAAGTCGAGCTCGAAGGTGAACTGGTTGAAGGCCAGGGGGTCCAGGCCGACCAGGTAGGAGACCTGGACCAGCACGAAGAAGCCGGCGGCGAGGAGGAAGTTGGACGCCGGTCCCGAGAGCGCCACCGCCAGCATGTCCCGCCGCGGATTGTGCAGGTTGCGGGAGTCCACCGGCACCGGCTTGGCGGCCCCGATGATGAATCCGGCGTTGGAGATAATCAGCACCAGCGGCAGGATGATGGTGCCGATGGGGTCGATGTGGGGGATGGGGTTCAGGGTGAGCCGTCCGGCCAGCCTGGCGGTGTCGTCGCCGCGGCGGTAGGCCACGAAGGCGTGCGCGGCTTCGTGAAAGGTCAGGCTGAACAAGAGAACCGGGACGGCGGCGATGAGGTACTGCCAGGGCATGGGGCGTTCCTCGTGGTTGTCGTTACGGTACGGCGGGAACTCTACGCCGGTTCCTCGCGGGTGTACCAGGCGATGAAGGATTCCACGCCTATGCGTTTTTCTTCCGGGTCGTAGTGCTCCTAACCGTAGCCGTGGAACGACTCCCCCTCACCCCGCCCCCGGTCGAGACGGGTTTTTGTTTCGCCGCCGCCCTGCGCGTCTTCGAATGGTGTAAAGCCGCCGTCGGGACCGTCTTTGAAACCGCTTTCTTCCGGGAGCCGCGGGGCCCCGCGCCGGTCGGTGTTTCCGAATCCCCCGAGGCCGCCTCGGACTCCCGCCGGCGACGGTCGGGTCGCGTTTTGACGCACTCCCATTCCGTCTCCTCTTCGGCGGGCACGGCCTTGAGCTTGAGGACGCGGCCCAGGGCGAAAAAAACCTCGGCCACCTTGCGCAGGGTCATGTTGGAGGGGCCGCGCAGGAGCTTGGTGATGTACGCCTTGGAGCAGTCGAGTCTGGAGGCCAGCTCCGCTTTGGTGATACCCTCATCCTCCATGACCTCGAAGAGCTGCTGGCTCACGTCGAGGATGAGCCCCTCCTCGGCCATTTCGCGCCCGTCGCCGAAGAGCTCGATGAGCTTGTAGTAATGTCCCTTATTCATGTCAAGGTTTCCTTACGTCGTTTGTACTCTTCACGTATCTTGTCGGCCTTTTTCAAATCCTCTTTCCTGACCCTGTCCCGCTTGTTGAAAACCGCGTGGCACATGATGAAGTTACGACCATCCTGAAATCCGTAAACACGGGCTTGAGCGGCCTTGATGGCGTAAATACCCTGCCCCTCATGACGAAACATTTCTTCACTCGGTCTGGGGTATTCACAGATATTTTTGATTGTGCGCCTCAATTTCTCCATATCTTTCGGACGGCTCAATTGGTGAGTCTCGATGAAATCCAATACAGGGTTTTTTCCATCCTGCGTGACGAAGTACCACGCGCTTCTAACGCCACCCTCATAGAAGATAACCGTCAGCTCACCCATCCTCGACCACCTTAAAGTTAACCTAAAAGTTAACTTTTTTCAAGTTTTTTTTCAAATAGATGGGTAGACGCTTTACTACGCCGGTTCCTCGCGGGTGTACCAGGCGATGAAGGATTCCACGCAGCGCCCGTCCAGGTGGTTGTGCTCCACCTCTTCGCGCAGGATGGCGCAGGCGCGCTCCGTGTTCATGGGCTCCTTGTAGTGCCGCTTCTGGGTCAGGGCGTCGAAGATGTCGGCCACGGCGATGATTCGCGCCCCCATGGGTATCTCGTCCCCGATGAGCGCCTCGGGGTAGCCCGAGCCGTCGAGCTTCTCGTGGTGCCCGGCGGCAATGGCCGGCACCTCCCGCAGCTTGCGCTCGAAGGTGATTTTATCCAACAGCTCTCTCGTGATGGCGGCGTGGGTCTTCATCTCCTCGTACTCGTCGGGGGTGAAGCGCCCCGGCTTGCACAGGATGCAGTCGCGGATGCCCACCTTGCCGAAATCGTGCAGCAGCGCCGCCACCCGCAGCACCTCCCGCTCACCGGTCGGCAGGCCCATCTCGGCCGCTATTCCCAGGGTGTAGCGCGTGACGTTCCGGATGTGGTTCGAGGTGATTTTATCCCGGGCGTCGATGGCGCCCGAAAGCGTCTCGATGAAGCTGGAGAACATCTCCTGCCGCTGGCGGTAGAGGAGGTTGTTCTCGATGGAGATGGCCGCCTGGGCCGCCAGCATGGTCAACAGCTTCTCGTCGTCGGCGTCGAAGGGGAGGCTGTCCTCGGGTAAGCCCGAAGGCGCTTTTTTGTTCAGGACCTGGAACACGCCCATCACCTCGCCCCGCTTGTCGAGCATGGGCATGGTGAGCATGGACTTGGTGCGGTAGCCGGTCTGGCGGTCGATTTCCTTGTTGAAGCGGGGGTCGTCGTAGGCCTCGGGGATGTTGAGGGTCTTGCCGGTAGTCGCCACGGCACCGGCGATGCCCTTGGAGGCCGGGAAGCGGATTTCCCGCTCGCCCTCGGCGACCATGCTCCAGAGCTCGCCCCGGTCCCGGTCGTGGATGAAGACGGTGGAGCGGTCGGCGTCCAGAATCTCGCTGGTGAGCTTGGCCATGATGGTCAGTAGCTCGGCGAGGGGCATGATGCGGCCGATGGCCTGCGCCGCCTCCAGAATCACGCGCTGGCGGTGCAGGAGCTTATCGTTCTCCCGCCCCATGAGCGCGTTGGAGACCGCCACCGAGGTGAAGCTGGCGATGACGCGGAGCTGCTCCTCGTCGTCGAAGGTGAAGGGCCCCTCGCGCTTGTTGAGCACCTGGAGAACGCCGAGGGCGCGCCCCTCGCGGCCCTTCAGCGGCATCACCAGCATGTTGCGCGTCCGGTAGCCGGTCCGGCGGTCCACCTCCCGGTTGAAGCGGGGGTCGGCGTAGGCGTCGGTGACGTTGGCGATTTCGCCGGACTGCGCCACGTGGCCGGCGATTCCGGCGTCCGACGGCATGCGGATTTCGTTCTCGGCCATCCCCTCGGCCACGATGCTCCACAGCTCGTCGGCGGCCTCGTCGAGAAGGAAGACGGTGGTGCGGTCGGCGTCCATGACCTCGGTGGTGACGCGGGCGGCGAGCTTGAGGAGCGAGCGCAGGTCGCGTTCCCCGGAGAGCGCGCGGCCCACGTCCAGCAGGTTCTCCTGCCGCTTGAGAATCGCCAGCGCCTGCTGGTGCGCCGCGGCGTTGGCCAGGGTCACCCCGCCGTAGGCGATGAGCTGGCCCAGGAGCGCCGAGTCGTGGGCGGTGAAGCGGCCCTCGCGCTTGTTCAGCGCCCCGAGGACCCCGATGGTCCGCCCGGGGCGGTCCTTCAGCGGGAAGAAGAGGGCGTTTTTGACGCGCAGGCCCGGCTCGTCGAAGAGGGCGCGCTCCGCCGCCGCCGCGCTCCGGCGGGAGAAGTACAGCGTCCTCCCCTCCGCGAGCACACTACCCAGAAATCCGCCCTGCCCCGGGGAAAGGACGTGCCCGGCCGCCACCGGGAGGTGGAACCACTCCCGCTCGTGGGCCTCCCGGGTGAACCAGATGCGGACGAGCTCGGCGTCCACGGCCCCGGCGGCGTGGCGTGAGAACCGGCCCACCAGGTGCGCCAGGTCCTGCTCCCCGGCCAGGTCCCGCGTGGCCTCCAGGAGTTGCCGCATCTCGCGCAGCCGCTGTGCCAGCTCCTCTCCGCGCGCCATGTCCCCCACCTCCGCGAGTAAGCCTGATAAGTGTAACCGATTCCGCCCTCCACCGCCACCGCCTGTCCCTGCCCCCCTCTGGGGGGAAGGTCAGGAAGGGGGGTGCGATGGTCGCCTCTCCCTTCCGGGGAGCGGCGCGCCGATGGGTTAGGGTGAGGGTAAGGATTTGGAACGTAAAACGCGGCGGGGTTGGGAAACCCCGCCCTACATTTTCACCGCGAAGCGGTGTAGGGCGGCTCTTCTACGA
>CAYTCV010000112.1:0-2717 GCA_964436465.1 uncultured bacterium
TGTAGGGCGGGGAACCGAGCGAAGAGAGCTATGCGAAGCAAATCCTTTCCCCGCCGCGTTTTATGCGGGCGACCGTGGACGGTCGCCCCTACCGGGAATCGCGCGTTGCCGATGTAGGGGCGGGTGTCCACACCCGCCCGCGACCCTACGTTTCGCGCAGAATCCGCCCGGCGAGGAACAACTGCCCCAGGGAAATCCCGCCGTCGTTGGGCGGCACCCGCCGGTGCAACAGGACGGAAAGCCCCGCCGCCTCGATTTCCCGCGCCGTCCACTCCGTCAGCAGCAGATTCTGGAAGCAGCCGCCGGTGAGGGCGACGTGCACGATGCCGTTCTCCCGGGCCGCCCGGACGGCCGCGGCGGCGATGCCCCGCGCCAGGCCGCGGTGGAAGCGGGCGGAGATTTTCCGGCGCGAAACACCGTTCCGCAGGTCATCCGCGATGGATAAAAAGAGCGGCCGGGCGTCCCACCGCCAGGGATTTATCAAGGTTTCCAGGGCCAGGTCGTATGTCCCGGTTTCTTCCGGGTCGGCGAGCTGCTCCAGCTCCACCGCCGGCTGGCCCTCGTAGAGCGCCTCGGTGCGCACGCCCAGCAGGGCGGCCACGGCGTCGAACAGCCTCCCGCCCGAGCTGGTGGGCGGCGAATTCAGGCCCCGCTCCGCCGCGACCTTCACCAGCCCCCACTCCTCGCCCTGCAATTTTTCGCCGAAGCCGGGGACCGCGCAGGGGTCGAGGCCCGCCGCCTCCAGCCAGACCGCCGCCATGCGCCAGGGCTGCCGCACGGCCTGCGCCCCGCCGGCCAGCGGCACGTAGTCCAGGTGCGCCAGCCGCGGCCAGTCCGCGCCTTGCCCAGCGAGAAACAGCTCCGCGCCCCAGATTGCCCCGTCGTCGCCGTAGCCGGTGCCGTCCCAGGCGACGCCCACGGCCGGTCCGGCGTGGCCCGCGTCGGCCAGGCAGGCCGCCACGTGCGCCCGGTGGTGCTGGACCGCGATTTTCGGCAAATCCCGCTCCAGCGCCCACTTGCTCGGCAGGTACTCGGGGTGCGGGTCGTAGGCCACGGCCTCGGGCCGGATTTTGAACAGACGCTGAAAATGCTGAATTCCCTCCTCGAAGCTCGCCAGAACGGCCGGGTTTTCCATGTCGCCGATGTGGTGGGAGAGGAAGGCCAGGCGCTCGCGTCCGAGGGCGAAGGTGTTCTTCTGCTCGGCGCCGGCGGCCAGCAGGTGGACCGGCAGCGCTTTCGGGAGATGGACCGGCTCCGGGGCCCAGCCCCTGGAGCGCCGCACGAGGTACGGCCCGCCCCGCAGCACCGACGCCACCGTGTCGTCGCAGCGCAGGTGGATGGGCCGGTCGTGAATCAAAAAGGCGTCGGCGATTTCCCCCAGCCGGGCGAGCGCGTCGGCGTCCGAGAAGGCGATGGGCTCGTCGGCCCGGTTGCCCGAGGTGAGGACCAGCGGCCCGCCGAAATCCTTCAATAAAATGTGGTGCAGCGGGGTGTAGGGCAGCATGAGGCCCAGGCGCCGCCGGCCCGGCGCCACGGACGGCGCGACGCGCTCCCCGTCTTCCCGCACCGGCAGGAGCACGATGGGCGCGCGGTTGGAAGTAAGTAAATTCGCCGCGGCCTCGTCCACGACGCAGTAGCGCCGAATTTCGTCCAGGTTGGGGAACATCAGGGCGAAGGGCTTCTCCAGCCGGACCTTGCGCCGTCTCAGCTCGGCCACGGCCGATTCATCGAGCGCGTCGCAGGCCAGATGGTACCCGCCCAGGCCCTTGACGGCCAGGAGCTTCCCGTTTTTCAACAGCTTGACCGCTTCCCCGAACGCCTGTTCGGTTTCAGCCAGCACCGTCCCCGCCGGGTCGGTCAGTTTCACCCGCGGGCCGCAGACCGGGCAGCAGACCGGTTGGGCGTGGAAGCGGCGGTCGGTCGGGTCGGCGTACTCCCGCGCGCAGTCCGGGCAGAGCGTAAATCCGCTCATCGTGGTCAGCGGGCGGTCGTAGGGCAGGTCTTTGATAATCGTGAACCGGGGGCCGCAGTTGGTGCAGTTGGTGAAGGGGTAGCGGTGGCGGCGGTCGGCGGGGTCGGCGATTTCCGCGCGGCAGTCGGCGCAGGTGGCGACGTCCGGCGAGACCAGGGTCATTTCCCCGCCGGAAAGCGGGCTCTCGCGGATGGTGAACGCGGTCCCGGCGGCCTCGGGTATTTCCGCGGCCTCGACTGTCCGGATGTTCGCCAGCGGCGGCGCCTCGTCCCGCAGCCGGCGGACCAGCTCGTCCAGCGCCTCGCGGGGTCCCTGGACCTCGGCCCGGACCCCCGACGGGTCGTTGAAGACGAAGCCCGCCAGGCCGAGCTCGGCGGCCAGCCGGAAGACGAAGGGCCGGAAGCCGACCCCCTGGACGGTGCCGGTGACGTGGAGGCGCAGGCGTGGCATGGGTTCCCTCGGTCGTTGCGCGGTGTGAGTCTAGCGGTGAAATTCGGCGGCGTCAACCGGGGGACCTTGACAACCGGCGCCCGCGGACGACTTGAATCCCCCTCCCTGACCCGTCGGCGCGCCGCCCCCCAGAGGGGGGAGGGGACCGCCGCACCCTTGCGATGATGTAGGGCGGGACTTCTACGTCCCGCCGGAAAAATGGCGGCTCGTGGAAGAGCCGCCCTACACCGCTTCATGAACCCCCCTCCCTGACCCGTCGGCGCGCCGCCCCCCAGAGGGGGGAGGGGACCGCCGC
>CAYTCV010000112.1:2817-5328 GCA_964436465.1 uncultured bacterium
ACCCTTGCGATGATGTAGGGCGGGACTTCTACGTCCCGCCGGAGAAATGGCGGCTCGTGGAAGAGCCGCCCTACACCGCTTTGCGGTGAAAATGCGGGGCGGGACTTCTACGTCCCGCCGCCGTTACCTATCGCCCTCATCCTCTCCGAAGGGGGCGGGGGAGCCGTCCTCATTCTCGTACCGTATCGAGCGACCGGTGCTATCGAACTTGTGCCACATCGGCTTCATTAAAAGGTACAGAATCAGCGGGCCGACGAAGGTGTAGATGTAGAGGTAGATGGGGAATCCCAGGTAAATCTGGATGCCCAGGGAGGCCACGGCCGTGGCGGCGACGGCGTAGAATCCCCACTTTTTCCACAGCATCAGCGCCACGGCGGCGATGAGCTGCACGAGCGCCAGGACGCCCCAGGCGATGAGGACCCACTCGTCGCCGATACGGAAGCCCGTGGCCATCCGGCCCAGCGTGTCGTGCAGGAAGAAATTGCTGATGGACGCGAAGGTCGCCCCGATAATCATGAGCACCAGCCATGCGGTCAGGCAGCCGCCACGGTTACGCCCGTCGGTCATCGCGCTCCTTTGGTTCGGGGGGTGCGTGATGTTCGAAGGGTAGCAGAAGCGGGGCTCCACTTCAAGCACCCCAAGTTGCGACGACGTAGGGGCGGGGCTCCATCCCCGCCCGCCCCTCTCCCCGGCCCTCCCCCCAGAGGGGGGAGGGGACGTGCGACCCTCACCCCAACCCGTCGGCGCGCCGCTCCCACAGTGAGAGGGGGCAACTTCACCCCCCTCCCCAGCGCGCGACGTTGCTATCCGGGCCTTGACTGCGGCGCCCCGTCGGGGCATACTATGGGCTTTAAAGCCGTCCCGCGGCCGGGATGGGCGCCGGGGCGGAAACGGGCTTTAGTCGGGGAAGAGGAACATGGACGTCATCAAGCCGCGCATCTTCAAGGGCACCCGCGATTTCCTCCCGGGGGCGATGATTCCCCGCGAGGACATCCTCGACACCATCCGCGGGTGCTTCTCGCGCTACGGCTTCTCGCCCATCTCCACCCCCGCCTTCGAGTACGTGGACATCCTGACGGGCAAGTCGGGCGGCGCGACGGACAAGCTCATCTACCCCCTGGCCTACCGGGGCGGCAAGACCCTGGCGCTGCACTACGACCTGACGGTGCCTTTGGCGCGGGTGATGGCCATGTACCACGAGCTCCCCACGCCGTTCAAGCGGTACCAGATTCAGCCGGTGTGGCGGGCTGACCGTCCGCAGCTCCGGCAGGGGCGCTTCCGCGAGTTCCTCCAGTGCGACGCCGACATCGTGGGAGTGAAGGGGGAGCTGGCCGACGCTGAAATCATCGCCCTCACCGCCGACATCCTCGGGCGGCTGGGCTTCGGCATCGGCGACCGCAAGTACCTGATTCTGGTGAACGACCGCCGGTTCCTGGCCGGCGTGGTGGCCTGGGCCGGGCTCTACCCCGGCCAGTGGCTCGCCCCGGTGTGCCGGGCCATGGACAAGTACGACCGGGACGGGATGGACGGGGTGCTGACGGAGTTGAAAGGGCTGAAGCTGGAGCCCAAGGTCATCGGGCGGCTGATGCGGGTCTTCGAGGACGTGCCCGCCGACCTCCGGGCGCGGGCGGGCCGCTCCAAGGCTCATGAACTTCTGAACAACTGGGCCGACGTGCTGGACTTCGACGAGGAGGCGCTGACGCTGGGGGCGCTCTTCGACGCGGTGGCCGGGTTCGGCGTGCCGGACAACACCTGGGTCTTCACCCCGTGGCTCTCGCGGGGGCTGGATTACTACACCGGGCCCATCTTCGAGTCCGTCCTCCCCTCCGAGCCGCACATCGGCTCCCTCACCGGCGGCGGGCGCTACGACGGCCTCATCGGCCGCTTCGGGACCCAGGACATCCCCGCCACCGGCACCACCATCGGCATAGACCGCATCTTCGCCGCCATGGAGCAGCTCGGCGTGGTGCGCCAGGCCGCCTGCCGCACGCAGGTGCTGGTGGCCAACTTCGGCGGCGAAACGCTGCCCTTCGAGCTGAACATGGTGGCCGAGTTCCGCAACGCCGGCCTGGCCACGGAGATTTACCTCGAACCGGCCAGGCTGGCCAAGCAGTTCAAGTACGCCGACAAGCTGGGAATACCCGTGGTGGCGGTCATCGGGCCCGAGGAGGCCGACCGGGGGATGGTCAAGCTCAAGTGGATGGACTCGGGCCTGGAGGAGGTCGTGTCGCGGACGCGGGCGGTGTACGGGCTGAAGGAGAAGCTGGCGATGCGCGGCGCGTGAGGTCCGGCGTGAGAGTCGAGTTTTCGTCGATGTAGGGCGGCCCCTCTGCGGGCCGCCGCGATTAACAAAGCGGCGGGGTTAGGTATCTGCGACCGAAGGTAATCCCCGCCCTACATTTTCACCGCGAAGCGGTGTAGGGCGGCCCCTCTGCGGGCCGCCGCGATTACCAAAACGGCGGGGTTAGGTATCTGCGACCGAAGGTAATCCCCGCCCTACATTTTCACCGC
>CAYTCV010000113.1:0-5292 GCA_964436465.1 uncultured bacterium
CTACTCCGACAGGGTCACGTCGCCGTTGGTCTTGTACCCCCGGCGGACCCTCCCCCGAATCATCAGGTCCTCGCCCACCTGCTCGAAGGTGACGTCCACCAGGTGGTGGGCGTCGATGACGCGCTGGACGCCGCGGCCGCCGACCGGCCCCGGAGCCTTCACGCCGCCGATGAGCACCGGGGCGATGAAGGACACGACCTCGTCCACCAACCCGGCCTCGAACAGGCTCCCGGCCACTCCCCCGCCACCCTCGACCAGCACGGTAACGATGTCCAGCTCGGCCAGCCTGTGCATCAGCCGCGTCATGTCCACGCGTACCTGGGTGCCCTGGATGACCTCCACCCGGGCCCCGGCGTCCTCCAGCGAGGTGATGCGCGTCAGGCTGGCCTTGGGCGAAACGGCGACGATGGTGCGCGGGTCCTGCGTGATGGTGCGGCCCCGCGTCGGCATCCGCCCCTTCGAGTCCACGATGACCTTCTGCGGGTTCCGCAGGTCGGGGAAATTCACCCGCACGTCCAGGCGCGGGTCGTCGGCCAGCACCGTGCGGATGCCGATGAGCACCGCGTCGGTGTAGTTGCGGAAGTGGTGCACCATCCGCCGCGAGTCGAGCCCGGTTATCCAGCGGCTGTCGCCGGTGAAGGTGGCTATTTTTCCGTCCAGGCTCGTCGCCGTCTTCACCGTCACGTACGGCAGGCCGCGGGTGATGAACTTGATGTAGGGCGTGTTGAGCTTCTCGGCTTTTTTCCTGAGGCAGCCGACCCCGACATCGAGACCCGCCGCCCGCAGCGACTCCAGGCCCCGGCAGTGGACCTCGGGGTTGGGGTCCTCCATGGCGGCGACGACGCGCCCGATTCCGGCCTTGAGGATGGCCTCGGTGCAGGGCGGGGTGCGGCCGTGGTGGCAGCAGGGCTCGAGGGTGGAGTAGAGGGTCGCGCCTTTGGCTTTTTTACCGGCGTCCTTCAGGGCCAGAACCTCGGCGTGGGGCTCCCCGGCGCGGCGGTGCCAGCCCTCGCCCACGGTCTCCCCGTCCCGGACCACGACCGCTCCGACCAGGGGATTGGGCGAGGTGCGGCCGTAGGCCCTGGCCGCGAGCTCCAGGGCCCGCTCCATGAAGCGCCGGTCGGCGGCGGTGAAGCGTGGGGACATGTCGGCTCCGGGTGGTGTCGGGAGCGCAGGATAGCAGGTGGACCGGCGCGCGTCAAGGGCCGCGGCGGGCTTACGGGTCAGGGATGGGAGTGCAGCTATCCCCTCCCCCCCTCTGGGGGGGAGGTCGGGTAGGGGGGTGCAGCTAAAACGGGCGGGCACAGAGACCCGCCCCTACGTCATCGCACGCGGTTCAGGGTCGCCGGGAAATCGCTCCCGTCACGATGCGGTGGAAATTGGCGGCGATGCGCTCCCCCGTCGCCCCCGACCGCTCGGGGTGGAACTGCGTCCCCCACAGCGGCCGCTCCCGGTGGCGAATCACCTCCACCGCACACCGGTCCGAGGCGGCGAGAACGTCGAAGTGCCGCGTCAGCCCTTCATCGAGCACCACGTGCTCGAAGTGCGACTTGAAGGCGGTGAAGGTTTTGGCGAAACCGTCCAGGAGCGCGTCCGGCCGGGAGATGTGAATATCGGCGTCGGCCTCGAAGAACTCTTTTTTGACCACCCGCGCGCCCCAGGCGTGGGCCAGGGTCTGGTGCCCGTAGCAGATGCCCAGGAGCGGCTTTTGCGTCTCGCGGTAGAGCGCGTAAAGCGTTTCGGGGGCCGGGTCGCGGGTGATGAGCTTGGTCGAGCCGGTCACCACCGCCGCGTCCTCGGCGAACCGGGGCGAGGCCAGCGCGTCCACGTGGACCGCGGCGACGCGGAAGAACGGCTCCAGCATCGCCAGGTAGACTCCGACGCAGGGGTCGTCGGCGTCGAGGCAGGCGTTGACGAGCAGGAGCGAGGGTTTTTCTGGTTGCATGGGGCCAAGTATACGGTCCGGCCCGGCGCAGTCAACGGTTTTTTTTTGCGCTGCGCGGCGAAAAGGGGAACGGAGATTTTTCTTGACCGTATGACTGTTTGGTTATATGATTGGCGGGTAAATTAACTGGGCGGGGCACGGTAGAACAAACGGCCGGACGGTCAACCGTCGTCATATACGGCATCCGCCCCGCATCGGTGCGATAAAAACAGGGTAAATAAATGGAGGTATGGCGTGAAAGCGAAGAAGCGCGGCCTGGTCATCGCCCTGGTTCTAATCGGCGTCGCCGTCGCGGCGATATTCGTCCTCAAGGACGGCGGCGACCCGGTCCTGCCGGCCGACGCCGCCGAAACCGACCTGCCGAAAATCGTGGATTACGGCTCCAAAATGTGCATCCCCTGCCAGGAGATGGCGGCCACCCTCGAAGAGGTGAAGCGGGAGTACAAGGACAGGGTCATCGTGGAAATCGTGGACGTTTACGAGAATTACGACCTGGCTGAAGCCGCCGGTGTCACCGTCATCCCGACCCAGATATTTTTCGACGCCGCCGGGAAAGAGGTTTACCGCCACGTCGGGTTGATGACGAAGGAAGAAATCGTTGCCCAGCTCGAGCTCATGGGCGTTGATTGATGGGTGGCCTGCTCGCCTCCATCGAGGGGTGGCTGACCTCGGCCCCGCTCCTGGCCTTCGGCGGGGTCTTCCTGGCGGGAATCGTCTCCTCCTTCTCGCCCTGCGTCCTGGCGATGATTCCGCTCTCCATCGGCTTCGTCGGGGGGTATGCGCAGGGGAGCACCCGCAAAGCGCTGGCCTACAGCCTGCTCTTCATGCTGGGCCTGACGCTGACCTTCGTCGTCCTCGGGGGAATCGCCGCCTACGTGGGCGGGCTCTTCGGGCTCCAGGGAAGCTTCTGGTACTGGATTCTCGCCGCGGTGGCGATTTTCGTGGGGTTGAACCTGTGGGGGCTGATTCGGGTCGAGCTGCCCGGCTTCGCCCGGCTGAAAATCAAATCGAAGGGGCTGTGGGGCGCCTTCATCCTGGGGCTGCTGTTCGGGGTGGCCGCCTCCCCCTGCGCCGCGCCGGTGCTGGCGCTGGTCCTGGCCTTCGCCGCCACCAGCGAGAACGTCGCCTACGGCATGGGGCTGCTTCTGGCCTACGCCATCGGGCACTGGTTGCTGGTATTGGTGGCGGGGGTCTCGGCGGCCTTCGCCCAGAAGCTGATTGATTCGAAGAAGATGGAGAAAGCCGGGGCCGTGCTGAAGAAGGTCGCCGGGAGCCTCTTGATTCTGGTGGGGCTCTATTTCGTCTACCTGGCCGTTTAGGGGGTCGGTTCCGTGCATTCAACCGCAATCGCTTCGGACCTGGACCGCGCGCTGGAGCTCCTCGGCGCCCTGGCCGTCGAAACCCGCCTGAAACTCCTCCTGCGCCTGGCCGAAGGCGAGCGCTGCGTCTGCGAGCTCATCCCCGGCGTCGGGGAGCAGTCCAACGTCAGCCGCCACCTGGCCCGGCTGAAGGAGCTGGGCGTCGTCGACCGCCGCATCGACGGCCCCCGGCGCCTGTACCGCATCACCGACCCCGCCGTGCCGGCGCTCCTGCGGGCCCTGGGCCTGGCGACGGCTCCCGCCCTCGACTCCGACGGAGAGTTCCAGCTATGAAGGACCGCACGGTATTCATTCTGATGCTGGCCGTATTCCTGGCGTTCTACCTCATGCCCTTCGCGTCGGGGCGGGTGGAGGGCGCCGCCGGGGAGGCGGTGGCGATGGCCTCGGAGTATGCGCGGGACCACGTCCTGTTCTGCCTCGTTCCGGCGTTTTTCATCGCCGGGGCGGTGGGCGTGTTCGTGTCCGGCGGGGCGGTGCTGCGCTACCTGGGCCGCGGCGCGAACCGGGTCGTGGCCTACGGCGTGGCCAGCGTCTCCGGGGCGGTGCTGGCCGTGTGCTCCTGCACGGTCCTGCCGCTCTTCGCGGGCATTTACAAGCGCGGGGCGGGAATCGGGCCCGCCACGACCTTCCTCTACTCCGGCCCGGCCGTCAACGTCATGGCCATCATCCTCACCGCGACCGTGCTGGGGCCGACCCTGGGCATCGCCCGGGCGGTGGGCGCGGTCGTGTTCAGCATCGTCATCGGCCTGGCCATGTCGGCGATTTTCCGGCGCTCCGACGAGCTGCGCGCGGCGGAGGTCCTCGCGGAGCCCGAAGAGGTCGCGCCCCGGCGCAGACCCTGGCAGGACGGCCTCTACTTCATCACCCTGGTCGCCATTCTGGTCTTCGTCAACTGGGGTGATACGGGCGGCGCAGGGCTGGGCAACTGGCTCCACGGGCACCGCTTCTGGGTCGGCGGCGGGTTTCTGCTCCTGCTGGCCATCCAGCTCTGGCGCTGGTTCAAGCGGGACGAGCTGCGGGAGTGGGGCGCCCGGAGCTGGGAGTTCGCCCGGCAGATTCTCCCGCTCCTGTTCGCGGGCGTCCTGGTGGCGGGATTCCTTCTGGGGCGGCCCGGGCACGAGGGGCTCATCCCGTCGGGCTGGATTCAGGGCGCGGTGGGCGGCAACTCCCTCGCCGCGAATTTCTTCGCCTCGGTCGCCGGCGCGCTCATGTACTTCGCCACGCTCACCGAGGTGCCCATCCTCCAGGGGCTCATCGGGGCGGGGATGGGCGGCGGACCGGCCCTGGCCCTGCTTCTGGCCGGACCGGCCCTTTCCCTCCCGAACATGCTCGTCATCCGTTCCGTTCTGGGCACGAAAAAAACCGCCGTCTACGTCGGCCTGGTGGTGGTCATGTCCACCCTGGCCGGCTGGTTCTTCGGGTCAATCTTTCCCACCGTGGGTTGAGGAGGAATATGCGTCAGTTGAAGATTTACGGAAGCGGCTGCGCCCGGTGCGGGCGGCTGTACCAGAACTGCCTCGAGGCGCTGGACGCCGCCGGGGAGCAGGGAATCGTCCTCAAGGAGGAGGACCTGGCGAAAATCTCCATGGCCAAGGTGATGTTCACCCCGGCGCTGGAGATTGACGGAAAACTCGTCAGCGAGGGGAAGCTGTTGACCGTGGAGCAGATTGTGGAGAAGCTGCGGGCCGGAGGGTAGGGCCGCCCGCGGGCTACGTCATCGCAAGGAACGGGCGGGGTACAGAGAGCCCCCGCCTTACGATATAAATCGCTCAATGTTCCGTAGGGGCGGCCCTCTGTGGCCGCCCGCGATAACACACGGCCTTTTCGGGCGGGCGGGGACGGAGCCCCGCCCCTACGTCATCGCGGGGAACGGGCGGGGACGGAGCCCTCGCCCTATGACATGAATCGCTCAATGTTCCGTAGGGGCGGCCCTCTGTGGCCGCCCGCGATAACACACGGCCTTTTCGA
>CAYTCV010000114.1:0-1864 GCA_964436465.1 uncultured bacterium
GGTGGTGATAATCGTGGGCCTGTTGATTCTGTTCAAGCGCAAGAAGTGGTTCTAGGGGCCGGCTTACCTGCCGGGAAAAACTCGTAGGGGCGGACCTTCAGGTCCGCCCGTTTTTTCATCAGGCGGTAATCACCCCGCTTGCGCTGCCGTAGGGGCGGGGCGTAGGACGAGTCATCCGTCCCCGCCCGTTTTCTACCATTCACGCCCGCCCTTGTCCCCGGAGAAAAAAGCGGCTATATTTAAAGGGAGGATTTCCCTCCCCTTCAAAGCGAGGTCGTGATGAAGACTATGTGTTGCGCTTTTTTCGTGCTGGCGCTGGCCGGCGCAGGCTGGGCCGGCGATTGGCACATCGAAATGGTGGACTCGGAGGGAGGGTTAATCTCGTTCAACTCCTTGGCGTTGGATTCCTCCGACTATCCACACATATCCTACTACGATGACACAAACCGTACACTCAAGTACGTACGTTGGGACGGCCACGATTGGAACATAGAAACCGTGGACTCGAATAACGCCGCAGGTATGTTCTCCTCCCTGGCGCTGGATGAATCTGATTACCCCCACATTTCATACAACTGCGAAAACGGAACCGATCTTAGATACGCCCGGTGGGACGGTGCTCAATGGCGGATTGAAACCGTGGATTCGGAGGGAAAGGTAGGCCGGTACAACTCCCTTGCACTTGATTCCTCCGGTAACCCCCATATCTCGTATCTTGACTATACCAACGATGACCTTAAATACGCCCACTGGAACGGCAGCTCATGGCAGATAGAAACCGTGGACTCGGTGGGACACGTAGGCATGTTCACCTCCATAGCGCTGGACTCCTCAGGAAACCCCCATATCTCGTATCACGAAGATGCCAGCGATGATTTGAAGTACGCTTGGTGGAACGGCAGCTCATGGCAGATCCAGACCGTGGACTCGGCGGGATACGTGGGCAAGTACACCTCCCTGGCGCTGGATGATTCCGACTACCCGCACATCTCTTACACCGATTTCGGCAACGAAAATTTAAAATATGCCTCCTGGGACGGTGGTTCTTGGCAGATTGAGACTGTTGACACGGGACGTATATCCTGGGTCACCTCTCTGACATTGGATGACTCCGACTACCCCCACATCTCGTATCACGGCGACGCTCACCCTGATCTCAAATATGCCCGGTGGAACGGCAGCTTTTGGTGGATATGTTCCGTGGACACGTGGGGGGTGGGAGCTCAGAGCTCCTTGGCTCTGGATTCTTCAGGTAACCCGCACATCTCATACAACGACTATGTCAACGAGTCGCTTAAATACGCCTCCTGGGACGGCGAGCCAAGGGTGGAGGGGGCGGAGGTTTCCGCGTGTGTCGGCGACGAGGGGGTGCTGGTCGGCTGGGAAATAACCGGCGACGCTCCGGTGAGTTATAAAGTTCTGCGGTCGGCGGGGGAAGATGAACCCGTGGAGGTTTCAGGCGCGCTGCCGGGTGTGGCGACGCGCTGGCTGGATGCGAAAGTGGAGGCGGGGGTCGAGTATTGCTATTGGCTGGAGACGACCGACGCGGACGGGACGGTCTCGCGCTTCGGGCCGACTGAGACGGTGGCGTTCAGTGGTCCGGCGCGGGAACTCACGCTATCAGTGTATCCGAGCCCGGCGAGCGGCGCGTTCACGGTCGACTGCACGCTTCCCGACGACGGCTGCGTGAGCATTGCGCTATACGACCTCTCGGGGCGGCGGGTGTCCACGATTTACGAGGGGGAGACGGCCGCCGGGCGCCACGCATTTTCCTGCGACGCCGCGGCGCTGTCGGCGGGGGTGTACCTCCTGCGCCTGTCGACAGATTCCGGGACGCTCACCCGGCGGGTGGTCGTCGCGCGGT
>CAYTCV010000114.1:1964-5284 GCA_964436465.1 uncultured bacterium
TGCGATGACGTAGGGGCGGGCCTCTGTGCCCGCCCGCGGGCCGCCCTATACCGCCCCGCCGCTGAAAATCGCCGCGAGCCAGCGCCCCAACGCCGCCGCCATCGCCCCCGACCGCGCTAAAACATCCCCGTGGCAGCCGTCCTCCCGGGCGGCGTAGTTCGTCACCGCCGATATACCCAGGACCTTCAGGCCAAGACGCCGCGCCACGATGGCCTCCGGCGTGGTGGACATCCCGACCGCATCGCCCCCCAACCGGCGGTAGGCCTCGGCCTCGGCGGGCGTCTCGAAGCTCGGTCCGCAAACCCCCACGTACACGCCCTCGGCGACCTCCAGCTCCAGCTCCCGCGCCCGGACCAGCGCCAGGGCGCGCAAATCTGAGTCATAGGCCCCGACCATGGGCACAAAGGCCGCCTCACCGCGCAGGGGGTTGTAGCCCGCGAGGTGCAGGTGGTCCCGAATGACGAGGAAGGAGCCGGGCTTGAGCTCGGTCCGCAGGCTCCCCGCCGCGTTGGTCAGCCCGACCGTCTCCGCGCCGAGCCCCGCCGCCAGGCGCACCGGCAGCGTCACCGCGCCCAGGTCGTGACCCTCGTAGTAGTGGAACCGGCCGCAGAACGCGAGCGCCGGGACGCCGGAAAGGAGCCCCAAACTGAGGCGGCCGGGGTGCCCCTCGACCCGCGCCTCGGGGAAGCCCGGGATTTCGGCGTAGGGGAGGGAGACGGAATCGGCCAAAGCCTCCGCCGCCGCCGACAGCCCCGAGCCGAACACCAGCGCCGCCCGCGGCGCGAACGGCAGCTTTTTTTTCAAAAACGCCAGGGCCTCTACGATGCGGTCCATGCGCCCTCCCGGAACGGGACGCCCGTATTTTACCCCTTTTTCGGCCCGTTGACTAACCGCCGCGCCGGGGGGTAACATGGGGGCGTTCCACCCGACCGGAAGTCGAGTGCCCGCACTCGACCGGGGAAGGCGGTGCAATTCCGCCGCGGTCGCGCCACTGTGAACGGCGAGGGGCGGTCGGAGGCCACTGGGAAATTTCCCGGGAAGGCGTCCGCCCCGCGGGAGAAATTTTTCCCGAAGCCGTGAGCCAGGATACCCGGTCCCGGTCGCCAACCCCCTTCGCGCAAAAGGAGGCCGCCGTGACCGCCCTCATTCTGCCGAGCTGACGCCGTCCGCTCCGGATGAACTCCGGCGCCGGGCGGCTCTTCACGTCTACCCCCCTCTTTTTTAAAAAACGAACGACCCCACGGAGGTTTCCCCGTGCGGAAAATCGCACCCGTTCTCTGTGCACTGTTCATTCTCGCCCCGGCGGCGGCCGACGAAGACCTGGTCATCATCCGGGAAATCCAGCCCGTCACCGGGACGGAGTGGTTCATCCTGGATACCGACGACATCGCGGCGTCCGGGGCGACCGGCCTGGGCGAGCTTCTGGCCGACATCCCCGGGGTGTGGGTCAACGACTCCGGCACGCCGGGCGGCGTCGTCACCGCCTCCATCCGCGGCTCGGCCGCCGACCAGGTCCTCGTCCTCCTCGACGGCATCCCGCTGAACCAGGCCGCCAACGGGGTGGCCGACCTGTCGGGAATACCCCTGTCGGAATTGGAGCGCGTCGAAATCCGCCGGGGCGCGGCCGGCAGCCACTACGGCGGCGGCGCCGTGGGCGGCGTGGTCAACCTGGTCACCCGGGCCGGAACGAAGGGCAACGGCGGGCTGACCGTGGGCCTGGGCTCCGCGGGCGAACAGCGCTACTCCCTGGCCCTGGGCGGCGACCTGGGCCGGGAGCTGACAATCTCGGCGCGCGGCTGGCTCGGCCTGCACGACGGCTGGCGCGACAACTCCACCGTCGAGGAGAAGGGCCTGTTCGCCTCGGCGACCCTCGACCTGCGCGGGCACACCATCCGGGCCGCCTACACCCTGTCGGCCAAGGACCAGGGCCTGCCCGGACCGCTCCCCCCCGAAGGGGAAGTCCCCGAGTTCGGCTCACGGGACGCGACCAGCCTCTACGACTCCCAGACCGACGACGCCCAGGGCGTCACGCTCAACTACCACGGCCGCATCGGCGAGGTGACGCTGCACGCGGACCTGGGCTGGCGGGACTCCGGGCTGGACTACTTCAGCCGCTACCGGTCGTATTACGTCACCGAGGACGACTACGCCTACCGGACGACCGACTACTACGGCTCGGCCTGGGGCCGGTTCAGCATCTTCGAGCCCGTGGAGTTCGAGGTGGGGGCGGATTACCGGACGAGCCGACTCGCGGCAAGGGTGGACTCCACCGTCTGGAACTCGAACCCCTTCGACCCCGAGGACCCCGGCGTCACGACCGTGACGGAGTGGAACCCCGAGGTGGACGACGTGGGCGGCTGGCTGGAGGCGCGGGCGGAGCTGGGGCTCATTTCGGCGGACGCGGGTGTCCGGGCGGATTACCACGGGGCCTTCGGGACGCGCGTGACCGGGGACGCGGGCCTGGACGCGGACCTGGATGAGCTTCGGCTACGCGTCTCCGCCGGGACCGCCTTCCGCCCGCCCACCCTGAACGACCTCTACTGGCCCACCGGCGGCAATCCCGACCTGCGGCCCGAGGAGGCGTGGGAGGCGCGCGGCGGCTTCGACTGGGAGTCGTCCGACGCGCCCGCCCTCTACGGAAACTTGTTCTACCGCGAGACCTCGGACCTGATTTCCTGGCAGCCCGACGCGACCGGCCTGTGGTGGACCCCGCAGAACGTGGACTCCCAGACGGTCATGGGCGGGGACGTGGAGGTCGTCTTCGGACCCGTCAGCGCGTTCTACACCTTCACCGACGCCACGCAGCGTTGCAGCGAGGTTGTGTACTCGGACTGGATGTCGGGCGAGACGCGCACGGCGGTGGTGGAGCGCCGGGCCGCCTTCATCCCCCGGCACCAGCTCACGCTGGCCTACGACGCCGGCGTGGTGAAGCTCACCGCCCGCTGGACCGGCGACCGCACGGCGTACTACCCCGACTACTCGGACGCGCCCCGGGTGACGATGACCGAGAAGGTGATTCCGGCGGTGTGGAGCTTCGACGCGCGGGCGGAGTACGAGCTGACGCACGGTTTCCGGTTCTTCGCCGCGCTGGAGAACCTGACGGACGCGGATGCGCCGGCGGCCTTCGGCAACACGGTAGATGATAGGGATTATCCGCGGGCGCCGCGGCGGTTCACGCTGGGCGCCGAAATGCTGTTCTAGGGCGCGTTTCGGGATTTGCGGATTGCGATGACGTAGGGGCGGGGCGTAGGACGAGTCCTCCGTCCCCGCCCGCGGGCGACCGCAGAGGGTCGCCCCTACGTATTGGGTTGGTCGGAACG
>CAYTCV010000115.1:0-5256 GCA_964436465.1 uncultured bacterium
GGGCGGGCGGGGACGGAGCCCCGCCCCTACGGCATCGCGACGTGGGTAGAGGGGTAAAACCGGCGGGGAAAGGATTCCCCGCCCTACATTTACGGGATATAACCCCCGGCCCAAACGCCGGCTCACGCGCCTACAGCGGACGGATGAACTCCACCCGGTCGTACTCGTAGGCCGGCCGCGTCCGGCTCTCGAAGTGCAGCCCCAGCGTGTTCGCCACGGCGCGGGCCCCGGTCCGCAAGGAGACGATGCGCCGCTCCACGTCCACCCACGCCGCTTCCGGCTCCGGCAGGTAGCTCATCTCCACGAACTTGTCGTCCTCGCCGCGGATGCCCGAATCCAGAATCGGCGGGACGATGGCGCGGAAGATGGGCCTCCCCCACGACAATCGGGCCATCCGCCGCCGGTAGAGCGAGCCGTACTCGCCGCCGGGGTCCTTGTTCAGCACGAACAGGAGCACCGCTCCGGGAAACTCGCCCAGGTCGAGCCAGAATTGCTCGGGCGCCGGCTTGTGCCGCTTCGATTTCTCGATGGCGTTGTACGGGTCCAGCAGGACGAGCTGAATGGGCGGCATGGCGGCCAGGTTCTCGGACTCCAGGGCGTTGTAGCCCGAGTTGTCCGCGAGCTCCAGGACGGAGAACCCGGCCCGTTCGAGCTCGGCCTTCTTGTCCGCCTCCTCCTCGAAGACCAGGACCTCCGGCTCACTCGCGTGCTGACGGGCCATCTCGGTGCTGCCCAGATACAGGCACTGGGCCATGGTCTCCTTCTGGACGCCGCGCAGGCGCAGCTCCGGCGGCGCGGCCAGCAGCCGGTCCGCCACCTTGGGGACCAGCCGGCGGTTGGGGACCCCGGCGAAAGCGTCGAGGTACGTCCCGCGGGGGAGAATCCAGTCCAGGGAGCGCAGCAGCCACTCGTGCTTGATGAGGTCTCCGGCGTTGCCGGCGTCGTATGGGAAATCACTCATGGTTACTCCATCAGTCCGCGCTCGTATTGTTCCTTGAACTCGGCTATTCCCCGGTAGATGGCGTAGGCCGCCTCGTACTCGTACGCCGGGTCGGCCAGGCGCGCCTCCTCGCTCTCGTTGGTCAGGAATCCCACCTCGACCAGAATCGCCGGCATCTGCGTCCCGCGCAGGACGTAGAAGTTGGCCTGCTTGACCCCCCGGTCGTTGCAGCCGAGGTTATAGACCAGCTTTTGCTGCACGCAGGAGGCCAGGCTTTGGGATTCCTCGAGGTACTCACTCTGCATGAGGTCGCCCAGGATGAAGGACAGCTCGTCGGAGGTTTTCATCGGCAGGTCGGGGTCCAGCTCGAAATCGGCGTTCTCCAGGTGGGCCAGCGCGCGGTCATCGGAGGTCAGCGCATCGGCCAGGAAGAAGGTCTCCGCCCCGTGGGCGGCGGTGTTGGAATGACCGTTGAGGTGGATGGAAATGAAGAGGTCGGCCTGGGCCGTGTTGGCCATGACGGTGCGCCCGTGGAGGCCGATTTTGGTGTCGGCGGTCCGGGTCAGGATGACCTCCAGCCCCAGGTTGCGCTCCAGGAGGTTGGCCAGGTAGAAGCTGATGGGCAGGACGAGGGTTTTTTCGAGGTAGCGGCCACAGAAGCCGCCGGTGCCCGTGTAATCCCCGCCGTGCCCCGGGTCGATGACCACGCGGCGGATGCGGAGGCGGTCGAAATTGGCGTCCGGCTTGAGCGCCTCGGGCGCCTTGCCGTAGGCGTCACGCACCTCGAGGCGGATGGTGTCGCCGCTCCGCTCGGCCCGGTAGAGATATTCGCCGGGCCACAACAGCGCCCGGAGCTGGTAGCCCGTCTCCCGGGGGTGCGGCCGCAGGACCACCTCGTCCACGAAGCCCGCGCCGGGGAAGGTTCGGATGGCGCCGGGCGACTCGTCGGCGGGGAGGTCCAGAACCAGGGTGGAGCCCGAGCGCCGCAGGACGAGGCCCTGGATTCCCGCGAGCTCGACCTGGACCACCGTGGCGGCGCCCTCGTTGAAGACGGAGAGGTCGGAGCTCTCCGCCGGCGTCGACTCGAAGACGACCTCGCCCTCGATGACCTCGCCCTCGGCGGCCGGGGCTGCGGTTATTAAAATGGATGTGACGAGGAAAAGGGGCAGCCCGCGCACTACTCCAGCTCCAGGACGGTGAGGTTCTGGTTCGAGTAGATGCAGATTTCGCCGGCCAGACAGAGCGACTCCTCGACGATGGCCCGGGCCGAGAGGTCGGTGTGCTTTACCAGGGCCTTGGCGGCGGCGCTGGCGTAACCGGCTCCGGAGCCCACCGCGGCCACCTCGTCGTCGGGCGCGATGACCTCGCCCGAGCCGGAGATGAGAAGGGTTTCCTGGGCGTCGGCCACCAGGAGGACCGCCTCCAGGCGGCGCAGGTACTTGTCCGTGCGCCAGACCTTCGCCAGCTCCACCGCGGCCTTGGAGAGACTCATCGGGTGGCCTTCCAGCATCCCCTCGAACTTCTCGAACAGGGTGATGGCGTCGGCCACGCCGCCGGCGAAACCGGCCAGGACCTTGCCGTCCAGGAGCTTGCGCACCTTCTTGGCGCTGCCCTTGAGAATCGTGTCGCCCAGGGTGACCTGGCCGTCGCCGCCCAGGGCCACCTTCCCCTCGCGCCGGACGCACAGGACCGTCGTCGCTCTCAGCTCGGAAAAGCTCATGTTATCCATCTTTCTCCACTCCACCCCCGCGGACCTAATTATAAACCCGTCAAAACGTTGCGGCAAGCGGAAAAAACACTACCCTTGCTTTTCATAGCGTTATCCGGTATAGTTAACATATGGTAGGTTTAACTCATCGCTAAAAAAAACTTCCAAGGAGGTTCCCTTGAGAAAGTACTTAGTTGCTACATTGGCGATTCTTCTTCTGGCGGGAGCGGGCATGGCCAAAGAGTACGTGCTTGAGGCCGATATCGCTCCCACGGGCCTTGCTGTCGAGTACCTGCCCACCACCCCCGCCTCCGGCGGCCTGCGCTACCTGCCGCCCCCTCCCGGTGAGACCGAGCTTTACTGGGACGACGGTGTGGACAGCGGTTCATACTTCTCCAGCTCCTATTCGCCGTATGCCACCACCTACACCGCCCCGGCCGACTGCCATCTGGTGACGTACCGCTTCTACTGGTACAACGGCGGCAATATAGACGTCGACTGCCTGCTCTACGAGGACTCAGGCGGCACGCCCACCGGCAGCACCCTCTTCACCATCACCGGCAACAGCGGCACCACGACCTTTGACTGGTTCAACGTGGATGTCTCCGGCGCGGGGGCCGCGCTCACCAACGGACAGGTCTTCCACCCCGGCTGGAGCCATACCGCCGGCTCGCAGGGCGTCTTGATGGACACCGCCAAAGGTGGCTATTCCTGCTGGCTCTGGCTGGGCTACTGGTACGACTACAGCCCGTACTACACCCACATGATGCGGGTCGTCATCGACGACGACTTCGACGGCCCGTACGTGGACGGCCAGGACCCGGCGGACGACGGGTGGACCAACGACAACACCCAGTTCGTGTTCCACGCCAAGGACGACGATAAGGGCGTGGACGAGGGCACCATAGATTGTTCCGTGGACGACGGCGGTCGGGCCGACGTTCCCGGCGACCTGGACATCACCGGCACCCCCGCGGATTACACCTGCACCTTCAGCCCCGACTCGCCCTTCGACGACGGCACCTATGACGTGACCGTCCCCGGCTCGCTGGCGGACCTGTTGGGCAACGAGATGGGCAGCGACGAGACCTGGAGCTTCGGCGTGGACACCGCCGCCCCGACGGTGGGCGGGCGTGACCCGTCCGACGGCGCCACCGGCGTGGACCCGGACATCGACATCGTGTTCCACGTCTACGACGCCGGCGTCGGCGTGGACACCGACACCATCGACTTCACCGCCGAGGACTCCAGCCTCGCGCCCGGCAACCACGCCCTCAGCGTCGGTTCCGGCTCCGCGCACGTCGGCTGCGCCACCGCCGGTGAGATTTCCGGCACCCTGGACATCGACGACTCCGACACAGGCGACGTGGTCTGCACCTTCGACCCGGACGACCCGCTGCCGCCGGACACCATCACCTGCACCGTGGCCGCCGGCCTGGCCGACGACCTGGGCAACGCCACCGACGCCGACATCGTCTGGAGCTTCAACATCACGGGCGAAGACGTTGAGAATACCACCTGGGGCGCCATCAAGGCCGAGTTCTAGCACACATCGGATAACGCGAAAGGGCCCTCCCCCGGGAGGGCCTTTTTTTATGGGAGGGGTTGAAGCGGTTGCCCTCTCCCCGTGGGAGCGGCGCGCCGACGGGTTGGGGTGAGGGTAAGTGGTTGAAGCGGCGGGGACTTCAGTCCCCGCCATACATTTATGGTTCAATCCTAAACGGGCGGGTGTGGGCACCCGTCCCTACGTCAAGACAAGGGGCTTTAGCCCCTTGAGCGGGCATGTATCTTCAGGTGAAATCGGCGGCCCGCGGAGGACGGGGCTACCTTGCTTATTTTTCAATATATTATGAGCGTCTGGTTTCAATGTCTCAATCCAGCATGAAGGTAAAAAATGGGGAAAATATCCTTGTATCTTTGGAAATCCTCAGTTAGCATGCGGCCGGTGCCCTATAAATACCCTAGTGAAAAAAAAGGAGGTTACCTTGCGGAAGTACTTGGTTGCTACATTGGTGCTCCTGGTTCTCGCCGGTGTGAGCCTGGCCGAGGTGCACGAGCTGACCGTCTCGGTCGACACCGGGACCGTCGGGACCGTGCCGGTTTCGGGCGAGCCCTACCTCACGCCCTCCTTCATGCCGCTCACCGAGGAGGAGCTTTACAACGACAACGGAAGCGCCTACTACCATTGGAGCGGCGGCATCGCCGGTTTCGCCTCGAAGTTCATCGCGCCCTACGACTGCAAAGTGGTCGCCGTCAGGCTGTGCTGCTTCAACTCCTCGGGCCGCAACTTCTACATCGACATCCTGGGCGAGGACGTCGGCGTGCCCGGCAAGCCGGACCGCAACAACAGTCTCCTGGGCGGGTATGAGACCTTCTATGAGGACGCCCACGGCAGCGATACCTGGGTCCGGTTCGACCTGACGACGACCCCGCTGCTCAGCTCGGGCGACGTGTTCTTCGCCATGAGCGACGACTCCATCGACGGCCTGGACAACGCGCCCCAGGATAACCAGGGCCCCGGCCCCGCCGACTCGGCGTGGTGGTATTTCGACAGCGGCTCCTGGAGCGACTATGACACCTTCGGCGCCATGCTCATCCGCGTCTACGT
>CAYTCV010000116.1:0-5165 GCA_964436465.1 uncultured bacterium
GGAGCGCGGGTTCTCCAACCCGCGGAACGGACTGGAGAGTCCGTTCTCCACGCAAGATGATGGAGCGCGGGTTCTCCAACCCGCGGCCCCGACCCGACCGGCCCCCTATTCGGGGATGAGGCCCGAGAAGCCCAGGAAGGCCACGGACATGAGCCCGGCGGTGATGAAGGCGATGGGCAGCCCGCGCAGCGGTTTCGGGACGTTGCCCACCTCCATGCGCTCGCGCAGGCCGGCCATCAGAAGGAGCGCCAGGGTGAAGCCCACCCCGGCCCCGAAGGCGTGCACGACGGACTGGAAGAAGTCGAAGCCCGAGTCGATGTTGAGGACCGTGACGCCCAGGACGGCGCAGTTGGTGGTGATGAGCGGCAGGAAGATGCCCAGCGCCCGGTACAGGCTGGGCAGGGACTTCTGCATGATGATTTCCACCGTCTGCACCAGGCTGGCGATGACCAGGATGAAGAAGATGGTCCGCATCCAGGCCAGGTCCAGGGGGACGAGGATGAAGTGGTAGATGAGCCAGGTGACGACCGCGGCGAGGAACATGACGAAGATGACCGCCATGCCCATGCCGAAGGCGGAGTCGGTCTGCTTGGAGACGCCGAGGTAGGGGCACAGGCCCAGGTAGCGCATGAGGACGAAGTTGTTGACCAGGACCGCGCCGATGAAGAGGAGAATGAGCTGGACGCCGTAACTCATGCCGCCTCCTTCGTGGCCGCGGTGAGACGCTCGCGCTCGGCGAGGATGTCATCGGGGGCCCCGACGCCCTTGAGCTTCTTGCGGCGGCGGCGCCAGTTGAAGTAGCCCATCATCAGGCCGATGGTGATGAAGGCGCCCGGGGAGAGAATCATGATGGTGGCCGGCTCGAAGTCGGAGCCGAAAACGGAGAAGCCGAGGAAGGTCCCGAAACCCAGAACCTCGCGGATGGTGGCGATGATGAACAGGGCGTAGGTGAAGCCGAGGCCCATCCCCAGGCCGTCCATGAAGGACCGGCCGACGGAGTTCTTCTGGGCGTAGGCCTCGGCCCGGCCCAGGATGATGCAGTTGACCACGATGAGGGGGATGAAGATGCCCAGCGCCTCGGACAGGGGCGGCAGGTACGCCTTCAGCGCCAGCTCGACGATGACCACGAAGGTGGCGATGATGACGATGAATATGGGGATGCGGATGCGCTTGGGGACGAGCTTGCGGACGAGGGAGATGATGACGTTGGAGCAGACGAGGACGAAGGTCGCCGCCAGGCCCATCCCCAGGCCCTTCTCCACGAGGCTGGAGACGGCCAGCGTCGGGCAGAGGCCCAGCGCCAGCACGAAGACCGGGTTTTCCCGGAAGAACCCCTTGGTGAACTCTTTTAAGGACAAGGCTGCTCCTCCTGGAAGGAGGTGAGATTGTGGCTCGAGCGGTCACCCGCGGGCGACCGTGGACGGTCGCCCCTACGGCAGATTGCGGCTTCTACAAGGATTGTGATTCTTCAAGCTATGACGTCCCCCTCAACGGGGTATATCCGTGCGGGCCAGGAAGGCGGTCACGCCCTCGCGGATGCCGTTGGTGAAGGCGCGGCTGGTGATGGTGGCGCCGGTGATGGCGGCGACCCGGTCGTGCTCGGGGTCGGCGGGTGCGCCTTTCACCAATTCGAGGGAGTCGGCGTGGAGGCCGATGTACTGGGCCTGGAACCAGGGCTCCGGCGGCGGACCGGCGGGGGCCGATTCACCGGAGAACAGCCCGCCGATGGCGGTCCACAAAGTCCCCTCGATGCGGATTTCGTTGACCCGCTCGCCCAGGCCCGGGGTCTCGGCCTGCTTGAGGACGCGGGTGCCGGTGATGACGCCGTCGGGGGTGAAGCCGGTCATGATTTCCAGGGTCGAGGAGAAGCCCTTGCCGTAGCAGACCAGGGCGTAGCCGAGGACCTTTCCGGATGCGTCGCTGGCGACGAAGTAGTCCGGGACCTCGAGGCCGCCCTCGGTCTTGGTGACGGCCTCGGTGTAGTCGGGGTCGGCCCCCTCGGGCAGGACCAGCGCCACGGCGTCGAGGACCTTGGCCTTCTCCTGTTCCGCGATGGTGTCCTTGGTGACGGAGTAGACGAGGCCCAGCGCGGCGGCCATGACCGCGGTCACGATGAAGAGGGTTGCGCCCAGTTTAAGCACGGCCGGCCCTCCTTTCCCCGAAGAATTTCGGCACGGTGAAACGGTCCACCAGCGGCACGGCGGCGTTCATCAGCAGAATCGAGTAGCTCACGCCCTCGGGGTATCCGCCCCACAGGCGGATGACCGAGGCGAGAATCCCGCAGCCGATGCCGAAAATCCATCGCCCCTTCTTCGTCACCGGACTGGTGACCATGTCGGTGGCCATGAAGAGCGCCCCCAGCATCAAGCCGCCCGCCAGGAGGTGGAAGAGGCCGGTCCAGGTGCCGCCCACCCAGCCGAAGACGGTCATGAACACGGCGACGGTGGCGAGGTAGGCCACGGGGATGCGCCAGTCGGCGATGCCCTTGATGACGAGGATGAGGGCGCCGATTAAGAGGAGGACGGCGCTCGTCTCGCCGATGCAGCCGCCGACGTTGCCCAGGGCGAGCTTGCCGAGGCCGCCGGCGCCGGTGAGTTGGGACACGACGAGCTTGGCCTGGGCCAGGGCGTCGGGGGTGGCGGCGGGGTTGGCGAAGGTGGCCGCGGCGTCCTTCATCACCGCCAGCGGCGTCGCCGTGGAGACCGCGTCCACCGTCGTGCCGGAGATGTTGGCCAGATGCGGCAGGGCCCGGGCGCCCTCGACGTGGGAGTACCAGTCCGTGGTCATGTGCACCGGCCAGGCCGCCAGGAGCACCGCCCGCCCGATGAGCGCCGGGTTGAACAGGTTGTACCCGACGCCCCCGAAGACCTGCTTGGCGATGGCGATGGCGGCGAAGCTCCCCACCACCGGCAGCCACCACGGCACGTAGTACGGCAGGTTGAAGGCCAGCAGGACCCCGGTCACCACCGCCGAGCCGTCCATGACGGTCACGGGCTTTTTGGTGACGAGCTGGATGACCGCCTCGAAAACCACCGCGCTCACCGCGGCCACGGCCACGAGCATGAGCGAGCGCCAGCCCTGGAACCACACCGCCCCCGCCAGCGCGGGCAGCAGGGCGATGAGAACCCAGCGCATGATTTTCGCGGTGTCCTCGGGGCTCTTCAGGTGCGGGGCGGCGGAGACGGAGAGGCGGTAGGTCTTCTCCGGCTCTTTCTCCTTTTTGGGGACGGGCTTGGGCGCGGGCTTGGCCTTGGGCGCAGGCTCAGCCTTATCGGCGGATTCGGGCGCGGGCTCGGCTTTATCCGAGGCTTCCGGCGCAGGCTTGGCCGCACCCGGAGATTCGGACGTCGGCCCGGACTTTTCCGCGCCTTCCTCTACCGGCCCCCCGGCCTGGAGTTCGTCGTCTTTGGGCATCTAGTTATTCCCCCGAACGGTGTCGATAGAACGATGCTCATCGGACGTAGGGGCGGGGCGTAGGACGAGTCCTCCGTCCCCGCCCGCGGGCGACCGTGGACGGTCGCCCCTACGGCGTTTCTCCCCTGAAAGCCACGACCGAAACGGATGTCTTTTTTATGTGTAAAGGCTCAATGACCGGCGCAACCCACACTCTACGCCCCCTTGGCCCTCTCGGCGCGGCGCTTGAGGACCGCCGGCTTCGAGACCTTGATGGACTGGACCAGGTGCCGCCGGGCCGGGCAGACGTAGGCGCAGGAGCCGCACTCGATGCAGTCCCCCGCGCCGTTGGCCTCGGCCTGGTCCAGCTTCCCCGCCTCGGAGAAGGTGGCCGCCTCGCAGGGCACCAGGTTCATGGGGCACACGTCCACGCAGCGGCCGCAGCGGATGCAGGGGGTGGCGGTGAACTCCTCGGGCCGCGGCGGCGGCAGGAACAGAATCCCCGACGTGCCCTTGGTCACCGGGACATCGAAGCGGTGCTGGGCCAGTCCCATCATGGGCCCGCCGAGAACGAACCGCGCCGCGTCGTCGGTGAGCCCGCCGCAGCGCTCCAGGAGCTCGCCCACCGGCGTGCCCACCTTGACCCACAGGTTCCTGGGCTCCTTGACGATGGGGCCGGTGACGGTCACCGCGCGCTCGACGAGCGGACGGCCGTTGGCCACCGCGTCCCACACCGCGTAGGCCGTGCCCACGTTCTGGACCAGGACCCGGACCTGGAACGGCAGGCCGCCCACCGGAACCTCGCGCCCGGTAATCGCCTTGATGAGCTGCTTCTCCGCCCCCTGGGGGTACTTGACCCGGCAGACGGCGACGTTGATGTGGGCCGCGTGGCGGGTCAGCTCCTCCAGATGTTTTATGGCGTCCGGCTTGTTGGCCTCGATGCCGATGAAGCCCCGCTGGGCCCCGGTGATTTTTAGAAGAATCTTCAGGCCCTTGACGATTTCCTCGCCCTTGGCGAGCATGAGCCGGTGGTCGCAGGTGAGGAACGGCTCGCACTCCGCGCCGTTGAGGATGACCGTGTCGAAGGTGTGGCCCTTGGGGGGGACGACCTTGACGTGGGTGGGGAACGCGGCGCCGCCCATCCCGACCAGCCCCGCGTCCCGGATGCGCTCCACCAGCTTCTCCGTCGGCGTCCGGTCCAGGTCGGTGATGGGCTCCATCAGCTCCCACTCGTCCGTCTCGGCGGGCTCGATGACCACCGCCGGCTGGTTCCCGCCCAGGCCGTGGGGCCGGTCGGCGACCGCCTTCACCGTGCCGGAGACCGGGGAGTGGACCGGCGCGGAGACGAAGCCTCCGGCCTCGCCGACGACCTGCCCGGCCTTGACGACGGCGCCCTTCTCGACCACGGGCTTCGCCGGGGCGCCGATGTGCTGCGACAGGGGGATGACGACCTCGGCGGGGCGCGCGGCGGGCTCGATGGGCCGGGCCTCGGTGAGGTGCTTCGATTCTGGGGGGTGGACGCCGCCGGTGAAGGTCAGGGGCATCTGTACGCCTCCGGGGGGTGGAAGCGGGTCGGAGTTCGTTACTAAAAGCACATATTAAATGGACCCAGATTTTGCCACAACCGGACCGCCGTTGCCAAGGGGGTAATTTATCCCCCGTCCCTCGTCTGGGGTAAGCGGCCCCCTCCCCCCTCTGGGGGGAGGTAAGGAAGGGGGGTGTAGGGCGGCCCCTCTGCGGGCCGCCGCGATTTGAATAACGGCTGGAAAAGC
>CAYTCV010000117.1:0-5080 GCA_964436465.1 uncultured bacterium
CCGCGGAACAGCGGTCCAGCGCGCTGCGCTGGCTAAATACCCTTTTATAGAAACCGGCCTCGCTCGCGGCGGTTGCTTACGAATTACAGTAACTTATCTCCGCGGAACAGCGGTCCAGCGCGCTGCGCTGGTGGTGAGGCGCCTGGAAATTTTATAGCGGCCTCGCTCGCGGCGGTTGCTTACGAATTACAGTAACTTATCTCCGCGGAACAGTGTCCAGCTTCAAGCTGGTGAGGCGCCTGGGGATCGAACCCAGGACCCACGGCTTAAAAGGCCGTTGCTCTACCGACTGAGCTAGCGCCTCGCGAGCGGGGGAAAAAATAGCACGTCGCGGGTGAAAGGTCAAGCCGGGGGGCGTTCCGGCCGCCATTCGCGGGGACCCGGTCATCGGGCCGAGAGCATCTGGATGACCTCGTCGGCGCGGCGGAGGCGGGCGGCGACGACGTGGAGCAGCTTTACCGCCATCTGGGCGTTTCCGCGCAGGAGGTTGAGGAACTGCTCGCGCTCGAGCTTCCAGACCTCGCAGTTCTCGACGGCCTCGACGCCGGCGGTTCTCGGTTCCTTGTCGAGGAGGGCCAGCTCGCCGAAGAACTGCCCCGGTCCGAGCTCGGCCAGCTCCCGGGCGCCGCCGTCCTCCAGGGTGAGCCAGACCCGCACCAGGCCCGTGGCGATATAGAAGAAGTAGTCTCCCGGCGAGCCCTGCGTGAAGATGGTTTCCCCGGCCTGGAAGTGGTCCTTGGTCATGAGGGCGGCGATGTCGGCCAGCTCGACCGGTGAGAGGTCCTTGAAAAAGCCGGACCGGGCCAACTCGTGCGGTTTCACGGCTTCCCCTTTCCCGAAGACTCGGAGGAATCGTAGCTCCGGCGGGTACGGCGGCGGTCGCGGTGGCGCTCCAGGGCCAGCTCCACCAGCCGGGAGACCAGGTCGTTGTAGTCCAGGCCCGACGCCACCCACAGCTTGGGGTACATGCTGATGGGGGTGAAGCCGGGGATGGTGTTGACCTCATTGACATAGAACCGCTCGGAGGCGCGTTCGAGGAAGAGGTCCACGCGGGCCATGCCGGAGACGTCGAGGGCCTTGAAGGCGGCGACGGCCAGGCGCCGGGCCTCGGCGGTCTGGTCGGGCGTGAGCGGGGCGGGGATGAGGAGCTCCGAGTCCTCCACGTACTTGGCGTCGTAGTCGTAGAACTCGCGGGCGGGGAGGATTTCGCCGGGGACGCTGGCCTCGGGCGCGTCGTTGCCCAGGACGGCGCACTCGATTTCGCGGGCGTCCAGGCCGGCCTCGACGATGACGCGGCGGTCGTAGGCGGCGGCGAGCGCCAGGGCACCAGCCAGTTCCGACGGGCCGTGGACCTTGGTGATGCCCACCGAGGAGCCCAGGTTGGCCGGTTTGATGAAGAGGGGGTAGGACAGGGCGGCCTCTATTTTCCGCGCGACGCCCGACGGGTCCGCCTCCAGCTCGGCGCGGGTAAGCCCCCGGTACGGCCCCAGGGGCAGCCCGGCGGCGGAAAGGACCGCCTTCGCCGCGAGCTTGTCCATGGCCAGGGCCGAGCCCAGGACGCCGGCGCCCACGTAGGGCACCTCGGCCAGCTCGAACAGCCCCTGGAGGCAGCCGTCCTCCCCGTAGGTGCCGTGGACGATGGGGAAGACGACGTCGGCCCCGGCGAAGGGGGAGGCGGGGTCGGCGGTATCGCCGATGGGCTCGGGAAGGGGCGTCGCGGAGGTCACGTCGGGGTCGGCCTTCTTCCCTGCGTGGGGGAGGAAATCCACCCGGCTTTCGAGCATTTCGAGGATGCCCGGCCCGGCGAGCCAGCGGCCCCGCTTGGTGATGCCGACGGGGATGATGGTGAAGCGTTCGGGGTCCAGGGCCTCGATGAAGGAGCGGGCGGAGGTGAGGGAGACCTCGTGCTCCCCGGAGCGGCCGCCGAACACGAGGGCGATGCGGATTTTTTTCATGCTTACCGGATTGAGCGGGTCGTTATCGAAACTTTACAGGTTCACGAAGTCGGCGTCGGCGCCGCAGGCGGAGCAGCGCTCGGCCGAGAGGGCGGCCACCTCCACCCGGTAGCCCGAGCGGCGCACCAGCACCGCCCCGCACTTGGGGCAGCAGGTGTCGGCATACCTGGCCTCGACGGACACGTTCCCCAGGTAGACGTACTCGAGCCCCGCATCCTTGGCGATTCTCCAGGCGCGCTGCAGCGTGCTCTCCGGGGTGGGCGGCGCGTTGAGCTTCCACGCCGGGTGGTAGCGGGAGAAGTGCAGCGGCGTGCGCGGGTTCCGCTCCGCAATCCAGCGGGCCAGCTTCCCCAGCAGTTCCGGGGAGTCGTTGCGGCCCGGGATGACGAGGTTGGTGACCTCCACGTGGGCCGGGGAGTCCAGCGCCCGCTCGATTATTCCCAGGACCGGCTCCAGCTCGCCCCCGCACAGCTCGCGGTAGAACGTCGGGTCCATGGACTTGAGGTCGAAGTTGAAGGCGTCGATTACCCCGAGAAGCTCGTCGAACGGCTCGGGCTCGAGGTAGGCGTTGGAGACGCAGACGGTTGAGAGGCAGCGGGCTTTGCAGGCCCGGGCCGCGTCCATGATGTACTCGAACCAGACCAGGGGCTCGGTGTAGGTGAAGGCGACGCCGCGGCAGCCGGGCCGGTCGGCCATCCGCGCCAGCTCCTCCGGCGAGACGACACTCGTGGGCGCTTCGAGTTGGCTCGAGGCGTAGTTCTGACAGAACCGGCAGGACAGGTTGCAGCCGTTGGGCCCCACCGAGAGGATGGTCCAGCCGGGGTAGAAGTGGTACAGCGGCTTCTTCTCCACGGGGTCCAGGTTGAGGGCGATGGTGCGGCCGTAGGCGGCGGCCACCAGCTCCCCGGAGACGTTCTCCCGCAGGCGGCAGGTCCCCCGCTTCCCCGGCGCTATGCGGCAGCGGTGCGGGCAGAGCGTGCAGCGGACCGCGCCGTCGGATTCGGGCTCCCAGTACCGGGCTTTCGGGGACTCCATCAGTCCACCACCAGGTCGTTCTTCAACAACAGCTCGGCCCAGCGCAGGTCCTCGGGAGTGGTGATTTTGAATAGCTGCCGGTGGCCGGGGATGAGCTTCACCGGCCGTCCGGCGCCCTCCACGAGCTGGGCGTCGTCGGTCGCCCCGGCGAGCCGCTCCTCGTCCTGGTCGTAGACCTGCCGCAGGAGCCCGTAGCGGAAGCACTGGGGGGTCTGAACCAGCCAGACCCGGCGCCGGTCCACGGTCATCTTCACCGTGGTCATGCGGGTGGCGAGCTTGACGGTATCGGTGGCCTGGAGCGCCGCCACCGCCGCGCCGTTCACCAGCGCCGCCGCCGTTATGTCCTGGAGGACCTTCCGCGTGACGAAGGGCCGCACCCCGTCGTGCACGATTACCAGGTCCACCTTGCCCAGGGACTTCAGCGCGTAGCGCACCGACTGCCAGCGCTCGTCGCCGCCGGTGACCACGGTGAACTGCCCGCCGAGCCGGGCGACCTCGAAGCCGGTCCGGCCCTCGAAGCCGCGGGGCGCGGTGACCACCAGGCGGTTGAACTCGGCCCGCTCCAGGAGCCGCTCGGCGGTCCGGTGCAGGATGGTCTGACCGCCCAGGTCGGCGAACTGCTTGGGCTCCAGGCTGCCGAAGCGCTGGCCCAGACCGCCCGCCGCCAGAATCAAGCCCACTGAAAGCGACATCGTAGGGGTGACCTCCCCTTCGATTTTACTACAACGCCGACCTCCGGCCAAGCGTGGGTTGCCCCGGCGGTCCGGCGGCGGTAGAATAACACCCGGACTCTCATCGCCCGCCCCCTTTCCCGGAGTGCGTTCCCGTGATGGAGACCATAGGGCTGGCGCTGCTGTTGGGCCTTTCGCTGGGGCCGGTCTGCCTGGCCACCTGCTCGGCGCTCTACCTGCCGTTGCTGTTGGCCGAGGACCGGAAGGGCTTCGCCGGTTCCTTCAAGCTGTTTCTGGAGTTCAGCCTGGGCCGGCTGCTGGGATACCTGGCGGTGGGGCTCGCGGTGGGGCTGGTGGCCGAGCTGTTGAACCCGGAGCTGCGGCAGGTCCCCTGGCTCCCCGGGGTATCGGAGGTCGTGGTGGGGGCGCTCATGCTGGCCTATGGGCTCTGGAGGAGCTTCCCCTCGGCCGCCCTGTGCCGGAGGCTCTCCGAGCGGGAGGGCAAGCCGCCGGCCGCGTTTTTAATCGGCCTCGCCTCGGGCCTGTCCATCTGCGTCCCCTTCGTCTCCACCATCACCATCGGCGTGGCCACGGGGGACCTCGTGCAGGCGCTCCTCTTGTTCATCGCCTTTTTCTTCGGGACGTCGGTCTGGTTCATCCCGCTCACGCTCATCGGTCCGTTGAGCAAATCGGCGCATCTGAGAAGGTTCGCGAGCTGGGCGGCGGTGCTGGCCGGGGCGGTCTTCCTGGTCATCGGCGTCTGGCACGTCTCCACCGGCACGCACTTCTAGTGGGCGTGGCCCCGGATTTCCGGGAGGTGTACCGCGCGCTCCTGGCCCGCTTCGGCCCCCAGGGCTGGTGGCCCGGTGAAACGCCGCTGGAGGTCTGCCTGGGGGCGGTGCTGACCCAGAACACGAACTGGGGGAACGCGGAGCGGGCGCTGGCGGCGCTTCGGGGGGCGACGGGGCTGGCGTTCGCAAAACTCCGCGCACTCCCGGAGGAGGGGCTGGCGCGGCTGGTCCGCCCGGCGGGGTTCTTCAACCAGAAGGCCCAAAGGCTCCGGCTGCTGCTGGAATGGCTCGACGGGCGCTGCGGCGGGGATTACGCCCGGTTCGACGCGGTCCCCACGGAAATTCTGCGCGGCGAGCTCCTGGCCCTGCGGGGCATCGGTCCCGAGACGGCCGACTCGATTCTGTTGTACGCCCTGGACCGGCCGGTCTTCGTGGTGGACGCCTACACCCGCCGCGTGGCGGCGAGGCACGGCTGGGCCGACGCCCGCGCGGATTACGACGAGCTGGCGGCTCTCTTCACGACCCGACTGCCCCGGGACGCGGGCGTCTACAACGAGCTCCACGCCCTCTTCGTCCGCCTGGGCAAGGAGCACTGCCGCAAGCGGAGCCCCCGTTGCCACCCCTGCCC
>CAYTCV010000118.1:0-5064 GCA_964436465.1 uncultured bacterium
GTAGGGGCGGCCCTTTGTGGCCGCCCGCGGGCGGGGACGGAGCCCCGCCCCTACGCCAGCGCAATGAATACCGGCTCGCTCTTGGCACACAGGGGATGTTGTGCTATCTTTAAATGTGGTATTCGGACAAGCAGAAAAAGGAGGCAGACGTGAAAAGAGTGCTGTTACTCGTTCTCGTCGCCGCGGCCCTCGGCGCCAACGGCGTATCGACAACCGGCATCTCCATCAACACTCATCCTCAGCCGCCGGATGAGCACGAGTTCTATTGGGACGACGGCATCATGTCCAGCGGCTGGGTGTGGTACACCGGCGGCAACTACTGGGCCGTGCAGTTCGACGAGGTCAAGACCGGCGGTTCTGGCGGGGCCGTGTCACGATACGGAGCCGTTACCTACCCGGACTGGCCGGATTCAACCTACCAGGGGTGCTATATGCATACCTTCGACGACCTGGGCGGCTATCCGGGCTCCGACATGGGATTTGATAACCTGATACCCGTGTCGGGCGGCGTGTTCGAGTGGATAGATGCGGACCCCCACATCTACCTGACCGACGCCGTCTTCTACATCGCCTTCCAGCAGATAGGGAACTACCCGTTGTGCGACTCGGTCGGAGTGGACGCCGCTGCCGGTACGCATAACTGGACCGGCTATCAAGGTTCCTGGACTCCGACGACCGAATACGGCGACTTCATGATTCGCTGCTACTGGTATTGGTTTTGGCCCGTCGAGGAAACATCCTGGGGTTCGGTCAAGGCGCTGTATTAGTTGAAGCGGCGGGACGTGGAAGTCCCGCCCTACACGAGCCGCCATAATCCCAATTCGCGGCGGGACGTGGAAGTCCCGCCCTACATTTAGAACCACGCACTTGCCTGTAGGGGCGGCCCTCTGTGGCCGCCCGCGGGCGGGTTTTTCGGCACCCGCCCCTACGTCATCGCAATTCGCGGCGGCCCGTAGAAGGGCCGCCCTACGTCATCGCATTAAACGGAATCGGCGGGGATGGGAACCGAGCGAAGCGAGCTATGCCCCTGGCAAATCCCCGCCCTACGTCATCGCAAACCGCGCGCCCGGGGGACCGCCACCCCTACGTGTGGTACCCCATCAGCTTGTGGGTCACGGCGTTCTCGAAAATCTCCTCGCGCCCCTCGATGTCCTTTTCGGTGCCCGCGTTGTATTTCCCGCGCGCGGCCTCGATTTGCGGCATGAACATGGACAGCACCAGCCCCATGGCCCGCGCCTGCTCCAACGCGTCGCCGTCGGCCTCGGCGATGATTGTCTCCACCAGCTTCTCGGCCAGAGACCTGGCCCCCTCGACGGTACTCTCCTTGGCCACGCGGGTTACCTCCCCGGTTCAGCCCGTCCGCCCCCTCAGCATGAATATAGCCGGTAAAACGTGAAAAATCAAGATTGTGCGCGTTTCCTCCGCTTGAAGAGGCGCGCCAGCGGCCCCTCGGCGGTGAAGAAGCGGATGACGGCCGCGACGGCCCCCCGGGAGGCGAGGTTGGCGTCGTTGACCGCCCGGCGGATGAAGACCGCCGCCAGTCCCAGGAAGACGAGGTTGGGCAGCCACATCGCCAGCCAGGGGTTGAGTATGCCCCGGTCGCCCAGCGCCTCGCCGCCCACCAGGCATATCCAGTAGAAGATGAAGAAGCCGATGCTGGTGACGAAGCCCACCCCCTTGCCGGAGCGGCGAATCATCACCCCCAGCGGCGCCCCCACCAGCACGAAGGCGATGCAGGCGAACGAGATGGAGTACTTCTTGGCGATTTCCAGGGTGTAGCGGTTGATTTCCCCCTGGAGCGTGCGGCGGCGGATGGCCAGGTAGCGCTCCTCCCGGGCCACGCGCTCCGCGGCGGTCAGGGTGCGGTCGGTGCCCCCCTCCGAATCGGCCTGGAGGTCCCGCGCGGTGGGGAGAGGCTCCGGTTCGGTCTCGCCGACGGGGGCCGTTCCGGCGGTTCCGGTGCCGGTCCGCGGTACGGCCCCGCCCTCGATGGCCAGCTGCTGCTCGCGGGCGTCGAGGTAGCGCGACTCGGAGCTGCCGGCATACTGCGTCCCCTCTTGCGTTTCATCGGCGACGGGCGTCGGTGTTTGTTCGGCGGCATCGGTCTCGCGGGCCTCGCCCAGCGGCTGGAGCTCCATCTCCTCGCCCTCGAAGATGGATGGGCGGCCGCCGTAGTCGAGGCGCTCCGGTCCCGTGGCCGTGTGGGACGTCGTCCCCGCGGATGCCGGCCGGGGCTCGCGGATGCCGTACAGCCGCCGGATTTCCTCCGGGGTGTACCCCCCCTGCGCCATCGCCAGGGCCGTCAGCAGCCGGTGGCGGGATTCGGGCTCCTCGCCCGAGAGGATTTCGCGCTTGCGGATTTCCGCCGCCCGGTACAACAGATACTGGTCCAGGAGCGACTCGTTGACCCGCTCGGTCATCATCGCCACCGACATCTCCCGGTCCGAGCGTTGCTCGCGTTCCTCCCGGGTCAGCTCGGTGTCGGCGTTGATGTCGATGACGTAGTGGGCGAACTTGAGCGTCTGGAACGAGTCCGAGCCCGGCGGTGTGATTTGGATGGTGCCGTCGGAGAGAAGGAGCCGGACCAGGCCGCCCTCGCCGGTCTCCAGGATGCCGTGCGCGGCGCTGATTTGCTTCTCCAGCGCCCCGCCCCGGGGGATGTTGATTTTCACCCCGGTGAGCGTCATGTCCCGGTCGTCCATCTCCTCGATGTAAATCTCGTAGGGGGCGAAGTCGGTAATCCAGACGCCGGGACGCAGGCTCACGTCCGGCCGCTTGTTCTGGATGTCCAGCAGCAGGTTCTTGAACCGATGGTTCGCCTCGGGCAGCACCAGGTCGTTGAAGAAGAACATCCCCACGGCGAAGATGCAGGCGAAGACGACGCTGGGGGCCATGAGCGACAGGAAGCTGGTGCCGGTGGCCTTCATGGCGGTGATTTCCGAGTCGGACGACAGCCGCCCGAAGGCCATCAGCGTCCCCACCATGAGCGCCATGGGCACGTCGTAGGCCAGCACCGCCGGGAGGTAGAGGACGAAGAGCTCCAGGGCGTACCGGCCCGGCACCCCCTTGGTGACGATGAGCTCCATCATCTTGAACACCTGGCCCAACAGGAGCACCAGCGTCGCCACGATGAGGGCGAAGACGAACGGCCCCACGTGCTCGCGCAGGATGTAGCGGTAGAGCTTCCAGGGGACGGACATGGCGGTTCTCCGGCGCGTTCCAGTGGGGAATATAGCACCCCGGGAGAGGTCCCGGCAAGCGCGGCGCCCGGCGGGGGGAACGCGGGGGAACGGTCTTGAAATTAATTGAGAGTCTATCTAAACTGTTCGGCGGAGGGCGGACGCCGTTTCCCCATCCGGCTCACTCGAACCCGCCGCTCCGCCAGAGGTGACCGTGACCCGGCTCCTCCTCGTAGACGACGACGTAGTCTATCTCAAGCACCTCGCCTTCGAGCTGCACAAGCTGAACCCCGACCTCCACTGCGAGTCGGCCCCCGGCGGCGGCGAGGCGTTGTCTCTGTTGAACCGGGAGCGCTACGACGCGGTCGTGACCCACTGGAGGCTGCCCGGCATGGAGGGGGCGTACCTGGTGGCCGAGCTGGTGGAGCGCCACCCCGAGGTGCCGGTCGTCGCCGTCAGCGGCCGCGCCCATCCGGCCCTGGAGAAGGTCTTCGACGATTTCTGCGTCCAGTGGCTCGTCAAGCCCTTCGAGGTGGTGGAGTTGAATCGCCTCATCGGCCGCACCGGGGTCTGCCGCACGCACCGGGGCAACCTGCGCCGGGTCCGCCTGGGGCATTTCATCCGCCTGGCCCAGGAGCACGGGCGCTCCATCTCCGTGCGGGTCCAGAACATCGCCACCGGCGACCGGGCGGAGCTGGAGCTCACCCGGGGGCGTGTCACCGGCGCGGTCTGGGGAGACGCGCCCCGGGAGCGGGCCTATCGCGAGCTCCTGGGCTGGGACGAGGTCAACCTGCAAATCGTCAACGGACCGCGCTTCCGCGAGGAGCTGCACCGGGTGCTGGAGCGGGGAGGCTCGCCGGACACCCCCGGCCGCTTCGCCGCGGCCGATTCCTCCGGCGCCCCGGGCGACGAGGGCTCCCCGCCGATGAGCCTGGAGGACGTCTTCGGTCCCGACAACGAGTTTGACTGATACGACGCGTTTCGTGACACATGGACGGGCTTCCGGCCCTTTTTTGGTATCATCTGACCGCCATGACCGCCGTCCGCCTCCAGAAAATCATCGCCGCCGCCGGGGTGTGCAGCCGCCGCGCCGCCGAGGACCTCATCCGCGCCGGGCGCGTCCGCGTGGACGACCGGGTCGCCGAGCTGGGCTCCTCGGCCGACCCCAAAACCCAGAAAATCACCCTGGACGGCAAGCCGCTGAAGCTCCCCGCCGACCACGGGTATATCGCGCTCCACAAGCCCCGGGGAGTCATCGTTACCCTGGCCGACGAGAAGGGGCGCGACGACCTGGTGCGGCTCCTGGCCGGCTACCCCCGCCGCGTGTTCCCCGTGGGCCGGCTGGACCGCCGGAGCGAGGGGCTGCTCCTTTTGACCGACGACGGCGACCTGGCGGCCCGGCTCCTGCACCCGCGCCACCACGTGCTGAAGCGTTATCTGGTCTCGGTGCGCGGTTCGGTTAAAAACGCCGACCTGAAAAAGCTGGCCGAGGGGGTGGAGCTCGAGGACGGGGTGACGCTGCCCGCCGGGGTGGAACTCCTCGAGCGGGGGGCGGAGAAGTCCCGTTTCGCGGTGGAGCTGTACGAGGGGCGGAACCGCCAGATTCGGCGCATGTGCGAGAAGCTGGGCTACCAGGTGCTGCGCCTGGTGCGGACCCACTTCGGGACGCTGGAGCTGGGGAAGCTGGCGCCGGGCGCCTGGCGCGAATTGACGAAGGGGGAGGTCCGGCGGCTGCGGGAGGAGGTCCGCGGGGCGCAGAAGCGGATAAAGCGCGACGGCGGTTGAACCGACGGTTTGGGGTGAGGGGATGGGGGTGAGGGCTTCCGCATGTCCCCTCCCCCCTCTGGGGGGAGGGTTAGGGTGAGGGGTTCAGGTCGCCCGCGGG
>CAYTCV010000119.1:0-5021 GCA_964436465.1 uncultured bacterium
GGAGGTCCGCGCCCTGGACGGGGTGGACCTGGACATCGCCGCCGGCGAGTACGTCACCATCATGGGCCCCTCGGGCTCGGGCAAGTCCACCCTGATGAACCTCATCGGCTGCCTGGACACGCCCACGTCCGGGAGTTACAAGCTGGCCGGGGAACTGGTGAGCGACATGGACGACGACCACCTGGCCGACATCCGCAACCGGCGCATCGGCTTCGTGTTCCAGACGTTCAACCTCCTGCCGCGGGCCAGCGCCCTGATAAATGTGGAGCTTCCGCTGGTGTACTCGCGGATTGCGCCGTCGGAGCGGTTGGAGCTGGCGCGGGAGGCGCTGGCGGAGGTGGACCTGGCCGACCGGGTGGACCACAAGCCCAGCGAGCTTTCGGGGGGGCAGCGGCAGCGCGTGGCCATCGCCCGCGCCCTGGTCACCCGACCCTCGATTATCCTGGCCGACGAGCCCACGGGAAACCTGGACTCCAAAACCGGCGTAGAGATTTTACACCTGTTCGCCAAACTCCACGCCGACGGTCAGACCATCATCGTGGTCACGCACGACCCGGAGGTCTCCACGGCGGGGCGCCGCGTCCTCCATCTCCACGACGGCCGCCTGGTGCGGGAGGAGAAGCGGAGAACGACGACCGTCCCCCGGCTCCGCGGCCGACGGTGAAGAGGCGCGATGGCGCTCGATAAAAAAAAGAAAAAACGGCTCATAATCTGGTGCGGCGCGGCCGTCCTGGCCGTCGCGGCGGTGCTCGTATTCTTCCTCACCCGCCGCGAGGACCCGGAGCCCCACCTCCTCACGGCCAACGTGCTCCTGGACGAGGGCTTCCCCGACGAGGCGCTCCTCGAGTACGAGACGGTGCTGTCGCTGGACCCGACGAACTACGAGGCGGCGGAGGGGCGGCTGGCGGCCCTGGCCGGCACCTACGGCCTCGAAGCCGCGCGCAACCGGCTCATCGCCGACCGCGACGCCCACCCCGACGACCCGTTCTACAGCTTCCAGCTCGCCCTGTACCACGCCCACCACCGCGACTTCTACCGGGCGCGGGAGCAGCTCCAGCAGGCGGAGCGACTGGGGCTGTCGCGGGCCTGGCACGCCTACGGGCGGGGGCTGATTTATTCCGCCGCGGGCCAGCTCGCCGACGCCGCCGAGGAGTTCACCAAGACCATCGACATAGACCCCGGCCTGGGCTCCGGTTACGTGAACCTCGCCGACACCTGCATCGGTCTGGACAACCTGGAGAAGGCGCGGGCGATTCTGTCCGAGGGGACGGAGACCTCGCCCCGGGCCTCCTACCGCCTGCGGCCCCGGCTGGCCTGGCTCTCACTGGCCGAGGGCAACGACATCCTGGCCCTGGAGCAGTTGACGAAAATCCTGCAGAACGCCCCGAAGGTCCCGGGCTGTTTCTACGCCGCGGCGTCCATCACCCTCGCGCTGGACCTCGGGGAGGGCTACGAGCCGGCCATCGAGCTGCCGCTGCCCCAAGAGCCCGCCGTGCCGGTGAACGGTTTCGCGGAGCTGCCGCTGGGCCAGCGGTGGGCGATTCTGGCCTGCTCGGAGGCGCTGGAGCACGACCCGCTGCCGGCGCGGGCGCACTACCACCTCGCCCGGTGCCTGTACGAGGCGGGGGATACCGAGGCCGCCGAGCGCGAGCTGGACCTCGCCGCCGCCAACGGCGCGCACCAGGTGCCCTACTCCACGGCGCCGGTGGAACTCTACCGCTGGCAGGGCGACGACGCCCTGGCCGCCGGCGATTACGTCGACGCCCGCAACGCCTACCGCACCGTTCTGGGCTCCCGCAAGGACGACCCCGACGCCCTGTACAATATCGGGCTGGCCTACGAGCGCGAGGGCGAGCCGACCCTGGCCGCGAGGAGCTACGAGGCCGCCACCCGGGTCGCGCCCGACGACCCCCGGAGCTTCTCCGGCCTGGCCCGAATATACCTCGCCTCCGGGGACTTCTCCCGGGCCATCCGGTACGCCGAGGCCGCCGCCGAGCGGGACCCCGCCGGGACGACCACCCAGAAGATGCTCGTCCGCGCCTACATCGCCGGGCGCTGCTTCGAGCAGGCCGACGCCGTCCTCCAGACCCTGCGCCATCTGGTCCCCCGGGACCTCGAGACGGCCCTCCTCGCCGGCCGACTGGCCGAGCTGAGGGGCGACCTCCAGGGCGCGGTGGACACCTACGCCGGGGTGCTCCAGCTCGGCATCCCGACCGCGACGGCGCTGGAGCTGTACTACTCCATCGCCCGGCTGTACGCCGAGATGGCCGCGGGCGTCGAGGACCGCGCCGAGAGGAAGCGGCTGGAGAACCTCTCCGCCCAGTCCGCCGCCGAGGCGGCCAACCTGAAACTGTAACCGAACGCCACGACCGCACCGAGGTTTTGTGAAACAGCCGCTCTTATTCATTTTCTGCGCGCTCCTGGTCGCCGGCTGCGAGCCGGGGGCCGACAACCCCCTGGGGAGCGGGCTCAACGACCGGCCGGACCAGGCCGTCCAAACCCTCATCATCGAGCCCGGCCCGGGGTGGGCGGACACCGGCTACTTCGGCTACGGCAACACCGACGGGGCGCTGAACGACGCCGTGGGCCGGGTGGACGACACCCTGGTCCGCAGCCTCATCAACTTCAAGGTCGAGGACCTGCCCGACGAGGTGACCTCCGACAGCCTGTACCGCGCCCGGGTGGAGTATTACTACGTCGAGTCCCCCGGCGTCGCCAACTGGCGCCCCTACTCCCGGGGGAACCTGACGGTGGACGTGTACGCGGTCACGGACGAGTGGACGGACGAGGAGGCCACCTGGCTCAAGCGCACCGAGGACGAGGACTGGGACGACCCCGGCGCGGACCTCACCGGCCCCTTCGGCTCCTTCGTCCTCGACGAGCCGCCCTCGGGCTACGGCGAAATCCGCAGCTTCGACGTCACCGACCTGGTCGCCTGGTGGCTGGAAAACCCCGACTCCGAGAACGGCCTTTTATTAAAGGCCCAGGACGAGGACGCCGCCCGGGTCGTCAAGGAGTTCTACTCCGACGATATAGACAACGCGACCAACCACCCCCACCTGGTGGTGGTGTGGGAATCCTCCTCGGGACAGAAGCGGGAGGTCAGCCTGGAGGCGTGGCAGGACGTGGTCATCGCGAACGACGTCTCGCAGTCCGACTCGCGGGTGTACGGCTCCACGGCCGAGCTGCCGCTCTCGTCCGCCTACGGCACCGGCGGGCGGCTGGCGTTCAACTTCGACCTCTCGCAACTGCCCGCCGAGGCCACGGTCAACCTGGCCGAGCTCGAGCTCTACACGGACTTCCCCGGCCGCGACGGCGCGGTGGGAATAGCCGCCCACCCCCTCGACGACGACTTCTCCGAGGGCGATGACCAGGGCGACCTGCGGCGCCTGACGCTCTCCGACACCAAGGTGACCGGCCGGCTCGACCCCGCCCCGCCCGGATACACCAAAATAGACGTGACCCCCATCATCCAGGACTGGATAACGGGCCAGGAGGACCAGCACGGGCTGGTGGTCAAGCTGGATTCGGAGCAGGACTACGAGGACCCCATCCGCCTGTGGACCCGGGAAGCATCAGATAGCCGCCGGCCCCGCCTCGTCATCAAGTACACCCTCCCGCCGGACTTCTGGTACGACCGGGAGCCGGAGGCCGGGGCGACCACTATGGAATAGCATGAACACACGCCGCGCCCTGATTCTGTTAATCATCCTGCCGACCCTGGCGTCGGCGTACTCCCTGTTCGCCCTGGGACGGCCCGGGGAGCCGATTCCCCCCGCCGACGCCCGCGGCATGGCCCTGGGCAACAACGCCCTCGGCCTGTGGGACCTGGGCAGCCTCTCGCTCCTCAACCCGGCCACCATCGCCGGTCGCGAGTACTCCACCCTCACCCTCAGCACCCGGTGGGAGAACAACTTCTACCGGGTCGCGGCGGGGTCCAGCGTCTACGAGGCCGTGGACCTGCCGAACATCCAGTTCGTGTTCGACCTGCCGGCGGGCCTGGCCGTGGGGGCGGGGTGGCAGGAGCGGCAGAGCTGGCGGTTCATCTACTCGCAGCCGCTGTACGACGGCGACGAGGAGGTGGGCACCGCCTGGGTCGAGGGGCGCGGCGCGGTGAACGGGGCCAACCTGGCCCTGGCCTGGGCCCCCAACGAGAACCTCGGCCTCGGCCTGCGCGCCACCGCGCTCATCGGCTCACCCGCCGAGGTCTGGCGCACCGACTTCGACGACGAGAACAAGGACGAGTACACCGACACCGAGGACCACCTGGTCACCGACGTCGTCGGCCTGACCCTGGCCGCGGGGGTGAACGCCCGGCTGGGGCAGTTCAACCTCGGCGCCTACTTCGAGTACCCCGTCCTGGGCGACGTGACGAAGGTCACCGAGTCCACCTTCGGCGAGGTTTCGCGGGAGAGCGCGACCTTCGACTTCCCGGTCAATTTCGGCCTGGGCGTGGGCTGGACGGCGAACCGGAACCTGCTGCTGGTGGGCGATTTCCGCTACGAGATGTGGAGCGGTTTCGCCATCGACGGCGTGGAGCGGGGCTACGACGACACGCTGCACGCGGGGCTCGGGGTGGAGGTCATCCCCAGCCGGCGCTTCACCGATTTCTTCCTCTTCCGGATGCCCTGGCGCGTGGGGGGGTACTACGAGACGCTCTACGACTCGCCGCGGGGGACGGACCTCACCGAGCTCGGCGTAACGGTGGGCACGGGGATTTTCTTCGGCGAGGAGGATGAGAGCGCCATCGACGTGGCCTTCCAGTACGCCCGGCGCGGGAATTTTGACGAAAACGGACTGGAGGAGGAGATTTTCCGGGTGATGGTGAGCCTCAACGGCTCGGACAACTGGTGGTAGAGAAGGTCGGCCGGTCGTCTTTTCGCAGAATGTAGGGCGGGGATTTTAATCCCCGCCGTTTTGCCCTTGCGATGACGTAGGGGCGGGCCTTTAGGTCCGCCCGTTCTTCCACAGATGCGCGCCGCAATGTAGGGCGTGGATTGCCTTCGGGCGCAGATATTAAT
>CAYTCV010000120.1:0-4949 GCA_964436465.1 uncultured bacterium
GGCCCCTACGAGGTTATTGCGCGATTCCATCGAATTCCGTAGGGCGGGGGCTCCGTACCCCGCCTGTCTAAATAAAAAGGCCCCGGGTGGGACCTTTATCTTCAGCGGAACTTCAATCCACTTCGGGCGGCCGCCCGTCCGGGGGGCCGGTGCGCTTCGCCATTCAGGTGTGAATCCCCAGCCTCGGCAGCACCCACCGCGACAGGACGAGCCACCCGCCGATAATCCCCACGATGATGAGGACGTCGGCCACGGCCTAGAGCACCTCGTCCACGGTCTTGACCAGCCGCTTCTTGGGCTGGGCCCCGACCACCTGGCGGACCACCTCGCCGCCCTTGAAGAACAGCAGGGTGGGGATGCCGCGGATGCCGAACTTGGCGGCGATGTTGGGGTTCTCGTCCACGTTGACCTTGACGACCTTGAGCCTGCCCTGGTACTCCGCGGCGATTTCCTCGACGGCGGGCGCGATGGCCAGGCAGGGGCCGCACCAGGTGGCCCAGAAGTCCACCATCGCCACGCCGTCGTGCTTTTCCACCTCGGCGGCGAAATTGTCGTCGGTGCCGGTCACTAAGAACTCGGAAGCCATTCATCCTCCTAGCGGTCGTAAATTTGTCTGTGTTCGGCGGTGAGACTAGCACAGCGCCGGTGGCCGGTCAAGGTCGGCGTTTCCCGGCTTTTGCCCGCGTTTTTTTCAGTGTACGCTTTCGACGAACCGCTCGCGCACGCCCCCGGCGGCGATGACCTCGCAGACGGCGATGAGCTCGCGGTACTCGGCGTCGGTCATGCCGAGGCGCCGGGCCTTGGCCTCGTGGCCGCGGATGCAGGGGACGCAGCCGTTGCCGTAGGAGAAGGCCACGGCCAGCAGCTCCTTGGTTTTCTTGTCCAGGGCGCCGTCGGTGAACACCCGCCGGTAGAACCCGACGAAGCCGTCGTTGAGCTCGGGGGAGTCGTCCAGTCGCATTTTTCTCCTTGCGGTTTTTTCGTATATTCGCAGATTGCAATAATCGGGCCAAAGTGTAAAGCGGCTCGGTATCACGCTCTCGGTCGATGGGGGATTTTCCGCGGGGTGCCAAAAAGGCGCGGCGCGTCCGACCGTGCCTTTATGCCCTAGGGCGCCGGGACGTGACCCGCCGGGCCCGCGTAGGCCGCCGCCACCGCCCGGTTCACCAGTTCCCGCGCCAGGCCCACCGCCGCCGGCAGCTCCTCCCCCTGGGCCAGGTATGCCGCGACGCCCGTGGAGAGGGTGCAGCCGGTCCCCCGGGGTGAGACCTTGGCCCGCCGCCCGGAGAACTCGTACAGACGAGCGTCCGCGGCCAGCACGTCGATGGGCGCGCCCCCCAGGTGGCCGCCCTTTAACAGCACCGCCGTCCCGAACCTTTCCGCCAGGCGGGGCGCCAGTTTCCGCGCCGCGGCGAGGTCGGGGAAATCCTCCCCGGTGTACCTCGCGCACTCGTCGGTGTTGAGCGTAACCAGCGCCGCCCGGGGGAAGGCCCTTTCCATCAGGACCTGCTCCAGGCCCGGCGCGGCCAGCAATCCCCCGGACGTGGCCTCGAGCAGCGGGTCCACCACCAGCGGAATCCCCGCGGGCAGCGCGTCGAGGAACAGGTCCAGCAGTTCGGGAAGGTAAATCATCCCCAGCTTGCAGGCGCCGGTTTTTTTCCAGGGCACGGCGCGGAGCTGGGCGACAAAGGCCCCCTCGGGAATGGGGAACACGGCGTGGACGCCCTCGGCGTCCTGAACGGCCAGAGCGGCCAGGACCGCGGCGCAGGGTACGCGCAGCGCGGCGGCGGTGCGCAGGTCGGCGGCCAGCCCCGCCCCGCCCGAGGTGTCCAGACCGGCGACCACGGCTACGGCTCGGTTCATTTTTTCTCCTAATACACGGACAGCCGGGCCCGGCGCTCCACCCCCGCCGCCAGCCCCACCGCCAGCCACGAGACCAGGGCGAAGCTCCCCCCGTAGCTCAAAAACGGCAGCGGCAGGCCGGCCACCGGGAAGAGGCCCAGGCACATCCCGACGTTGAAGGCGGCGTGGAATGCGAGCATCACCGTCGCCCCGTAGACAATCAATGAGCCGAAGCGGTCGGCGGCCCGCCCCGCCGCCCGAAGCATCCGGCCCAGCAGGAGCGCGAACAGCGCAATCACCACCAGGCTCCCGACCAGCCCCCACTCCTCGGCCCAGACGCTGAAGGCGAAGTCGGTGTGGCGCTCGGGCAGGAAGGCGAGCTGGCCCTGGGTCCCCTGGCCGAAGCCCTTGCCCCAGACGCCGCCGGAGCCCACGGCTATGCGGCTCTGGATGAGGTTGTAGCCCGCCCCCTTGGGGTCGGCGGTGGGGTCGAGGAACATCAGCACCCGCCGCTGCTGGTAGGCCTTCAGCAGGTTCCAGCCCAGCGGGAGGACGACACTCGCCGCCCCGGCCGCCAGGAGCAGGAAGCCGAAGAAGGGCTCCTTCCGGCGCCGCCCGATGAGCCAGCCCGCGGTCAGCGCCCCCATTCCCAGCCACCACCACGGCCGGAAGAGCGCGCCCACCGGCGAGTCGAGGAGGCTCGGGTCCACCATGCGGGCGACCCAGCCCGGCACCTCGGTGAAGGCCGCCATCGCCGCCGCCAGGGGCGCCAGGAGCAGCAGCAGCTTCCAGCCCGGCACCCCGCCCCAGTACAGAAGCGCCAGGGTCAGCGGGACGAAGACGAAGGCGGTGCCGAGGTCGGGCTGGACGGCGACCAGCGCCGTGGGCCCGAGGGCCAGCAGGACCAGGCAGAGCACCTGTCTCGCCCCCGGTCCCTGTTCCCTGCGGGCCAGGTAGGCCGCCCCGGCGAGGACGAAGGCCAGCTTGGCCAGCTCCGCGGGCTGGAGGTTAACCGGCCCCAGGGTGAGCCAGCGCCTCGCCTCCCCCCCGGCGCCGGGGAGGACCAGCACGGCCGCCAGGAGCGCGAGGACGGCGGCGTAGATGTACGGCGCGGGCCCGGCCAGCTTGCGGTGGTCGAAGAACACCGCCCCCGCCGCGGCTCCGGCCCCCAGCCCGACCCACACGAGCTGCACCGCCCAGCGGGGGATGCCGAGGGCCGCCTCGCCCCCCGCCGAGGCGTTGACCAGCACGCCGGCCGCCGACAGCGCCAGCGCCGCCCCCAGCATCAGCCAGTCCGGCTGAACCCTTCTCTCGGCCGGGCCCCTCAACTTCCGCCCCCGTTCAGGCGGCGGGCCAGCTTGAGCGCCTCGAAGTCCAGGCAGGAGACCGCGCCGCGCTCGTCCAGCCCCTCGTCCAGCACGTAGCCCACCAGCTCTTTGGCGTATTTGATGTAGCTCTCGCCGAAGCCGCCGTTCTCGACCATGATGACCACGGCCACCCGGGGGTCGTCGGAGGGCGCGAAGCCGCAGAACCAGGCGTGGGGCTCACCGTGCGGGTTCTCCGAGGTGCCGGTCTTCCCGCACAGGTCGTAGGTATTGGCCCCGAAGCGCTTCAGGACGTTGCGGAAGCCCTGGATGAGCGTCTTTCGGACCCAGTCGGGCAGCCCGATGTCGCGGCGGACGCTCGGCGGCACGTCGCGCAGGCGGGTGCCGTCGGGGGAGACTATGCGCCGGACGACCCGCGGCTCCAGGAGCCGGCCGCCGTTGGCCACGGCCGCGTACGCCGTCACGAGCTCCAGCGGGCTCACCAGCACCTCGCCCTGGCCGATGGCGTTGTTGCAGATTTGGCCCCGGGGCCAGTTCTTCCCCCAGCGCTCCTCCAGCCGCGCGACGGAGGGAAGCTGACCGGCGCGCTCGTGGGGCAGGTCCACGCCCGTCGGCTCGTCCAGGCCGTAGAGGTGGCCGTACTGGGCTATGCCCTCGATGCCTATGCGCAGGCCGAGCTGGTAGAAGTAGACGTTGCAGCTCCAGCCGATGGCCTCGGTGAGCGTCAGGCGGCCGTGGCCGATGCTGCCCCAGCAGTGGAAGGCGGTGTCGCCCAGGTAGAACACGCCGCCGCAGGGCTGGTCCATGTAGCTCGAGGGCCGTTCCTCCGTCTTGCGCGTATCGGCGGGGTTCTCCGCCACGTCGGAGGAGACCTTGCCCATCTCGAGGCCCGCCGTGGCGTCCACCAGCTTGAAGGTGGAGCCGGGGGGGTAGGTGCACTGATAGGCCCGGGCCAGAAGCGGCTTTTCGGGGTCGGCCAGGAGTTTTCCCCAGTAATCGGAATCGGCCCGGATGCCCACCCGGTTCGGGTCGTAGCCCGGCCGCGCGGCCAGGGCGTAGACCTCGCCCGTGTGCACGTCCATCAGGATTATCGAGCCGCGCAGCCCCGGCTCCGGCTCGACCCACGGCCGGTCCTCCGACCAATCATACGGTCGGCGGTAGGTGAGGGTGTCCAGAATTTCCTCGGCCCGGCGCTGGAGCCCCAGGTCGATGGACAGCACCAGGCTGTTCCCCGGCACGGGAGGCGTGGTGTGCGAGGCGGCCCCCATGCGGCGTTCCAGGGCGTTGACCTCGATGTAGCGCACCCCGGGCCGCCCGGCCAGCTCCGGCTCGTAGGACGCCTCCAGCCCCTTGCGCCCGATGAGGTCCCCCATGCGGTAGCGGGCCGAAAGCTCCTCGGGCCGGACCTCGTCGGTGTAGCCCAGGACGTGGCAGAGCGTCTCGCCCTGGGGATACACGCGCCGGGGCCGGTCCAGAATCACCAGCTCGTCCAGGTCGGCCTCGGCCACGCGGGTGACCAGGCCGTCGTCGGCGTCGGGGACGAGAATCGCCGGCTCGTAGGGGTAGCTCCGCCCGTTCTCGAAGCGGTCCAGGAGCGTGGCGGAGTCCAGGTCGAGTAAGCTGCACAGCCGGCCGAGCGCGGCCCCCTCGGGCGGGCGGTCGGGCGGGGAGAGGATGCCCACGGCGTAGGCCGCCTCGTTGGTCGCCAGAACCTCCCCGCGGCGGTCGTAGATTTCCCCCCGCGGCGGCGGGATGCGCACCCGGCGCAGGCGGTTCTCCTCG
>CAYTCV010000121.1:0-3420 GCA_964436465.1 uncultured bacterium
AATCCCAATTCGCGGCGGGACGTGGAAGTCCCGCCCTACACGAGCCGCCATAATCCCAGCGGCGGGGATTAAAATCCCCGCCCTACATTTATCCGTACGATAACGGGCGGGTGTGGACACCCGCCCCTACGCCATCGCCCCAAACACCATATCGGCGCACGCCCCCCTCCCTTGCCCCGAAAAACACCCGGCGCTATACTTCACCCCGTGGAACCTCCCCGCTTTCCAGAAAATTTCCCCGCCGAGGCGGTGAGCCTCCGGCGCGACTACGGCCCCGACGAGCGCCTGGCCCCCGACGAGCCCGACGCCGTCCTGGCCGGGAACGAGCTGCACCTCTTCGGCCTGCCCGACGGCTGGCGCCGGCTCACCCTGGACGAGGTCCACGCCGTGCGCTCGCGCAGCCGCGTCGTCTTCGGCCCGTGGCGGCTGGTGGCGGCCATGCTGGTCCTCCTGGCCATGACCGCCGTCCTGTGGCTGGTGCCGCTGACGAACCTGTGGCGGATGGTGCTGGGGGTGGGGCTGGTGCTGGTCTCGCTCCTGGTGCTGTACCTGCGGCGGGACACCGACCGGGTGCGGCACCGGCTGGTGGTGCTGCCGGCGCTGGGGGGGAGGCTGGTGCTGGAGCTGCCGGAGAGCGTGCCGGGGCGGGCGGTGGACCTCTTCGCGGACCTGGTGGAAAAAAGGCTGGCCGAAGCGGGAGGTTAATCCGCCTTCCGGCGGGCGGCAATCCACCGGACCAGGCGGACGACGAGTCCGGCGGCGAAGACCCCCACGCAGAGCCAGCCCACCACCGGCTCAATCCAGAAACCGATGAGGGCCCCCCCCGCGATGCACGCCAGCAGGATGAGCCCCATCACGGGGCGGCGGATGAATTGACGGAGACCTTCGCGCCGGTCGCCGGTGACCGGAGGGTTGAGTCCGCACGAAGAGGCGGGCGGCGTGGCGCCGGCGCTGTCACGGTTTTTGCTCAGTCCGTCACCTTTCGAACATCCCCGCGTCGTCACCCGGCAAAAACACGTGCCAGCGCCTCCGGTGTTTCGAAACCGCCGGGTCATCGAATCGTGCTCATCATTTTACCACCCCCGGCCCGCGTTGACATTCCCCCGGCGCGGGGTTATAATTTGCGACGCCATAACTCAAAGAGTATACACCACTTAAGCCTATGAACCGCCCCGACGAACCGCTCGCCCTCTCCGGCCTCGCCGACGCCGAGTTGAAGAAAACACTCACCGGCCTCGGCATCCACCTCTCGCCCGACGAGGCCCGCTCCCTGGTGAATCTCCTGGGCCGGGAGCCGACCCTGGCCGAGGCGCACCTGTTCAACATCATGTGGAGCGAGCACTGCTCGTACAAGTCCAGCCGGGCGCTTTTATCGCAGCACCTCCCGACGGACGGGCCCAACGTCATCCAGGGCCCCGCCGAGGACGCCGGAATCGTCGAGTTCGTCGTCCACGAGGGCGTGCGCTACGGCATCGTCTTCGCCCACGAGAGCCACAACCACCCGAGCCAGGTGGTGCCCAACGAGGGCGCGGCCACGGGAATAGGCGGCATCGTGCGCGACGTGTACTGCATGGGGGGCGAGGTCTTCGCCGTGCTGGACCCGCTGCGGTTCGGCGACCCGGCCGGTCCCGCGGGGACGCGCTCGGCGGAAATCGCCGTCGGCGTGGTGGACGGCATCTGGCAGTACGGCAACCCGCTGGGGGTGCCCAACCTGGGCGGGGACGCGTACTTCAGCCAGAAATTCGACGACAACTGCCTGGTGAACGTGGTGGCGGTGGGGTTGGTGCGCGCCGACGAAATCATCCACAGCCGCGTGCCCGACGAGGCCCGCCGAACGCCCTACGTCTACGTCCTGGTGGGCAAGGCCACCGACGACTCCGGCTTCGGCGGGGCGGCCTTCGCCAGCGTGGACCTCGACGAGGGGGAGGAGAACCGCGGGGCGGTGCAGGTGCCCGACCCGTTCCTGTCGCGGGTGCTGACCGAGGCGAACAAGGCGGCCTGGCGCCACCTGCGGGGGAAGGGCCTGGCCTTCGGGATGAAGGACCTGGGGGCGGGGGGAATCGCCTGCGCCACGAGCGAGATGGCGGCGGCGGCGGGCCTCGGGGCCGACGTGCACCTCGATAAGGTCCCGGTCTCCATGGAAGGACTTCCGCCGTACATCATCGCCTGCGGCGAGACCCAGGAGCGCTACATGTACGCCGTGCCCCGCGACGCGGCGGAGGCGTTCTGCAACATTTTCAACTCGGACTGGGAGCTGGGGAAGGCGGCGGTGGGCGCGGCGGCGACCGTCATCGGCGAAATCCTGCCCGAGGACCGCTACCGCCTGTTGTGGAAGGGAGCCGAGGCGGAGGAAATTCCCGTCTGCGACGTGAGCACCCGGGCCGTCACCCACGGGGTCAAGCACGACCGCCCCCGCACCCCGCCCGCGCCACGGACGATTCCCGCCAGGCCGAAGCCCGACCTGACCTGGGGCGGAATATTGCGGAAGATGCTCGCCTCGCCCCAGGGCTGCTCCCGCTACCCCATCTTCAAGCGCTACGACTGCGAGGTGCAGGGGCGCACGGTCCTGCGGCCGGGGGAGGCCGACGCCGGGGTGGTGATGCCGCTCGCGGGCTGCCCCGCGGGGGTGGCCATGACCGCCGACGGCAACCCGCGCCTGGGCGAGGTGGACCCCTACCTGGGCGCGGTGCACGCCGTGGCCGAGGCCGCCCGCAACGTCGCCTGCACCGGCGCCGCGCCTTCGGCGATTACCGACTGCCTGAACTACGGCAACCCGGAAAAGCCGGAGATTTTCTTCCAGTTCGCCGAGGGCCTGCGGGGCATCGGCGACGCCTGCCGGGGACTGGGGCTGGTCGGCCATCCCGGCGCGCCCCTGCCCGTGGTCTCCGGCAACGTCAGCTTCTACAACCAGTCGGCCCAGGGGCGGGCCGTGCCGCCCTCGCCCGTCATCGCCTGCGTGGGGGTCATTCCCGACGCGCGGAACGCCACGGGCCAGTGCGCCCTGGGGTCCGGCGAGGAAATCGTCTTCGTCGGAAAAAGACGGCCCGAGCTGGGCGGGAGTCTCTACTACGAAACGGTTTACGGCGACTGCGGCGGCATGCCGCCCCCGGCGGAATTCGACCGCTGGCGCACCGAGCTGGCCGCCATCGTGGAGTTCGTCGGTTCTGGAAAAGCCCTGGCCTGCCACGACGTTTCCGACGGCGGCCTGGCGCCCTGCCTGGCGGAGGTCGCCCTGGGGACGTACCTTTCGGCGGGTGTGGGTCTGGAGGCGGATTTAAGTGGAATCGACGGCGACCTGGACCCGGCGGCGCTGCTGTTCAACGAGGCACCGGCTTACGTCCTGACCGTCCGGCCGGGCGCGGGGGCGGCGGCGGTGGAGTTTTTCAAGGAAAAGGGCTGCGCCGCGGCGCTCCTCGGCCG
>CAYTCV010000121.1:3520-4948 GCA_964436465.1 uncultured bacterium
CGCCGATGAGCCCGCCATCGCCGTCGTGGACTTCGAGGCCGTGAACTGCGACCCCGGCCTGGCGCGCGGCGTGTCGGAGCTGGTGCGGGCCGGAATCGTCGGCATCGAGGGCCTGCGCGTCATCGAGCGGGCCCAGCTCGCCCGCATAGCCGAGGAGCAGGCCCTGGCGCTCTCCGGCCTCGTGGATGAGACCGACGCCGTGGAGGTGGGCCACCTGGCCGGGGCGGACCTCATCGCCCTGGGCAGCGTCACCGAAATCGACGGCGCCTTCACCATCCAGCTCCGGGTGGTGGACGTGAAGACGGGCGAGGTGCTGCTGGGCGTCTCGGACACGGCGGGCTACGAGGGCTGGATTCCGGCCAAGGTCCGGGGGCTGGTGGAGTCCCTGGCCGACGCCGCCGGCGTCCTGCGCTCCCAGCTCCGCAAGACGCCCAACGAGTACCTCCTGGGCTACTCCGGCGCCGGCGCCATCGTCTTCCACCTCGCCGGGGACATCCACTATCTCGACCTGGCCACCGGCGTCGGGCGGCGGCTGACCGACGACGGGCTGAGCTGGCAGTCGGCGATTTCCCACGACGGGCGGCGGCTGGCCTTCAGCTCCCGCCGCGACGGCGACCTCGAAATCTACGTCATGGACCTGGACACCGGCGAGACGACGCAGGTCACCGACAACGCGGTGGACGACGACGCCCCGAGCTGGGACCCCGACGGGGAGCGCATCGCCTTCCACTCTTTCCGCGACGGCAACTGGGAAATCTACGCCGTCGAGCTCGACTCCGGCGAGACCGCGCGCCTGACGAACGACCCCGCCGTGGACGCCTACCCCGCCTGGAGCCCCGACGGCCGCAGCATTGCCTTCGACTCCATGCGCACGTCCTACACCGGCGGCTACGAGGTGTACGTCATGGGGCTGGACGACGAGGAGCCGACGCGCATCAGCGCGGGGGCCAACCCCGAATGGTCCCCCGACGGGGATAAGATTGTTTTTGTCCGCCAGGAAGACACGGGCGGGGACCTCTTCCTCATGGACCCGGACGGCGAAAACACCGAGCGCCTGACCTACGACGGCGGCGCCAAGCGCTTCCCCTGCTTCACCGGCGACGGCGAGACCATCATCTACGACGACACCTACACCGACATCTTCGCCTTCGACCGGGCGACGGGCGACGTGTACCGGGTGACCTGGAACGGCTGCGTGGTACCCACCTGGGGCCCCGCGGCGGAGTGAGATGTCCCCTCTCCCTTTTAGGGAGAGGGCTACAGGGAACGTAAAGCGGCGGCCCGTAGAGGACTCGTCCTACGGGGCCGCCCTACACCGATGCAATAGCGCCGACGGGCCGGGGTGAGGGGTGCGATGCTCCTTCCCCCCTCTGGGGGGAGGGCTGGGAGGGGGGTGCGATGGTCCCCTCCCCCCTTTGGGGGGAGGGC
>CAYTCV010000122.1:0-4935 GCA_964436465.1 uncultured bacterium
CGGAATCAGCGACACGCCGTCCATCTCCGGCAACGGCGCGAGCCCCAGAAGCTCCAGAATCGTCGGCGCCAGGTCGATGATTTCCGGCATCTTCGCCAGCTTCCACGGCTGGTTGGTTAAGAACACCCCCGTCACGATGCCCGGGTCCAGCGAGCAGTGGTCGGCGGACCACTTCTTCCGCTGGTCCCGCAGCACCGCCGGCTCGATGCCCCCCAGCGAGCACTGCCAGCTCACCCGGTACCCCTCGTAGAACCCGACCAGGATGTCCGGGAAGTACTCCATGGCGTCGCCGTGGTAGATGACGTCGCCACGGTACACGTTGCGCACCACCGGGACCGAGTCGGGACGGTTCGGGTCGTCGGGGCTATAGACGCGGTCGCCCTCCTCCTTGGGCCGCGGACCGTGGGGCGGGTTGGTGTCCACCAGCAGCAGGAGCTTGCGGGAAATCTCGTCCACCAGCCGGTCGTACTCCCCGCCCGGAGACACGATGCCCTTGGCCTCGCGCCCCTCGAGGTTGATGTAAATCTCCCCCAGCCCCAGGGCGTAGGCCACGGACTTGCTCCAGTCCACCCCGGCGAAGAAGAGCCCCCCCTGGCCGAAGAGGTCCTCCAGGCTGTGCTCCTCGGTCTGGTAGCCCTCCTTGAGCACCAGGTAGCCGTTCTCGATGAGCCAGTTGTTCAGGTTCACGTCGCGGCGGTAGGAGCCGAACCCGTGGTCGCTCATGACGATGAGAACGTCGTCGGGGTCCATGTGCTCGGTGAACCAACCCACCACGCCGTCCATCCACTTGTAGACCTCGAAGACGGCCCGGCCGTAGAGCTTCTCCAGGTCGGCCGAGTACATGGGGTGGTCGGTGTCCAGCAGGCGCCACATCATGTGCTGCACCCGGTCCGTGCACTGGAAGACCGCCACGGTCAGCTCCGGGTGGTTCTTCTCGTAGAGGTACCGGGTGATGCGGAAGCGGTCGTCGGCCACCTTCCACAGGTTCTCCATGAAGGTGTCCTCGCCTATGCGGTCCTCGGAAATCGCCCAGGTGTCGATGGCCCACCCCTGGGTGTAGTACAGACCGACGTCCTGGGCCACCTCGGCCGACAGGCACTCCGGGCAGGAGATGGGGAAGGCCGGGTTGCGCGGGTCGAAGTTGACGGGGTGCAGGTAGACGCGGAGCGGGTCCGTGGACAAGAGCTTGAACTGGCTTATGCCGTCCACCGTGATGAGCGCGTTCACTTTGAAATCGAAGTCGACGAAGTCGCTCCACTCGTTTTGTTTGAGCACGATGTTCCGGTCGCCGATGTTGAGGCTCACCGAGCCGTCGTCCAACAGGCGCCCCCGGACGGTGACCACGATTTCCTCGGGGGTGTCCAGGTAGGCCAGCTCGTCGGGGGTGAGCTGCCGGACCAGGGCCTCCTCGCGCAGCTCGCGCTTGTTGTCGCGGATGACGGGGTTGCGCGGGCCCTCGACGGGCAGCTCGAAGGAGCCGTCGCGCTCCAGGGTGAGGTGGAAGAGCTTCCCGCCGAACTCGGTGTTCTCCTCGACGCCCGGCGGCAGGTCCTCGGCCCAGTAGAAGAAGGTCCCCATGGTGGCCCGCACGTCGGGCACCCCGAGGCCCGAAAGCACCTCACCCGTGGCGCACGGGCAGGGGAAGGTCACCGGAATCTGCATCAGGACCTGATGCACGTCGGCGGCGCTGGCCACGTCCCAGAAGGCCGTTCCCTGCCGCCGGCACCACACCTTGGGCATCGTCGTCGGGATGAGGTCCCACAGGAACTGGGCCTCGCTGGAATCGAGCATGGAGAAGACGGGGGTGTAGGTCTTGGGGTCGCGCAGGAGGAAATCGAAGATGCCGTGCTTGCCGGGGTTGGCGCCGGTGGCGAAGCTGGACCAGCTCACCGGGCTCTGGGCCGGGATGGTGGGCATCAACGGGCTGTAGGTCCCCCGGGCGGCCAGGGCCGTCAGGTTGGGCAAAAGCGACTGGCCGGGATTCTCGGGGTCCTCGGTGGCCATCCACTTTTCCAAGAGGTCCGAATCCACGCCGTCGAAGCCGAGGACGACGACGCGGTGGTCGAAGTCGCGGTAGTAGGGGACGCGCTGGAGCCCGGCGGCCAGCCAGAACAGGACCAGCAGCCCGACGATGACCACCAGGCGCAGGCCCCAGCGGAAGGGGAGCGCGAGACGCTTCGGTGAGTCGGCCATGAAAACCTCGGGGAGGGTGTTACTGCCTGCAAATTATACCACACCTTGTGCGGTAATTCCGGCGCAGGATGGCGCGCCGCGTCAACCTGCGCGGTTCAGTCCGACGCGGGGGCCGGACCTTGCGCCGCCGACCGGCGTGGCCTATAATCGCGCCGTCCGAGACCCCCGAAAGGACCCCCATGCACAGAAGCCTGGTCATCCTGGCGGCCCTGGCGACGCTCGCCGTCGGCCGCGAGCCGCTCCAGCGCAGCGCCTACCCGACGATTCCGCCCCCCGAGGACAGCCTGGACAACACCGTCGTGGCCGTCGACGACACGTCGTCCGTGGTTTGGCTCGGCACGCTGAAGAACTTCGGCGAGTCCACGGACTCCGGCGAAACGTGGAGCGCCTACGGCTACGACGACGGACTGCCCGGCTCGGCCTCCGACGTGGGCACGGTGCGCGTCGCCCCCGAAGGCGACGTGTACCTGGGCTGCTTCTTCCCCCGGGAGAGCGGGCTGGACCCGCTGGTGGGGGCGGGGCTGGCCCGGACCCGCGACGGCGGCCGGACCTGGGACACCTGGACCACCGCGGACGGCCTGGGCAACGACGCCGTGTGGGACACCGAATCCGACGGGGAGGGGAACATCTGGGCCGGGTGCTGGTCCGGCGGGGTGGCGATTTCCCACGACGACGGCGACTCCTGGCGCACGAGTGTCCCCAGCGACGTGCAGTTCGGCGATAACGTCTTCGCCGTGGCGCGCACCGAGGAGTACCTCTTCGCCGGCACCGGCGCGGGCCTGGCCATCTCCGAGGACTCGGGCGAGACCTGGACCATGTGGGGCGTGCCCGACCTGGGCGTGTACTCCAGCCAGGTGGTGGGCTTCGTCGAGGTCCAGGAGAAGGAGGACGGGCCCTGGGTCTGGGTCGGGACCGTCACCGGCGCGCAGGGCGAATGGTACGGCCTGTGGCTGGTGCGCCGGGGGGAGTACGGCTGGAACTGGACCAAATTCGCCGCGGAGACCACGCCGGGGCTGAACTCCAACGCCATCTTCTGGATTGAGCCCTCCGCCGACGGCCATCTGTGGTTGGCCACCGCCTACAACGGCCCGGGCCAGGCCGGCGGACTATCCCACCGCCTCCCCAACGGCACCTGGGAGACCATCACCGGCCGCGGGCTCTACACCAACAACCTCTACTCCGTCTCCACGGTGGACAATACGACGATTTGGGTCGGGACGCCGTTGGGGCTGCAGGTCTCGCGCGACGGCGGCGCCTCCTTCGACATCATAGACTTCCAGCCGCGCTCCGGCTTCGTGGACGAGCCCATCGCCTACGCCTTCCCCAACCCCTTCTCGCCGCTGGGCCACGGCGCCTGCACCATCCGCTTCAGCGTCTCCGGCGACCCCCTGACCCACGACGCGGTGGTGGACATCGACATCTACGACCTCGAGGGGCGCCACGTGAAAAACATCGTGAAAAACGAGGTGTACCAGGGCGGCTTCGAGTACCAGAAGGACGTCTGGGACGGCACCGACGCCTCGGGGCGCCGGGTGGCCAACGGGGTCTATTACTACGTGATTAAAGCCAACGGCGAGCGGGCCTTCGTGGGCAAAATCGCCGTGGTGGAATGAGGTGGCCGACATGAGAAAAATCGTCGCCCTGGTATTGTTGATGAGCCTCGCCTGTCTCGCGGCGGACTACGACGGCGGGGGCCGCCCGGGAGCGGTGCTCCGGCTGGGCTGGGGCGTGAGGACCCTGGGCATGGGCCGCGTGGGGGTCGCCCTGGTGGAGGACGCCGAGGCCGCGGGCTACAACCCCGCCGGGCTGGCCTTCGCCCTCGACATCCAGGGGCTCCTGTTCCACCGCAACCTGTCCCTGGACCGGACCCAGTCCAGCGCGGGCTTCGTCTACCCCCTGCCGTTTCCCGACACCCGGGCCACGTTGGAAGCGGCCTGGTACTACCTGCGCGTCGGCGGCTTCGACGGCCGCGATACCGGCGGCAACCGCACCGGCGAGTTCTCCTACGACGAGCACATCGTCAACTTCGCCTTCGGGGTCCGGCCGGTGGAGTGGCTCGGGGTGGGTCTGACGGCGCGGGCCATGTTCACCTCCGTGGCCGAGAAGACCGCCGAGGGCGGGGCGGTGGACCTGGGGGCGCAGGTGCGGCCCTGGGCCGGGCTGGCCGTCGGAATTACGGCCCGCAACATCATCGGCAGCTACAAGTGGAAGACCGCCGCCGCCACCGAGGAGGCCCTGCCCGTGGAGTACGCGGCGGGAATAGGCTACGACCTGGACGGCTGGCTTAAGTTCGAGGCGGATTTCGTCACCACGGACAGCACGCGGCCGGAGTGGCGCCTGGGCGCCGAGTACTGGCCCGTGCCCGCCCTGGCGGTCCGCGCGGGCTACGAGACCGGCAACCTCGAAACGGGAGAAATCTCCGCCGGCGGCAGCATCATCGCGGGGCTGTTCGAGGGCGCGGAGCTGCGCGTGGACTACGCCTTCCGCACCGACCCCCTCGGCGCCGGGGCGTCCCACGCCGTGGCGCTTTCGCTCATCTTTTAAAAAGGGGGACGCATGTTCTGGGGATTGGCTTGGTTCTTCTGGGCGCCCATTTTATTCCTGGGCTGGATTCTGCCGATGATTATCGGCGCGATGGTCGGCCGCTCCAAGGGCATGGGTTTCGGCGGGTTCCTGCTGGGGTTCTTCCTCTCCTGGGTCGGCGTCCTCATCGCGGCCATCGTGGAGGGGAAGGGCTACGAG
>CAYTCV010000123.1:0-2734 GCA_964436465.1 uncultured bacterium
GAGGGGACATTCTACGGGTGCACCAGCTCGCCGAAGCTCCAGCTCCGGTCGCCCCCGTCCTGCCACACCGCGCACACCGCCACCACGTAACGCGTCCCGCCCGGAACGCCCCAGTACTCGGCCAAATCCCCCTCGGGAACCGTCAGCTCCCCGGTGCGCACCAGGTCGGGATAGGTCCGCCAGACGCCGTCGTCCGGCAGGGCCTCGGCGTCGAAATTTTTAATCGGCACCACGGCCACGTAGTACCCGGCGACGCCGTAGAGCGGCTCCCAGCTTATTTTTATGGTGGTTCCCTCATCCACGGCGGCGACCGCGGTGAAGGGCAGCTCGGCCAGGTCCATGTCGCTCGAACGCCAGGGGAACGGTTTGCCGACCGGTTCTCCGGTTTCGGCGTCCACCGGCGTTACCAGCAGGCGCGGCGCGGTGTCCGCCGGGAGCTCGACCGAGGCCCGGTCCAGGTAGGAGAGAATATTACCGGCCAGGGGCGGCCCCACCGGGTGGGTCGCCTCGCCGAGCTCGAGGGCGTAGGTCCAGCCCCGGCCTTCAACGGTGGGGGTCTCCACCCGCGCCTCGACGCGGAGGTGGTCGCCGGGCAGCGCCAGCCCCGCGGTGGGCGCGTAGCGGACCAGGGAGCAGGCGGCGTGCGTAATCACCGGCCAGGGCTCCAGCTCCACCACCGGCACGTCCTCCCCCGTCCGCTCGGTTCCGCCCCGGCCGAGGAGCAGCCCCTCACCCGCCTTCCAGACGATTATTTCCGCGCCCCCCGGGAGGTCCGGCAGGGTGTAACGGCCGTACGGGTCGGTCGTGTCGAAGGCCAGCGGCCTCCCGAGTGGGTCGGCGACCAGGGCGACGGCGGCCCCCTCCACCGGCTCGCCTTGGTAAACCGCCTTCCCGGTCAGCGCCTGCTCCTCGGCGCCTTTAGTGAGCTCGATGGTCGAGAATCCGCTCCAGTTCCCGAGGGTGTCCCGGGCGTGGACGTAGAGGGTGCGCGTCTCCCCCGGCCCCCAGTCGGCGGTGGGCACGGCCAGGCAGGCGGTGAGGCGGCGGTCGCCGGGCAGCCCCAGCCAGGGGGGCACGGTGAACGCCGTCCCCGCGCCGTCGTTGCCCGGCGTACCCTGGAAGGCCTCCACCAGCGCCGTCCCGGTGTCGTCCACGGCGGTCGCGGTCACGCCCGCGGCGGCCCCGGTGGACTCACCGGTCCGTTCCAGCCCCAGCTCGGGCCCCTGGACGTCGCGGCGGCGCAACGTCAGCCGGATATTCTTCAGCTCTCCGGCGTCGGCGGCGCCCAGGCGGTCGGCGGCCCCATCCGAGTCCTCGTCGTAGGCGCCCTCGAAGCGCCAACCCCCGGCGGCGCTGGCCGCAACCACGTAGGGCGAGCTCCGGGCGTCCGTCGGGGTGAGCCCCCGAATCTCGAACCGCCCCGCGTCGGGGACCGCCCGGGCCAGCGGCAACTCACCGGCGGGGTCCTTGGAGACCGCCACCTGCAGGTCCGGCGGGAGCGGCGTGCCGTCGGCGCAGACGACCTCCCCCGCCAGGGTGTAGCCCTCCTCCGCCGGGGTGACGCCGAAGCTCCACGTCACCGGCTCGTCGGTGGCGTTGCCGCCCAGGTCCACCACGCCGTCGAGGGTCACCCGGTAGCGCGTCCCCTGGACGAGCGGCGCGGGGAGGGTCAGGAACACTCTATCCCCCTCCGCGCGGGCTGTCAGGGCCGTCGCGGGACCGAGCGCGGTCTCCTCCACCGGTGCGGCGGTTTCCGGCAAAATTTCCCCCTCCGCCGGGGTCGGCGGCTCGGCGGCGGGCAGGATTTCGGCCAGGGAGGCGGACGCGTCCGGCCCGAGGCGCACCGCCTCGGAGAACCAGGCGTAGACCGCCGGTCGGTTCGAGGCCCGCTCGTCGGGGAAGGTGGAGACCGACTGGGGCGGTGTCGCGTCGTCGGGCGCGTCGGCGATGAACTCCCGCTCCAGCGGCTCCAGGGGAAGCCCTTCGAGCGAGAGCAGGTTGCGGGTCAAAAGGGTGTAGGCCCCCCCCGGCTCCAGGCCCTCCACGTCCAGCACCAGCCGCCGCCCGGTGGCCTGGTCCAGCTTGGCCAGGACGACCTCGGCGGCCCCGGCGCCCGTGAGGATGAAGTTGCCCGTGTCCTTCAGCGGCGCGGGGTCCAGGGCGCGGTCGAACTCGAGCTGGATGTGTCGGCTGTCGAGGAGACGGAAGAAGACCATCCGGGGCGGCATGCCGCCTTCGAGGGCCCGGTCGCCGGGGGGCGTGGCCTTCCGCCCGCACCCGATGAGGGCGCCCAGGACGGCGAGAATGATGACTATTTTTACCGGTCGCAGCATGGGCCGATGATACCACGTCCGCCCGGCCGACGGCCAGTTTCGCCCGTGCCCGCGCCGCTTGACTCAACGCCCCGTCAGGGGCTAAACTAAAAACGTCAAAAATCCAAGGCTGGGGTGGCGATGGACCTGGTTCTCGTTACGGGCAACGTGGTCTCCACGGTCAAGGACGCGGGGCTCACCGGCTTCAAGCTCCTGCTATGCCGGCCGGCCGGAGCCGACGGGAAGCCCACGGGGGACGAGCTGGTCTGCGTGGACGCCGTGGGGGCCGGGCGGGGGGAACTGTGCTTCATCGCCCGGGGCTCATCGGCGCGCCAGACCGAGCCCACCCGCAACCGCCCCGTGGACGCCGTCGTCTGCGGCATAGTGGACTCCATCGAAAGCGACGGCCGCGTCGTCTTCCG
>CAYTCV010000123.1:2834-4872 GCA_964436465.1 uncultured bacterium
ACGGGCAGCGTGTGGGCCACGCGCCGGGTGGAGGTCCTGGAGGGCGTCCGGCTGGCGCTGGTGCGGCGCCGCGGTCCCGACGGCCGCCTGGCCGACCGCGAGGAGGTGGCCGTGGAAGTCGTCGAGGCCGGCGTCGGCGACGAGGTCCTGCTGGCCGACGGCCGCGAGGCGTCCCTGGCCATGCCCGAAGGCAAAAACTTCGCCCCGGTGGACCTGGCCGTGGTCGGCGTCCTCGACGAGCAGTCCTGGGAAGAGGATTGAGTTTTTTATGGTCCCGACCTTTCAGCCAACGGGCAATCGCCCCTCACCCTAACCCTTTCCCCAGAGGGGCGAGGGGAAGATAAATGATTCTGGCCCGCGTCACCGGGAACGTTTTTTGCTCCCTCAAGCATCCGACCCTCACCGGCTGCCGCCTCCTGCGCGTGAAGCCGGAGAACGGCGGGCCGGAGCTGGTCGCCGTGGACACCGTCCACGCGGGGCCCGGCGACCTGGTCATCGTCCAGAACGAGGGGAACGCCGCGCGGCAGGTCCTGGGCCGCGACGACATCCCCACCCGCCAGGTCATCGTCGGCGTGGTGGACTCTCTTAACCGGAAAGCCTGACGTGAGCTCGCTGGTAAAGCTCAGTTCCGCCCGGCTCAAGCGCCTCCTGGAGCAGTTCCTCCGGGTGGCCGACGTGCACCGCCCCGGCCTCCACGACAGCCGCGAGACCCACCTCCGCCTCGTCCGCTCCCTGGTCAAGAAGGACCGTCTGACCCGCCTCGACGAGACCGGCCTCCAGGCCCTCATCGGCACCCTGTGGTCCTTCCGCTTCTGGCGCAACGCGGACTACATCCTGGAAAGCGCCCTCGCCGTCGGGCTGCCCCAGGTCAAAGAACAGCTCCACGACCTGTTGTACGGGACCGACGACATCGCCCTGCGCTACGACCGCCTGTTCGGTTCACCCATCCAGTTCGACACGGCGGCCATCTCCGAGCTCCTGTCGGTGAGCGAGCCGGAGAAGTATGCCGTGCGCACCATTTCCAGCCGCAAGGGCCTCTTCCGCCTCCGGGCCGAGGAGCTGCCCCTGGTGACCCACGGGCAGATTACCGGCGCCGAGTACGTCGCCTACTGCGCGGAAATCGACCGGCTGCGCGAGCGGCTCAACGAGGTGGAGCCCGTATTCCGGACCCTCTACGACGTGGACTTCTTCCTCTACTTCGCCGCCTACGAGGCCCAGGACGAGGAGCGGGAGTCGCTGGCGAAGCTCTTCGCCGAGGCGGAACAGAAGCGCCGGACGGCGAGCCCCGGCGGCATCCGCCTCGCGCTCCTGGAACTGGGCGACCGGATGGGCCTCGGCGTCTGGGCCGGGGGGGCCGAGGTGATGAGCCTCCGCCGTACCAAGGAGTTCAAGAAGCTGGAACGAGTCCTGGACGAGCTCCCGGTGCATTTCGACGAGTTCACCGACCGCCTGCTGGCCGAAGTCGACGTGGTCTGGTTCTACGGGAAAAAGGTCGCGGCCGTCTTCGAGGTGGAGCCGGACGGGGGATTCGCCGAGGACCTCCTGCGCCTGGCGGACCTGGTGAATCACCGGCGGGCGTTCAACGCGCCCATCTACCTCGTCGCGCCTGACGACCGGTGGGCGAGAGTGGTGTCCGAGGTCACGCGGCCGGTCTTCGAGAAACTGCCCCGGCCGCTGGCGGCCTGCTGCCGGTTCCTGCCCGTCTCGGCGGTGGAGATGATTCTGAAGAAACTCGGCGACACCGTCTCCCACATGACCCCGGGCTCGCTGAAGCAGTTCTCCTCCGCGGTGGAGTGAGGATGGTTTAGTTAATAGATGGCGCTGAACATTATCAGAAGCGGCGTTTTTCGATATCGAATATATAGGAAGTTAGCGACGGGTGAAATAAAAGGTCCACCAAATAAATGTATTTGTTTATTATTTAGAAAAGAAATTAATATAGTGGAATTACTTAACTTGCGTAAAAACAATCGCATAGCTGGTGGTTATATTGAATTCGACGATAGGATAGTAAATGAGTATAATCCTGCCGATGAAG
>CAYTCV010000124.1:0-4784 GCA_964436465.1 uncultured bacterium
ACCGCCGCACCATGGAGGCGGCGGACACGCTGGTGGGGGTCACGATGGTGGAGGCGGGGGTGAGCCGCCTGTATACGCTGGCCTTCTCCGGCGGGCGCCTGGTGACCGAGGAGGACCAGCGGTCGTTTTCGCTGAAGAGAAAAAAATCGGACGGGGGTTCGAAGAAGGGCTAGACCGGCCCTGGATTATGGTGTTGCTGACGGCGGGAATGGTCTATACTAATCGTGACGGAACCTCGTAGGGGCGACCCTCTGCGGTCGCCCGCGGGCGGGGACAGAGCCCCGCCCCTACGAGCAAAATCGAGAGGGGTCACGATGAAGAAGACTTTAGTCATCATGTTAATCGCCGCCGCCCTCGCCGCCGCCGAGACGCTCTGGGAGAACCCCTACGATAGCGACAGCTATGAAAGGGTGGTCACATCCTGGGGCGATTACGAGTGCATGGACGATTTTACGCTGGATGAGGACGCCTCAATCGAATCTATCACCTGCTGGGGCGCAAGTCTTGTCTGGGAGTGCGATTTCCTGGTAGTCATTTTTCAAAACTGGTGGGACTGGCCGGAACTTCCGCTGTATTCCGCCACCGTTACAGGCGAGCTCACCATGGTCGATTACCAGATTAAAAGGCTCGACCTCGCGCTCCCGGATACGCTGGCGCTGGACGCCGGGACCTACTGGGTCGAGATTTACTCCGTCGAAGAGGAGTTCGACTGGGCCGTAGCCAACGATGGTAACTTCCGCTACAATGGTTTTGACATTGGGTACGACGGCTTCTTCGGTGTTTACGGCGAGTGGACGCCCTCGACGGTGACCGAGACCTCCTGGGGCGCGGTTAAAGCCTTGAGCCGGTGACCTCCCCGCTCCTCGACGCTGATTACGCCGACGTATAAGCGGGCCGACTTAAACGGTGTGCCGTCGGTCGGCCCCTACGAGTTTTACACCGTCAATGTCAGTTAAAAAAACCTCCCGCGGGAGGTTTTTTATCGTTGAAGATGGAGGCTGCCCCGGCTAGGCCATATCCAGAATCGGCTTGAACGCGGCCAGGAGCGCCTTGGTGGCCGGAGAATCGGGCAGACTGAGCACCATCGGCTTGCCGGTGTCGCCCACCTCGACCGCCTTGGGGTCCAGCGGCACGCTGCCGAGGAAGGGCACGTCCAGCTCGCCGGCCAGCTTCTCGCCGCCGCCGCGCTTGAAGAGGTCGATGTTCCCTCCGCAGTGGGGGCAGACGAGCCCGGCCATGTTCTCGAGGACCCCGACGACGGTCATGCCGACCTTGCGGGCGAAGCCGATGCTCCGGCGCACGTCGTCGGTGGAGAGCAACTGGGGCGTGGTCACCAGGAGCCCCCGGGCCCCGATGACGGTCTGGGCGATGGAGAGAGGCTCGTCGCCGGTCCCGGGGGGCGAGTCGATGATGAGCCAGTCGAGGTCGTACTCAGCTCCTTCGTCCTCCCCCCAACGGGTGTTGCCGATGAGCTGGTTGATGACGCCCATCTTCAGCGGCCCGCGCCAAATCATGGCCTGGTCGGCGTCGGGAATCAAGAGGCCGATGGAGACGACCTTCACCCCGCCCGGCCCGACGATGGGGACCGCCCGGTCGCCGTCCACGTCCAGGAGCCTTCCGCCCAGGCCCATGAGGGCGGGGATGGAGGGGCCGTGGAAATCTATGTCCAAGAGGCCGACGCGGTGCCCCGCCAGGCCGAGGGTTACGGCCAGGTTCGCCGCCACGGTGGACTTGCCGACGCCGCCCTTCCCGCTGAAGACCAGGAGCTTGTGCCGGATTCGGTCCAGGGCGCGGTTGACGGCCACCCGCATCTTCCACTGCTTTTCGTCCTCGCCCTTGCGCTGTTTATCGCGGGGCGAAATTTTTTCCTCGTCCATCATTCCTTCCCCGGTGTGTGTCTCGCTTTATAATATACTAAAACGGTCAAGATATCAACGGGGTTCAGAGGCCCTTCGAAATGGCGGCGTAGGCGCTGTGGTTGTGGATGCTCTCGAAGTTCTCGCACTCCACGCGGTAGGCCGTGACGCGGGGGTCGGCCGACAGGGCGTCGGCCACCGTCCGGACGATGTCCTCGACGAAGCGGGGGTTGTCGTAGGCCGCCTCGGTGACCGCCTTCTCGTCCTCGCGCTTGAGGAGCGAGTAGAGGGGTGAGCTGGCGGCCGCCTCGGCAATCGCCACCAACTCTTCTATCCAGACCAGCCGGTTGTCGGTCTTGATGCGCATCCGGACGATGGAACGCTGGTTGTGGGCGCCCCGGTCGGAGATTTCCTTCGAGCAGGGGCACAGGCTCATCACCGGCACCGAGACCTCGAGCTGGATGTCGAAGTCGTCGCCCAGGGCGAAGGCGTGGAATCCGGCGCGGTACTCCATCAGCGACGGCTCGCCGGATACCGGGGCCCGTTTCTCGATGAAGTACGGGAAGCGGAGCTCCAGGTGCGCCGACCGGGCCTGGAACTCCGCCCGGGTGACCTTGACGATTTGGCGGATGGTTTCGAGGCTGATGCGGCCCCGGAAGCGGTTCAGAATCGCGATGAAGCGGCTCATGTGCGTGCCGCGGAACTCCTGGGGCAGGTCCACGTACATGTTGACCCGCGCCACGGTGGACTGCCACCGGTCGTGCCGGTCCAGGACCGTGATGGGGTAGAGGATGTGCTTGACGCCGACCTTGTCGAGCGGGATGTCGAACTGGGGCTCGTCGTTGGCCACGTCGGGGAGGTGCGGGTGCATCGAGTGGTTATCGGGCATCGTCGTCCCTCGTTTGATTTTCCCGGAAAATCTCCGCCCGGCGCAGGTCGTCGGGCGTATCCACGCCGATGCCGTTCCAGTCGGTGCGGATGCAGGCGATTTTCATCCCCGCCTCGAGCCAGCGGAGCTGCTCCAGCCCCTCCCGGCGTTCGAGGTCCCCCTCGGGCAGCTCCACGGCCGCCAGGAGAGCCTCCCGGGTGAAGCCGTACAGCCCCACGTGGCGGTAGAAGCGTGAATCTGTGCCGGTCCTGTCGAAGGGCACGGGGGAGCGGCTGAAGTAGAGCGCGTTGCCCGATGCGTCCAGGACCGCCTTGACGCAGTTCGGGTCCCGGTAGAGGTCGGGGTCGGCGGATTCGTGCACCGCCGTGACGACGGCGGCGTCCCCCTGCGCCAGGCGGGCGACCAGGGCGTTCAAGAGGTTCGGGTCCATGAACGGCTCGTCGCCCTGGAGGTTGAGAATGAAGCGGCAGTTGATTTTCCGGGCGACGTGGGCCGCGCGGTGGGTGCCCGAGGGCAACTCCGGCGTCAGCACGGCGTCGTGGCCGGCCTCGCGGACCACGCGGGCGATGCGCTCGTCATCCGTGGCCACCACGGTCCAGTCAACGCTGGCCGCGGCCTCGGCCCGCTCGACGGTGTGGAGGACCAGCGGCCGGCCGCCCAGGTTCTTCAACGGCTTGCCCGGCAGGCGGGTGCTCGCGTAGCGGGCGGGGATGACGCACAGCGTCCGCGGGGACTTCACGGCCCGTCCTCCCCGGCCTGACGGCGGATTTTCCCGTCCCTCTCGGCCTTCAGCTCGGAGGCTTCCTCCCCCTGCCCCGGACCGTAGGGCCGGCAGGCATCAGGTCCGGCCGGATTCCTCTCCACGTCCACGGCGTCGGCGACGGCCAGGGCCATGGCGGTCGAGGAGTAATCCTCCTCCAGGGGCAGCACGACCACCCGCCCGCCCCGGGACTCGACCTCCCGGGCGCCTACGATTTCCCCTTTTTTGTAGTCGCCGCCCTTGACCAGGACGTCGGGGCGCAGACCCTCGATGAGCGCGAGCGGCGTGTCTTCGGCAAAGGGGACCACGTAATCCACCGCTTCTAGGGCCGCCAGGAGCTCGGCGCGCACCGCGAGGGCCAGGTACGGCCGGGAGGGCCCCTTCAGGCGCCGCGTCCCCGCATCGTCGTTCAGGCCCACGACCAGGCAGTCGCCCAGCGCCCGCGCCGCGGCGAGATACCGCACGTGGCCGGGGTGCAGCAGGTCGAAGCAGCCGTTGGTGAAGACCACCTTGTGCGGTCTCCCATCGGCCTCCCAGAGGGCGAGCAGTCCGTCGGCGGTTAGAATGGGGCTCATTGGACCTTGACCTGAAGGGCGACGGCGGGTATTGTAGACTCCTCTCCCCGACGGGTCAAGTTCGGCCGTTTCCGGAGGTTGGCGTTGTCAGGCAAGAAAATCGGAATCATGATAAGCGGTCGCGGCAGCAACATGGTCGCGCTGGCCGAGGCCTGCCGTGATGGGCGGCTGGACGCCGAAGTGGCACTGGTCCTCTCCGATACGCCCGACGCCGCGGGGTTGGAGAAGGCCCGCGCCCTGGGGGTGACCGCCCGGCCGATGGTGCCGGAGAAGTTCCGCACCAAGCTGGACGGCGACGACGCAAAGGCTTACGCCGACGCTTTCCGCGAGGCGGGGGTCGATTTAATCTGCCTGGCCGGCTTCATGCGCGTGGTGAAAGCGCCGCTCCTGGAGCCCTTCGCCGGCCGCATCCTCAACATCCACCCCAGCCTCCTGCCCAGCTTCCCCGGACTGGAGGTTCAGCGCCAGGCCCTGGAGTACGGGGTGAAGTTTTCCGGCTGCACCGTGCACTTCGTGGATTCGAGCCTGGACGGCGGGGCCATCGTAGCCCAGCGCGTGGTGCCGATTGCCGACGATGATACCCCGGAGACGCTGGCCGCGCGCATCCTGGTCGAGGAGCATAAGCTCTATCCCGAGGCCGCGGGGCTGGTGCTTTCCGGAAAATACCGCGTCGAGGGGCGGCGGGTGATTCGCATCTAGGCCGG
>CAYTCV010000125.1:0-4674 GCA_964436465.1 uncultured bacterium
AGGTGCTAATCCCGCATTTACGTCGTAGGGGCCGACCGACGGCGAGCCGTTCAGGCCGGCCCGCGGGCGGGGATAGGTATCTGCGGCCGAAGGCATAACTGCGACCGAAGGTTATATGGGCCCGAAGGGAAATCCCCGCCCTACGTCATTGCAAGACGCGGCGGCCCGTAGAAGGGCCGCCCTACAACATCGCATTGAGGCCGATGTTCCCCCCATAAAAAAGGGCCGCCCACCGGCGGCCCCGTCGAAATTTTCCACTCTATTCGAGGATGTCCATCGTGTCGGCGTCGAGGTAGATGCGCCCCATCTCCCCGCCGGCGTCGTCGCGGAAGATGACTCGGGCGATGACCGAGGCGCCGGGCCACACGCTCTCCTCGTCGCGGTAGACGAAGAGCGACAGGTGGTCGTGGGCGTCCCACTCCCGGGCCTCGGCCTCGGCGACGGCCGCGGTCAGCCAGGGTTCGGCGTCGTCGTAATCCGGAAGCTCGCCGGAGTTCGACTGCATCCAGTCGGTCTCCACGGAGCCGTCGTGGTGGACGGTGACCAGGTAGCGGCCCAGGCTCGGATGGCCGGACTCCATCATGTAGAAGAACCAGGTGCCCTCGGGGTCGGTCATTATTTTGCCGCTGTCGGACAGGCAATCGGCGCCCAGAGCCGTCGGCGCGGGATTGTCGAAGAGGTCGCCGATGGCGTCGGCCGCCGTTTCCAGGGCCCAGGCCAGGGTGTAGTCCTCGTTCGTCCCGTCGCCGTCCCCGTCGCCGTCACCGTCGCCGTCGCCGTCGCCCGTGCTCGAGGTGCAGCCCGCGAAAAAGAATAGCGCCAGGGGCAGAACCAAAAGGATAAGCCACAGTCTTCGCATGTTACCCCCAATCGGGAAGCCTTACGTCATCTTTGCCGACCCTATTCTATCCCAACACGGGTCCGGACGCAAACCCGGCCTCACACGTCGGCGTCGTATGCGTCGGCAAGCATGGCCTGGCGGTGGTCCGTGCCGGTAAGGTGGAGGTGCCGGCACATCTCGTACAGCCGCGAGCGCAGGCGCGGACCGATTCGGTCCGACAGCGTCTCCGCGTTCGACGCGGTGGCCCGGTCCGGGTAGTTGGTGGTGATGATGACGGGCAGGCAGGCGTTGAAGCGCCGGGTGAGGATGTCGGCGAAGGTGTCCTGGACCCAGCTGGTGAGGTGGTAGGCGCCCAGGTCGTCCAGGAGCAGGAGCTCCACGGAGAGGACCCGCTCCACCAGGCGCCGGGCGGAAACGGGCGAGTCGTCCACGTAGGCCGCGCGGATTTCGCCGATGAGCTCCCGGGAATCGGCGAAGAGGCCCGGATAACCCCGGGCGGCCACCGCCCGCAGCACACCCACCGCCAGATGGGTCTTGCCCACCCCCCAGCCCCCGGAGAAGATGAGGCCGCCCTTCACCTCGGGGAACTCCTCGGCGTACCGGCGGCCGACCTCGAGGGCCTTCTTCTGGCTGCGGGTGAGGGAACCGGCGAAGTTGTCCAGAGTGCAGTGCGCGTAGCGCTCGGGGACCTGAATGGAGCCCAGCGTGTCCCGCCGGTGCACGGCCGCGGCGCACTCGCAGGGGCGCACCGCCTCGCCGCCGGACCCGTCGGGGACGACGACCCAGCCTTCCCCGCCGCAGATGGGACATTCGCGCTCGGGCACACCGACCTCCAGGGGGGAGGAGTATAGCATAGGGGAACGCGTCAGGGGCCCTCCTGCCGCTCGACGAGATTTTTATAAAGGCCGCCGGCGGCCATCAGGCTCGCGTGGTCGCCCCGCTCGACGACCCGCCCCCCGTCGAGGACCAGGATGCAATTCGCGCCGCGCACCGTGGACAGGCGGTGGGCGATGACCAGCGTCGTGCGCCCCGCCATGAGCCGTCCCAGCGCCCGCTGCACCGCCAGCTCGCTCTCGGCGTCCAGGGAGCTGGTGGCCTCGTCGAGGATGAGCACCCGCGGGTCGGCCAACAGGGCCCGGGCGATGGCCAGCCGCTGGAGCTCCCCGCCGGAGAGGGCGGCCCCGTCGCGCCCCACGCCGCCGTCGAGTCCGCGGGCCAGCCGCTCCACCCTCTCCGCGAGGCCCACCGCCTCCAGCGCCGCCCGCAGGTCGTCATCGGTCGCCTCGGGGGCGCCGTAGCGCAGGTTCTCCGCCACGCTGGCGGAAAAGACCAGCGGCTGCTGCGGAACCACCGCCATCCGGGAGCGCAGCTCCGCCAGCGGCCAGCGCCGGAGGTCCAGGCCGTCCAGCGAGACGCTCCCCGAGTCCGGGTCGTACAGGCGCGGCAGGAGCTTGACCAGGGTGCTCTTCCCCGCCCCGGAGGGCCCGACCAGGGCCACCGTCTCGCCCGGCTCGGCGCGGAAGGACACGTCGGTCAGGACGGGCCGCTCGGCGTAGGCGAAGCCCACCCCCTCGTAAACGACCTCGCCCCGCGGCGGGGGCGGCGTCGCCGGCTCCGGCGGGTCGGACACGGCGGGCGCCCGGTCGAGCACCTCGTACAGCCGGTCCGCCGACGCCCCGATTCGCTGCAGGTTGGAGTTGGCCTGCCCCAGGGTGCGCAGCGGCTTGAGCACCAGCGCCACCAGCCCCACGAACTCCACCAGCATCCCGGTGCTCATCGTCCCCGCGTCCACCAGGCCGACGCCGTAGGCGATGACGGCGACGACGCCGGAGATGCCGAGGGCCTGAATGACGGGGCCGGTGACGGCGGCGGTGAGCTCCCGCTTCAGGGTTTTCTTCCGCGCGTCCTCCACCCGGTGCTCCAGGGCCTCCCGCTCGTAATCCTCCGCGCCGAAGGCCCGCACCACCCGCATGGACTCCAGGCTCTGGCGCAGCCGGGACAGCAGCGAGCTCTCCGCCCGGCGCACGGTGTGCGTGTGCCGGCGCACCAGCCGCCCCAGAAGGTTCAGCGCGATGATGACCGGCGGGAGGATGATGAGCGTGACCAGGGCCAGTCGCCAGTGCCGGATGAGAATCAGCCCCACCAGCACCAGGGAACTGGCCGCGGCGGTGACGAAATCCTTCACCGCGTAGACCGAGCCGGACAGGCCGTTCACGTCGTGGACCAGGCGCGTCAGGGGGTCGCTGGAGCCGGCCCGGGCGTGGAAGCCCGCGTCCAGGACCAGGAGGTGGTCGTAGAACCGCCGGCGCAGGTCGTAGGTCAGCCGCTGCCCGGTGTACTGAATCGCGTAGCTCCCGCCGAAGACCAGCAGGGCGTTGAGCGCCAGGGAAACCGCCATGCCCAGTGGGAGGAGCCAATCCGCCGCCGCCGGGCCGAGCCCCAGAACGGAGAGGAATTGGTCCAGGGCGGGATTCGGGGCGGAGAGGCGGTCGATGAACATCCCGGCCAGCCAGGGCAGCCCCCCCTCGGCGGCCGAGCCTACGAGGTTCAGCGCCCAGCCCAGGGCGATGAGGGGCCACCGGGTGAGCATCTCCCCGAAGAAGCGCCGCAGCGAGTGGCCGTATTTTTCAGCCACGGCGCCCCTCCAGGAAACGATAAATCTCCTCCGCCGCGCGCTCCGCCGCGCCGCCCCCCAATCGACTCCGCAGCTCCAGGCCGGCCTCCCGCTGGCGCCGGCGCAGGCCCTCGTCGGTGAGGAGGTCCCACGCCGCCCCGGCCAGATTCGTCGGCGTCAGCCGCGACTGCAGGAGCTCGGGCACGATTCCCCTCCCCGCGACCAGGTTGGGCAGGCCGAGCCACCGGCAGCGGACCACGGCCCGGCCGAAGAGGTACGTCGGCAGGGCGATTTTGTAAACCAGCACCTGGGGCACGCCCAGGCAGGCGACCTCGAGGCTGGCGGTCCCCGAGGCCACCAGCGCCAGGCCGCAGCGTGCGACCTCGGCGTGGAAATTTCCTAAAACCCGCTCCACGAGGCGTAAGGTATCGAGTTTATCGAGCCGCGCCGCCGTCAGCTCCCGGATTTCCTCCGTGGCGCCGGGGAGGACGAAGCGGAGCGCGGGGTCGCGCCTTTGCAATATTTCCGCCGCGCCGAGCATCACCGGCAGGATTCTGTCCAACTCCCCGGGGCGGCTCCCCGGCAGGAGGGCGACGCGCTTCTCATCGCCGGGGGGACCGGGCGCGGGAAGGCAGTCCGGCACGGGGTTTCCCACGAACACGGCCCGCGCGCCGTGCGAGCGCCAGAGCTCCTCCTCGAAATCGAAGATGACCAGCATCAGGTCGCAGAGCCGCGCCAGCCCGGCCGCCCGCCACGGCCACCAGGCCCACACCTTGGGGCAGATGTAGTACACGACGGGGATTCCGCGCCGCCGGGCCCGCCGCGCCAGCAGTTTATTGAACCCGGCGAAGTCCACGCACACCAGAGCGTCGCAGCCTTCGAGCGCCCGGTCCAGGGTGGAGAGCGCCCGCCGAATCCGCCCCAGCTTCGACAGGACCCCGGTGATGCCGATGAGCGCCAGGTCGCCGTAGACGAGGTCCAGCTCCGCCCCGGACTCTTTCAAGCGCGGCCCGCCGAGCCCCCGGGCCGTCAGGCCGGGCAGCCGGTCCTTCAGGGCGCGCAGAAGCCCCGCGGCGTGCAGGTCGCCCGAGGCTTCCCCGGCGGAGATTAGGAGTCGGTAGGGACGGGCCATGGAGAGATGATAGCGCGGCGGTGAGCGGGGGTCAAACGGCAACGCTAGAAACCAATCCGTAGGGGCGGCCCTCCGTGGCCGCCCGCG
>CAYTCV010000126.1:0-4617 GCA_964436465.1 uncultured bacterium
TGTTCCGTAGGGGCGGCCCTCTGTGGCCGCCCGCGATAACACACGGCCTTTTCGAACGGGCGGGGACGGACACCCGCCCCTACGTCATCGCGGGGAACGGGCGGGTGCGGACACCCGCACCTACGTCGGCGCAACGGCAATCGATGGCAAATCGCGCGGACTGCGGAGGGCTCGCGGGGTGTAGCCGATTTATGCTACCCTTTGGCGGTACCGACGCCCCAGGCGGGATGGCTCCTTGCTCGACCACCTGAAGAAAACCTTCAAGCACACCGTCATATACGGCCTCGGCGGGCTCATTTCCCACGCCGTGGGCTTTCTTTTAATCCCCGTCTACACCCGCTACCTCTCCCCCAACGACTACGGCGTCGTGGCCATGGTGATGATATACATCACCGTGCTGGAAATCGTGATGCGCATGGGGGTGGACAGCGCGCTGTTCAAGGTGTACTTCGAGGAGAAGGACGAGGAGTCCCGGCGCACGCTGGTCACCACCACCTTCCTCTTCCAGCTCGCGGCCGGCGGCCTGATTTTCGCCCTCACCTACCCCTTCTCCGACGGCCTGTCCGACCTCTTCTTCGGGACCCGGGACTACACGGTCTACTTCCAGTTCGCCACCGCCTCCCAGTTACTGGTGATGCTCCGGGTGGTGCCGCTGTCGGTCATCCGGGCCAGGGAGCGGCCGGGCATCTTCTCCATCCTGAACGTCATCCGGTTCGCCCTGGTGATGGGGTTCAACATCCTGTTCGTGGTGATTCTGGAGGCCGGGCCGCTGGGCATCGTCCAGGCCCAGTTCTACGCCGCCCTGGTGCTCCTCCCCGTGTTCCTGGTCATCACGCTGCGGCACATGCGCCCGCATCTCTCCTGGACGCAGCTCAAGCGGCTGGCGAGCTTCGGCCTGCCGCTGATTCCGGCGGGGCTGGCCGGCTGGGTGTTGACCATGGCCGACCGCTACATCCTGCGCCTGGTGGCTCCGGTGACCAAGTTCGCCCTCGTGGCCCAGAAGGGCCTGGGCGAGATGGTCACCAAGACCGGCGACGTCATGGCCGGGGCCCTGCCCACGCTCGTGGACGTGGGCCTCTACGACCTGGCGTACAAGTTCTCCCTCATCGTGCGCATGGGGCTCATCCAGCCGTTCATCTTCGCCTGGGGCCCGCTGATGTTCAGCGTGTACCACCAGCCCGAGGCCAAGCAGGTCTACCGGGCGGTGCTGACGCTGTTCACCCTGTTGTCCGTGGGGCTGTGCTTCGCCGTGGGGGTGATGTCGCCGGAAATCGTCAAGCTCATGGCGACCTGGCCCTTCTACAGCGCCTGGAGCTCGGTATACATCCTCGCGCTCTCCCACTGCTTCTACGGCCTGTACATCGTCTTCACCGTGGGGACCTCGGTGGTGCACAAGTCCAAGTACCAGGCCTACACCTCGACCGTGGGCGTGGTGGCGAACATCGGCCTCAACTTCCTGCTGATACCTTTGTGGGGGGTGTTCGGCGCGGCGCTGGCCACCCTGTTGAGCTTCGGCGTCATGGCCTTGGTCCACTACCGCTTCTCCCAGCGCGAGTACCGCATCGACTACGACCTGGGGGCGGTGGTCAAGGTCCTCGCGCTGGCGACGGGGCTCTGGATTGCGACGACCTTCCTGCCCTTCGGCTGGTGGGGGACCGTCGGCCGGGTGGGGGCGCTGGGCCTCTTCGTGCTGCTGCTGAAGGTCTTCGGCCTCTTCCGGGCGGAGGAGGTCAAATTGGTGGTGGGCGGGTTCAAGGAGTTCCTCGGCCGCAAGCGCGGCAAGGGCGCCGACGAAGAGGTGCCTCCCCCGGACGAGTTGGGCGAGCTGCAGGGCTGACGCGGCCGGTCGTTTCCCCCCCGGCCGTCTATAATGGGGTAACGCTCCGGGAGGTTCGCCCATGCGCTCCGCGATGATTTTGCTGGCGTTGACGCTCGTCCTCTCCCCGGCGGCGGCCGACGTGAGCTACGGCTACGGCGAGCCGCCCCTCGCCCTCTGGCTCACCTTCGACGTCGGCCCCACCTTCGATTTCGACTACTTCCTCGGCACCGAGCTCGGCCTGACGCTCAACTGGTTCCCGCTGTCGGACTTTCTGCACCTGGGCGCCACCTACCGCTTCGCCACGGGTGAGGTGCTGGAGCCGGAGGGGGAGCGGCTCGACCTGCACACCCTGGCGGGCCTGGTGGGCTACGGGAGCTTCAACGACCCCGTGGCGTACTACACCGGCATCCTGCTGGGCGAGACCCGGCTGGACGGCTACTTCGCCGGCGGCGAGCCGGATGAATGGGTCTTCACCATCGGCTTCTACGGCGACGTGGTTATCCCGCTGGGCGACGTTTTGGGGCTCAGCTTCCACGCGCGCGACCAGTACATCCGCGGCGAGCGGGGTTTTTACGGCTACTACACCTTCGCCCTGGGGCTGTCCGTCGCGCTGTAGGGGAGCTATCCCCTCCCCCTTGGGGGGCGGCTCGCCGACGGGCCAGGGAGGGGGGTGCAGCGGTTCCCTCTCCCCTCTGGGGAGAGGGCTAGGGTGAGGGGCGGGCCGACATTAAGGTCGGCCCCTACGAGGGTAGAGAGCAATACACGCCACACCCGCCCGCGAACCGAACCCACGATTGCGCCGCGCTACGGCTGCTTCTGGAGGAGACATGCTTAAATTCGTAATTCCGCTCCTGCTCTGTGCCCTCGCGGCCCAGGCGGCCATTCCGCCCCAGCCCGCCTTCGGGCCGCCCTGGCACCCCTGGCTCTACGACTACTCCGTCTTCCGCGCGGAGGCGGCGCTGCCGCTGGACTTCGTCGGCAGCCTGGAGTTCGTCGGCGGGGGGTTGATTATCACCACCAGCCTGCCCTCCGGCCGCTTCCACCGCTACGACCCCGCGACGCGCGCCCTCTCGGACGCCGGCAACGCCCCCTTCGGCGTATCCGGCTCCCTGTGGGACGGGGAGTACCTCTGGCTGGCCGGGAACGACGCCGAGCTCTGGCGCTATACCGCGGACCTCGAAGCCGTCGAGGACTGGGGGGAGCCCTACGGCGAGCAGTGGTACATCCAGCTCCCCTCCTGGCGGCAGACCGGCATCGCCCGCGTGGGGCAGGATTTCTGGCTGGTGGACGAGCTGGGGGTGATTTACCTCTGGCGCCCGGGCGAGGCGGAGACGCGCGGGGAGTACGTCGTCGGCCAGGGCCGCGAGCTGGCCTTCGACGGAAAGAATCTTTGGCTTCTGTCCTACCGCGGGATTGTCAAGCTGACGACGGGGGGCGAAATCCTGGGGCGCATCCCGCTCCCGGCGACGGAGGGCTTCCCCTCGAGCCTGGCCTGGGACGGCGCGCGGCTGTGGCTCGCGATTAACGCCGATGCCCGCGCGTATCTCTGGAGCGTGGACCCCTACGCGGCGGAGTTGCTGCCCCTGGGCGAGCCGCCCGAGGACCGCCGCGATGCCGTGGAGTACGATTGACCGGGAGGCGGACGGTGCGCCGAGTGTTCATCTTCACCGCCCCGGCGATTCTTTTATTCGCCGCGTGCGCCCACTACCTCGTCGAGGGCTCGGCCCGGCAGACCGCGGCCTACAACGCCCTGGGCGAGCCGATGGACCTCTCGGCCCTCCCCGAGTCCGTCACCGGCGACCCCGCCGCCGACCCGAGCGCCGCGGGCCTCTCCGATGGCGCGGAGCTTTCGATTAACGCGGGCGGGCGGATGGAGCGGTTCGTAGTCTCCAACGGCGGCGACCACGCTTACGGGGGCGGCGTCAGCCCGGGATGCGCGGGCCTGGCCTTCGACTGGGCGACGGGCGGCTGGGGCCTCGCGGGGGCCGTCGTGCGGCGGAGCGATTTTTCCTACCTCCTGGAGGACGGCGACCGGCGGCTGGCGCTATCCGGCGACCTGTGGGGGCTTAACGGGGCCGTCAGCTACGGGGACGGCCTGCGGTTCGGCCTGGGGGCCGAGGGGCTCTACGGCGGCTGGCGCTACGAGGAGCCCGACGGCCGGGTCGAGGAGCGGGAGCTTTTCGGCTGGCGCGCCCGGCTGGGGCTGCGCTACGGCGAGGGCGGCTGGAGCTTCGGCCTGCGGGCCTCGGGACCGGCGGAGCTGGGCCGCGGGCCGGGGCTGCCCTGGGAGGCCGATATCTGGCTGGCGGTGCCCCTGACCGACAAGGGCGGGCTCAAGTCGGTGCTCGAGGTGGCGGGGGGCGGCTACCTCTTCGGGCCGGACGCGGTGCTCACCGGCGCCGAGGGGCAGGACTACACCGCCCGCCTGGCCGGCGGACTGCGGGGGCGGGTCGGCCTCGCCTGGGACGTGTCCGAGGATTTCTCCTTCGACGTCGGGGCGTTCTTCTCCGCCTATCCCGTCAAGGACAACGACTCCGAACGCCTTTTGTGGCAGGTCTACACCTTGGGAGCCGGATTCGGCAAGAACCCGCGCTGGGGGGTGGAGGCGTCGTTTTCCCAGGTGGGGGTCGAGGGGGAGGACGGATACTCGGGTGGGGCGCTGTACCTGCGGCTGGGGGCGGCGTTCGGGCTGTAGGGCGGCGGTGTGCCCTGCGATGACGTAGGGCGGCCCCGTAGGACGAGTCCTCTGCGGGCCGCCGCGAATTGCGATGACGTAGGGGCGGACCTTCAGGTCCGCC
>CAYTCV010000127.1:0-4595 GCA_964436465.1 uncultured bacterium
CGCCCGCGGGCGGGGACAGAGGACTCGTCCTACGCCCCGCCCCTACGTCATCGCAATCGCGGGTGAGGGGTGCGATGGTCCCCTCCCCCCTCTGGGGGGCGGCTCGCCGACGGGTTAGGGAGGGGGGTTCCGAAAACGCGGCGGGGATTCCCATCCCCGCCCTGCATTCGGGCACACGAAGGTTGACACAATCAACGGACGGACGCGGATGCATTCCGCCGGCCGACCGTCAATCCTTGAACAGCCACCACTTGAGCTTTTCGGGGTCGGTGTCCGGCTTCTCGGCGTAGCGCCGCGCGGCGCGGAAGATGTAGAGCGTGCACGGGTCCACACGCTTCCCTTTCATCTTGCACAGCTTCTCGAAGAGCTCCTCGGGAGTGCGGCGCGTGAGGTCGAACACGGCGCGGATGCCCAAATTGTAAAGGTCCTCGGCCGTCCGGGGACCCACGCCGGGGACTTTCACCAGCTCCCGCAAAACCTCCATCTTCATCCGTCTGAGCACGATTTCCTCCACAGGGAGATTTTCCGAAAAATTCAGTCTGCGGGCCTGCTCGGCTTGCGGGCTGAGAGCATCAGCTCGTAGTCGTCGCAGGTGACGGGGAGGCGGTTCCACGCGCCCGCGGTGCCGCCCCAGACGCCGAGCACCTCCAGCCCCGCCCGACGGGCGAGGAGGTGGAGCTCCGGCGCCGTGTAGCTGCGCTCCAGGAGCCGCACCGACCCGCCGCCCTTCAATTGCATGTCGAACGTCTCCACCAGGGCGGCCGGGTCGTAGCGCCCGGCGGTGACCTCGTCCGTGCCGACTCCGCGGATGTACCGCAGGGCGCTGAGAGCGTTCGCCAGGAGCCTCCCCCCGGGGACGAGCGCCGCGGCCATCCGCTCCAACAGTGCCGCCCCATGCTCAACGGGGTCATCGGCGGAGGAGACCAGCCCGAAGGCGCCCTCGCAGATAGAAATCACGGCATCGAAGGGACCGGGGGGCAGGCCGCGGACGGCGTCCATCCTCAGCAACTCGAGCTCGACGCCGGCCTCCGCGGCCGCGCGCCGGGCCTCGGCCAGCATCCCCTCCGAGATGTCCACCCCCGTCACCCGGAACCCCCGCCGGGCCAGTTCCACCGCGTGCCTGCCGGTGCCGCAGCCCACGTCCAGAACGCGCATCGGCGGGACGAGGCCCAGCTCGGCAACGATGAACTCCACTTCGGCCAGGGTGTTGGCGGTGAACGGCTCCTTGTCGTAAACGGGGGCGTGTCCGTCGAAGAAGGTCTTCCACTCGTTATCCATCCTCACCGTATCCTCTCTTCGCGACGGGCGGCCAGGCGGGCCAACAACTCCGGTAGCTCCAGGGTGTTCAGGACGTCGGCGGCGGTGAGCCAGCCCTTGCGGGCTATGCCCACCCCCAGGGCCACGGTGTCGAACATCCCGGCCCGGTGGGCGTCGGGATTGAGCGCCACGGGTATACCGAGCTCCCGCGCCCGGAAGAGGACGCGCCAGTCGGCATCGAAGCGGTGGGGGCTGGTGTTGAGCTCCAGCGCGACGCCGCGCTCCGCCAGCGCCGCCAGCACCCGGTCCCAGTCCAGCTCGTAGCCCTCCCGGGCCAGGAGCAGCCGCCCGGTGGCGTGGCCCAGCATCGTGGTACGGGGGTTTTCGACGGCCGCCAGCACGCGCGCGGTGGCCTTCTCCCGGGGCATGCGCAGCCCCGAGTGGACGCTGGCGATGACGAAGTCCAGCCGCCGGAGAATTTCATCGGGGTAGTCCAGGGAGCCGTCGGCCAGGACGTCGGACTCCACCCCGGCCAGCAGGCGGCAGGGCGAGCCGCGGTCGTTGACGCGGGCGATGTCCTCGACCTGCGCGGTCAGGGCCTCGGGCGACAGCCCCCCGGCGTAGAAGGCCGAGCGCGAGTGGTCGCTGACGCCGATGTAGGCGTAGCCCAGCTCCTCGCCGAGACTGACCAATTCCTCCAGGCTCTGCGTGCCGTCGGAGGCGGTGGTGTGGACGTGGAACACGCCGCGGATGTCGGAGACTTCGAGGAGCTTCGGCAGGCGCCCCTCTCGGGCGGCTTCGATTTCGCCCAAATTCTCGCGCAGCTCCGGCGGAATTTCCGCCAGGCCCAGCGCCCGGTAAACCCCCGCCTCGTCGTCGAATTCCAGGGCGTCCAGGTCGAGGCCCATTTCTCCGGCCGCGTCCCGGAGGCCGCCCACGTGGGCCGCCGAGCCGGTGGCCAGGACCAGCGCGGTCCCCCAGCGCCCCGCCCCGACGAGGCGCAGGTCCACCCCGGTGCCCTGAAAATCGAATCGGAGTCCGTCTCCTTCTCCGGTCTGCAAGTCCGCGGCCCAGTCGCAGTCGCGCAGCGCATCGGCGAACGCGCCTTCCAATCCCTCGGCTAATCGGACCAGGAGGTCCACGTCACCCGCGGTCTCGGCCAGACGCCGGATGCTCCCCGCCACCGCGCAGCGCTCCACGCCGGGGAGGGCGGAAATTTTCCCGGAAACCTCGTCGGCCAGGGCCCGCGCCTCGGGGTACAGCCGCCGCTCCCGGTAGCGGTTCAGCCGCCCGATTCCGGCCAGCACGTTGGCCTGCATCTTCGGGCCGAAGCCGGGCAGCTCCACCAGCCGGTTCTCGAGGCAGGCGTACTCCAGCTCGCCGGGGTTGGTCACCCCCAGGGCCTCCCACAACAGCTTCACCCGCTTGGCGCCCAGCCCCTCGATTTGGAGGATGTCGAACAGGCCGGGCGGCAGCTGCGCCAGACGCTCTTCCAGTTGGGGCAGGCGCCCCGTGGCGACCAGCGTGCCGATTTTTTCAACCAGCGCCTTCCCGAAACCGGGGAGCTCGCCCAGGCGCCCCTCGGCCAGGAGCGTCTCCGCCGGCTCGGCCAGCCCGTAGAGCGTCCGGGCGGCCCCATGGTAGGCGCGGGCCTTGAACGGGTTCTCGCCCAGCAGCTCCGAGGCCGTGGCGAGCCGCTCGATGACCGAGGCGATTTCGCGGTTGTCCATGGTTTCAGGCGCGGAAGAGGCTGATGACGCCGCCGACGCGCTCCCAGATTTTGCCCAGGTGCTCCCCGGCCCGCAACAGGTCCGCCCAGAGGCGCGGCGGGTTCTCCAGAAGCTGGTCCACCGCCCGCACCCGCTCCCAGGGCAACCGGACCTCGGCGGGCGGCAACGGCTTGCCCCCCGCGTCGCGGAACTCCACCCCCGTCTCGAGCATGGCCCGGACGAAGAGCTCCGCCACCAGCGCGAATCCGGTGGTGGTGCCGTGGAAGCAGTCCAGGGAGACCAGGCCCCCGCCGGTGCGCCGCCCTTCGGCGTCGGAGCGGAAGAGCTCCATCCTCGGCGGTGGGACGGACTTCAGCAGCGGATGGTCGTCGCCGAGGAAGCGCCGCAGGTGCGCGTCGGGGGTGTACTCGCCGCGGCCGACCAGCCCGTTCAACAGGCCCGCCAGCTCCACCACCCGCCAGCCGCGCTCCCGAGCCACGGAGCGAATCGTCTCGTTGTACGCGTCCTGGTTCTCCTCGACGTGCAGCACGTCCTCGGCGGAAAGGAAGGGGAACCGCTCCCGGGGCGGATTCTCCTCGCGGAGGTAGAAATGGACGTAGTACTCGTGGTGCTGGCCGCGGGGCCCGCTATTCCGGGGTCCGGCGCCCCGGAGCAGGGGGGCGTCGGTGACGTAGGGCAGCGTGGCGGCGAAGACCCGCGCCCGCGTATTTTCCGAAATCCGCTCCGCCAGCCGCCGGTAGGACGCCTCGAAGGCCTTCGGGTGCCACAGGCTGAACTCCTCGACCAGGTCGGGCTCGGGCGGCTCGGGGCCGGTCTCCACCACCTCCAGCCGGGTGATGACCCCCGCGGCGTTGTTCAGCCCCGCGACGAGGATTAAATTTTCTACGGGGCCCTGCTCCCGCTCGATGCGGCCGAGCCAGTCCACCTGGGTCAGCTCGTTGAGCTCGCTGCGGGCGGAGGGGTTCAGCACCCGCCGGGCGGCCCGGTAGGCCGCCGACGAGGGTAATTTCTCCAGGAGCTCGGAGCGGTCGTCCCACCGGCGGTCGCGGATGAGCCGGTCGCAGCGCTTCCCGTTGACGGCGAGGATGTCCTCCACGGTGAAGCCGAAGCAGGCCAGCAGGTGGTACGGGCCGGGGTAGCTGCGGGCCAGGGCGCCGAAGCCGTGCTCGTAGTATTCGTCGCGCTCCTCGAGCCACTCCTCCACCGCCGGTTTCGCCGCCAGGAGCCAGTCCACCAGGTCCAGCCCCGGTCCGCCGAGGGTGAAGTCCAGGTCGATGAGCAGCCGCTCCAGGTTCAGCGGCATCCCGCCCAGGCCGAAGTGGGGGACGCAGAAGTCGAAGCCCTCGCCCGCGCCCACCGTCAGGCCCAGGGCGCGCGCCACCATGGCCGGAAAGCTCCAGCTCGTCTTCCACACCGCCCCGGAGCTCACCCCCTGGGCCATGGAATCGCCGAGCGCCACCAATCGCGGCATGGTTGAGTTCTCCTCGAAGGGACGCGGGGTCATTCTACCAGAAAGTACCAGCCGGTGGCGGCCCGCCCGGAAAAGGCGGGTGAGGTGCTAATCCCGCATTTACGTCGTAGGGGCCGACCGACGGCGAGCCGTTCAGG
>CAYTCV010000128.1:0-4579 GCA_964436465.1 uncultured bacterium
CGGCGGGGATTAATATCTGCGACCGAAGGTTATATGGGCCCGAAGGGATAACTGCGACCGAAGGTTATATGGGCCCGAAGGGAAATCCCCGCCCTACACTTCTAACCGCCCAATTTCCCCCCGTAGGGGCGGCCCTCTGCGGCCGCCCGCGGGCGGGGACGGAGTCCCGCCCTACGGCATTGCAAAACGCGGCGGCCCGTGGAAGGGCCGCCCTACGTCGTCGCAACCCAGGTTGAGGGTGCATGTCCTCTCCCCCCTCTGGGGGGAAGCGCGCTTACGGGCTAGGGAGAGGGGCGGGCCGACCGCATGTCGGCCCCTACGTCATCGCAATCGACGGGGCACGGCCCCTTTTTCCCCTTTACACGCTTCCGCCGCCTGGGATAAACTATTTCCACGATTCAAAACTGCCCGAAGGAGTTGTCGTGAAGTACGGCGCCCGAAACCAAATCGCCGCCCGCGTCACCGAGGTAAAAAAAGGCGACGTCATGGCCCTGGTCAAGTTCGACGTCACCATCCCCGCCCGGATGGCCTCGGTCCTGACCGTGGAGTCGCTGGAGCACCTCGACCTCAAGCCCGGCGACGAGGTCCGCCTCGTGGTCAAGGCCGTCAACGTCCTGCCCGTCAAGGAGTAACTCCAACCCCGGGAGACAATCATGCCCTCTTTCGCCAAGTCGTTTTTCCTCCCGTTCCTCGCCCCCATCCCCCTGATTCTCTACGCCCTGCTGCCGGAAATCGCGGGGTGGGACCCGGAGGTGGAGCTGGGCGAGACCGTGAACGTCATCATCTGGGTCATCCTCATCGGCTTCGTCATCGTCATGTCCATCCTGCCCTTCAAGGGCGCCTTCGGCTCCTTCTTCGGCACCAAGGAATCGAAGCGCATCCAGGCCACAGGCCGCGAGGCCACCGCCGTCGTGCAGGGCATCGGCGAGAACTCCCAGGGCGGAATCGTCACCATCAACGACCAGCCGTTGTTGAACCTGCAGCTCGAGGTGCACGACGGTTCGGTGCCGCCCTACCCGGTCAGCCTGGACACCGTCATCCCCCGCGCGGCGGTGCCGCAGTTCCAGCCCGGGGCGGTCATCCCCATCAAAATCGACCCCGAGAACCCGGACAAAATCATCATCGACTGGCGGCGGGGCTCGGCGGGAGCGCAGGCGGAGGCGCCCTCCGTGGGCAACAAGTGGAGCGAGATGGACCGGCGCCTGGTGGAGAAAGAGGGGATAGACGGCACCGCCAAGTACCTCTCCCTGGAGGAAACCGGCCGGAGCCAGGACTTCAACCCCATCGTCCACGTCACCATCGAGGTGAGCCCCAAGGGCGGCGAGCCGTACACCTTCGAAAAGGACGTGCCGCTGCCGACCAACGTCATCGGTCTCATCCAGAGCAAGCTCGGGAAGAGCTTCTCCGCGCGCATCCACCCCCAGGACGGCACGAAGGTCTCGATTAACATCATCCCGTAGAGGGGACCGGAGACGCATGGCGACCGATTTCACCCGGCGGGCGCTGGATGTAATCCGGGCCGTCCCCCGCGGCCGGGTGGCCACCTACGGGCAAATCGCCGACCTGGCCGGCAACCCCCGCGCCGCGCGGCAGGTCGTCCGCCTCCTCCACTCCTCCTCGCAAACCGAGGGCCTCCCGTGGCACCGCGTGGTGAACGGCCGCGGGACCGTCTCCCTCCCGCGGGGGCGGGGGTATGAGGAGCAGCGGGCCATGCTCGCGGCCGAGGGGGTCGTCTTCGACGAGCGGGATAGAATAGATTTGAAGCGTTTCCGCTGGAATCCGGCGTAGTAGTTCGGGCCGCGTTTTCCCTCTCCCCGTGGGAGAGGGCTAGGGTGAGGGCTTCCTTATAAACGGGCCGACCGCATGTCGGCCCCTACGTCATCGCAAAACGCGGCGGCCCGCAGAGGGGCCGCCCTACGTCATCGCAATCGCGGGTGAGGGGTGCGACGGTCCCCTCTCCCCGTGGGAGCGGCGCGCCGACGGGCTAGGGTGAGGGCTTCCTTATAAACGGGCCGACCGGTCGGTCGGCCCCTACGTCATCGCAAAGCGCACGGCGCCGGCCGGGTCGCGTCACCATCCCCCCTTTACACCAATCCACCAACGGGACTAAACTAGCCCCGCACCTCAACGCGGCCGAAAAAAGTCATGCAGCTCCGCGAGTACGATTTCATCGTCATCGGCTCCGGCATCGCCGGGCTCTCCATCGCCTTGCGCTCCGCCTCCCGCGGCTCCGTCGTCGTCCTGACGAAAAAAGAGGCCGCCGAAAGCAACACCAACCTGGCCCAGGGCGGAATAGCGGCGGTCATCGCCCCCGGAGACTCCTTCGACCAGCACATCGCCGACACCCTGCGCGCCGGGGTCGGCCTCTGCCACCGCGACGCCGTGGAGCTCATGGTGCGCCAGGGCCCCGAGCGGGTCCGCGAGTTGGCGAAGCTGGGGACCGATTTCACCCGCGAGCCCGACGGCGACTTTGAGCTGGGCCGGGAGGGCGGCCACTCCTCGCGCCGCATCGTCCACGCCAGCGACCTCACCGGCTACGAAATCGAGAAGGCGCTCCTGGCAACCGCCCGCAAGCGCGGCGTGGAAATCGTCACCAACTCCCTGGCCTACGACCTGACGCTGGCCCCGGGGCCCGACGGCCTCAACCAGTGCACCGGGGTGGCGGCGGTGGAGGGCGACGAGGTCGTCTTCTACCGCGCGCGGGCCGTCTTCCTCTGCGCCGGCGGCGCCGGCAAGGTCTACCTCTACACATCCAACCCCGACGTGGCCACCGGCGACGGCATGGCCCTGGCGCTCCGGGCCGGCTGCCGGATGGCCAACATGGAGTTCGTCCAGTTCCACCCCACGTGCCTGTACCATCCGCAGGAGAGGAGCTTCCTCATCACCGAGGCGCTGCGGGGCGAGGGGGCGCGGCTTCTGACCAAGAGCGGCCGCCGCTTCATGCCCGACTACGACGAGCGCGCCGAGCTGGCCCCCCGCGACATCGTCGCCCGCGCCATCGACTCCGAGATGAAGACCTCCGGCGAGAAGTACGTCCTGCTGGACGCCACGCCCGTCGGGGCGGATAAGCTCAAAAAACGCTTCCCCAACGTCTACGGCCGCTGCCTGGAGCTGGGGTACGACATCGCGGAAAAACCTTTCCCGGTAGTCCCGGCGGCCCACTACTTCTGCGGCGGCGTCCTGACCGACCTCCGCGGCCGCACCGACCTCCCCCGCCTCTACGCCGTCGGAGAGTGCGCCTGCACCGGCGTCCACGGGGCGAACCGCCTGGCGAGCAACTCGCTCCTGGAGGCCGTGGTCTTCGCCCACGAGGCCGCCGCGGACCTGCCGACGTGGATGGAGGAGCTGGGCCCGCCGCCCAAGGACGTCCCGCCCGCGGAGGTCCCCCGGGTCCAGCCGCCCCCCGAGATGGTCACCCTGGACCACGACTGGGACAACGTCCGCCGCCTGACCTGGGACTACGTGGGCATAGTGCGCTCCGACAGCCGACTGCGCCTGGCCGCCGACCGGCTCCGCCTCATCGCCCGCCACGTGGAGGACACCTTCCGCCGCGGCTTCTGCGCCGACCTCATCGAGCTGCGCAACATCACCCAGGTGGCCCGCTTAATCGTCCAGAGCGCCCTCGAGCGCCGGGAGAGTCGGGGGCTCCACTACAACCGCGACTGCCCGGAGACCGACGACGCCCACTGGGCCAAGGATACGGTGCTGACCGAGTTCGGTTAGGGGGGGAGATGGGGGCGACCGAAGCGGTGATTGCGGACCTGCGGCGGCGCGTGGCCGACGCGGCGAGCGTCATGGTCTTCACCGGCGCCGGGATGTCCGCCGAGTCCGGCGTGCCGACCTACCGGGGGCAGGGCGGCCTGTGGAAGAACTTCCGCGCCCAGGACCTGGCCACCCTCGACGCCTTCGAGCGCGACCCCGCCCTCGTCTGGGGCTGGTACCGCGAGCGGCGGAATAAATTGCTGGAAGTGGAGCCCAACGACGGCCACCGGGCCATCGCCGAGGCCTCCGGCCGGGTGCCCATCACCCTGGCCACGCAGAACGTGGACGGCCTGCACGCCTTCGCCGGTTCGAAGGATTTCCTCGAGCTCCACGGCAACATCTGGCGCGAGCACTGCCTGTCCTGCCCCACGACCGAGGACCGGAGCCTCCACTGGCGCGACAAGCTCACCCAGGGGGAGGCGGACCCGCTGCCGGAGTGCCCGGCCTGCGCGTCACTCATGCGGCCGTCGGTGGTCTGGTTCGGGGAGGCGCTCGACGGGCGGGTCATCGAGGCCGCCTTCCGGGCCGCCGAGGAGTGCGACCTGATGTTCGTCATCGGCACCTCGGGCGAGGTGCAGCCGGCGGCGAGCCTGCCGGTGGCGGCGCGCCGCGCCGGGGCGTACGTGGTCGAGGTCAACGTCGAGCCCACGCTGTTGACCGAGCGGTGCAGCGTGTCGCTCTTCGAGCCCGCGGCCCGCGTATTGCCGAAAATCCTCGCGTGATGAGAGTCACCGTGGATAACATGTAGGGCGGCCCCTCTGCGGGCCGCCGTGTTTTTTTAAATATCGGCGTGGACTGAAGTCCCCGCCCTACATTT
>CAYTCV010000129.1:0-4515 GCA_964436465.1 uncultured bacterium
CCGCCCGTTTTTTATAAGGTGGCCCTCACCCTCAATCCCTCTCCCGGAGGGAGAGGGAAGCCGCTTCGCCCCTCACCCCAACCTCGGCCTAGGTCAGCACGACGTTGTCGATGAGCCGGGTTTCGCCGAAGTAGGCGGCCACCAGGGCCACGGCACCGTCGGCCCCAATCCTTGCCAGCGGTTGCAAGGTCTCGCGGTCCGCGATTTCGTAGTAGTCCAGCATGCAATCCGGCGCGAGCTGGCGGAGGTAATTCACCCCGGCCTCGCGCAGCCTCATCGCGTCGCGCTCACCCTCGCCGTACTGCTTCTCCACGAGCCGCAGGGAGGCGCAGAGCTCGCGGGCCTGTCGGCGCAGGTCCGGATTGAGGTAGCGGTTGCGGCTGCTCATCGCCAGCCCGTCGGCCTCGCGCACGATAGGGGCGATGAAGACCTTCACCTCCAGGTGGAGGTCCTGGACCATGCGCTTGACGACCTGGCACTGCTGGTAGTCCTTCTGCCCGAAGACGGCCGTGCCGGGGCGGACGATTTCGAAAAGCTTCAGCACCACGGTGGTCACGCCGGCGAAGTGCCCCGGTCTTGCCGCGCCGCACAGCACCTCGGTCAACGGGCCGGTGACCCGCACCTCGGTGGCGTGGCCCGCGGGGTACATCTCCCCGACGTCCGGGTGGAAGATGCAGTCCGCCTTCTCCGTCCGCAGGAGCCCCAAATCGCGGTCGAGGTCGCGGGGGTAGCGGTCGAAGTCCTCGCCGGGGCCGAACTGGGTCGGGTTGACGAAGATGCTCACCACCACGCGCTCGGCCAGCTTGTGCGCCAGCCGGACCAGGGAGAGGTGCCCCTCGTGGAGGTAACCCATGGTCGGGACGAGGGCGATGGTATACCCCTGCGACCGCTGTCGGCGCGAATACTCCGCCATCTCGTCCATGGTGAAGATGTTCTGCAAGGCTACATCCCGAAGAAGCCGAGGCTGAAGACGAGTCCCGCGAGGAGGGAATCCCCCTCGAGGGTGACCCGTCCCTCGGCAGCGACGGCGTTGAATCCCACCCCGGCCGACATGCCGGGCATTCCGGCCGCGTAGACGGCGTCGGGACCCTCCGTGGCGTCCAGGAGCGCGGGCATGTCCAGCCAGACCGTCAGATTGACCGGCTCCGTGGTGGAGGCGGCCGACGACCGGAAGGCCTTGTCCCCGGCGAGGGTATTCGCCCCGCCGAAGTTTTCCGCGATGAACTCCGCGGACGGGCCGTCCGGCGTCACCACCAGCAGGCCGTCGTAGAACAAAAGGTACATGTACTCGCCCTCGTCCTGCTCCAGCCGCAGGCCGGTAACGCCGTCCACGGTGACCTCCTCGCCCGTCGCCGGGGAACCCTCCGTCTGCGACATGAGCGCAACCAGCCCGCGGGCGAGGGCGGCCGGGTCGGGGCTCTCGAAGTAAAACGCCAGCCGGGGGTCGGCGTAGTCCAGGTCTATATCCAGCAGGTCGTCGAGGATGTCCTCCGCGACCTCGCTCTGCGGCTCCCCGGGCAGGGCGTGGAGCGACATCCCCACCGAGTCCCCGACCAGGGCGTCCAGCTCGGCGAGCGCGGCGAGGACCTCCGGCGTTATTTCCGGCTCCGGCTCGGGGGCATAAGAATAGGACGGATAGTGCACCTGCTTCTTGTTCTCGGGGACGGCCTCCACCATTACCGCCTTCTCCTGGGCGTAGAACGACAGGCCCAGCTCCGCCAGGGTCGTCAGCGGGTGGGCCAGGTGCGCCTCGAGGGCTATAAGGCACCGGTCGGGGTAGCGGCCGATGAGCCCGTTGACCTGACTCCGGCCGCCGAAGGCGTCCAGGAACTCGACCGGCTCCCCCTCGGCCAGGGTGAGGTCCACCCGGATTCCGCCGTCCGCGCCGGGGACCAGCGCCACCCCCAGGGCCTCCAGCCGCTCCTCGAAGGGCGTCAGCTCCGGTTCCGTCACCTGGCCCGTCCACCAATCCACGACGGGCATGCGCGCCAGGTCGTAGAGGTCCACGTAGGCCGCCAGGGCGAGCCTCCTCGGCAGCTGCGCCGTGCACTCCCGGAAGCGCACCGAATCGCCCAGCCCGTACCCGTGGTGAACGACCTCGGACAGCTCCTGGACCGACTGCGAGGAGTAAACGAGCTCGCCGTCATAGGCGACGACGTTGGTCTCGTCGCCGAAGGCGCGGAAGCCCTCGAAGCCCTGGGGCAGCTCCACCTCGCCCAGCTCGTCGGCCAGCGCGTCCAGGAGCGTGAAGATTTCGGGGTTCCGGGGCCGGAGCACGAGGGTCATCCCCGGCTCCATCCACTCCGAGTCCGGGGCGGGGGTGGTGAGGTACAGGGCCAGCTCGGAGCGGACCATCCCGAAGAGCTCCTCCAGCGAGTACCGCGCCAGCGCCTGCGGGAAGTCCTCTTCCTCGGGCGGCCATTCGGCGAAGAACTCCGTCATCATCGGCTGGTTCGCGAGAGAATCGTAGTCGAGCAGGAAGTCCGGCACGTAAATCGCCACCAGGGTGTAATCCGGGGCGTCGACGAGCATCGGCTGACTGAAGACGTCGGCCGGCAGCGCGTCGGGGCTCAGGGTCCCCAACAACGATAGGATGGTGCCCAGCAGGGAAAAGGCCATCATGGAATCCCCCGTTCCGGCGAGCGTTCGGGAGATTATAGGCCGAGACGCGTCCCGTCGGCAAGCCGCCCTTGACCGGGCACCCGTCTTGGGCTAAAATTCCCCCCTGCCGGCGGCATAGCCAAGTGGCTAAGGCAGAGGACTGCAAATCCTTCATCCCCGGTTCGAGTCCGGGTGCCGCCTCCAGTTTTTTATAAAAAGAGCGGTCCCCGGACCGCTTTTTTTGCTTTCGGCGCGGGAAGAGTATATATTAAGGGTGGGGTTTTTCCGGCTTCAGGTTTCGTCACCCGTCGGCGGGACGGGTGCAAGGTTAAGGAGACCATGATGAAAAGTCTGCTTTGTGCGGTTTTGATGTTGATTTTCGTCGGCGCGGCCGCCGCCGGCGAGTGGCACATCGAGACCGTGGACTCGGAGGGAGACGTGGGCTGGTACTCGTCCCTGGCGCTGGATTCCTCCGGCTACCCCCACATCTCGTATTACAAAGGTTACCCACTCAACGATTTGAGATGCGCCTACTGGGACGGCGGCTCGTGGCAGACAGAGACCGTTGACTCGCCGGGATACGTAGGCACGTACACCTCCCTGGCGCTGGATTCCTCCGACCGTCCCCACATCTCGTATTACGACGCCACCAACAGGAATCTAAAATACGCCCGCTGGAACGGTAGCTCCTGGCAGATCCAGACCGTTGACTCGTGGGAAGACGTAGGCTGGTGTACCTCCCTGGCGCTGGATTCCTCCGACCGTCCCCACATCTCGTATTACGACATCACCAACAAGAATCTTAAATACGCCTGCTGGAACGGCAGCTCTTGGCAGATCGAGACCATTGACACGGCGGGAGACGTAGGTTATTTCAACTCACTGGTGCTGGATTCCTCCGACAACCCCCACATCTCGTATTTCGAAGATATCTACTTCAGTGACGGTAATTTGAAATACGCTTACTGGAACGGCAGCTCTTGGCAGATAGAGACCGTGGACTCTGACGGAGATGTGGGCGCGTACACCTCCCTGGCGCTGGATTCCTCCGGCCGTCCCCACATCTCGTATTTCGACGTCACCAATAAGAATCTAAAATACGCCCGCTGGAACGGCAGCTCTTGGCAAATCGAGACCGTTGACATGGCGGGAGACGTAGGCGGGTACACCTCCCTGGCGCTGGATTCCTCCGATAACCCCCACATTTCGTACTGCTCGTACGGGTACTCTCGACCCGACGAAATCAAATACGCCCACTGGAACGGTAGCTCTTGGCAAATCCAGACCGTTGACTCGACGGATGGGTATACCTCCCTGGCGCTGGATTCCTATGACAATCCGCACATTACATATTACAATAATCACTTAAAGTACGCTTACTGGGAAGACGGGCCGGGGGTGGAGGGGGCGGAGGTTTCTGCGAATATAAGCGACGGGGGCGTTCTGGTCGGTTGGACAATCACCGGCGATGCACCGGCGGGCGTGCGCGTCCTGCGGTCGGCGGGGGAGAGCGAGCCGATAGCGGTCTCCGGCGCGCTGCCGGGAGAGGCGATGCGCTGGCTGGATGCGAAAGTAAATGCGGGAGTCGAGTATTGTTACTGGCTGGAGACGACCGACGAGGACGGGACGGTGAGCCGCTTCGGGCCCACGGAGACCGTTAATTTCCCCGGAGCGCCGCGGGAGCTTGCGCTTTCCGTCTATCCCAGCCCGGCGAGCGGCGCGTTCACGATTGATTGTACGTTGCCCGACGACGGCCGCGTGAGCATTACGCTCTACGACCTCTCGGGACCGCGCGTGTCCACGGTCTTCGACGGGGAGACTGCCGCGGGGCGGCACGATATTTCGTATGACGCCTCGGTGCTCCCGCCCGGCGTGTACCTCGTGCGCCTGGCGACCGATTCCGGGACGCTCACC
>CAYTCV010000130.1:0-4446 GCA_964436465.1 uncultured bacterium
TAGGGGCGGCCCTCCGTGGCCGCCCGCGGGCGGGGACTGAGCCCCGCCCCTACGTCATCTCAATTCGCGGCGGCCCGCGGAGGACTCGTCCTACGGGGCCGCCCTACATCATCGCAACCTGTGGCCCCCCTCTCCCCGTGGGAGAGGGTTGGGGTGAGGGCTTCCTTATAAAAAAACGGCGGGGCGTAGAAGCCCCGCCCTACATCAGACAAACGGGCCGACCTGAACGGCGCGCCGTCGGTCCGCCCCTACGTCATCGCATTCCAATTCCAACACGACGCGTCCCCCAATAACCCGACCCCTCTAATCCCGCAGGGCCAGGGCCGTGGCCACGGAGTAGTACCGCTCGTGGGCGATGGAGATGAACCAGCGGTTGATACCCCGCTTCCGGGCCAGGTCCTTGGCGTTTCCGTGAAGCTCGAGGTAGACGCCGCCGCCGGTCTCCGGCACCACCTCGAACTCGTGGAAGAAGGAGCCCTGCCCCCAGCCGCACCCCAGGGCCTTCATCGCCGCCTCCTTGACGGCGAAGCGGGCCGAGAGCCGGGCCAGAAGACCCGGCGAGAGTTCGGCGCCCCAGCACCGGGGCCACTCCCGCTCGCTGAAGACGTGCCGCCGCAGCCGCTCCTCCCGCCCCGAGCGCAGGAGCCTACTGAAACGCGCCAGCGAGACCACGTCTATACCGAGCCCCAGGATGTCGCTCACCGGTTCAGCCCCCCGTATCGGCCGACGGGCCCATTATAGCACTTCCTACCGCGGCGGGCCGGGATTGCAGTCCTTGCACGGCTCGTAGCCCTCGCCGACGGCGTCCTCCCGGGTCATCCGGCGCAGGTTCTGCTTCCCGCGCACGTGCGGGCAGTACGGCGCGTGGTACTTCTCCCCCTGCTCGGTGACGTAGACGAAGTGCCCGGAGTAAGAGTCGGGCATGCCCCCCTCGTCGCCGCCGGTGACGTTCTCCGACGGCCCCTGCTGGGAGCCCATCCCGGCCTCGGCGGCCGGTTCCTCTTTGTCCGCGTTGCACCCGGCCAGCGCCAGAAGCGCCAGCGATAAAACCATCAAAAGCGGCAGCACGCGCATCTTTATACCTCCCTCGAAGCTCACCGGGCCTCCTGGGGCCGATACCGCCACAGGGCCAGGCCGAATCCGACCACCCCGTACCCCAGGAGCACCAAACAGGGAACCAGAACGTCGCCCAGGCCGCCGCCGAAGGTGAAGAGCTGCGCGTAGGCGTCCATGGCCCAGGCGTTGATGGTGATGTGCGCCAGGGACTGCATCCACTCCGGCGTGATGAAAAGCGGCCACCAGCTCCCGCCCAGGGCGCTCATCACCAGAATCACCAGCAGGCCGAGCTGGTCTATTTGCTTGGCGGTGCGGCAGAAGGCCAACAGGGCCAGCGCCAGCCCCAACGCGGCGATGACCACGCACAGGCTCACCAGTAAAAGGGCCACCGTCGAGCCGGGGTAGACCGCCCCGAAGGCCACCGCCCCGAAACCGAACAAGAGGCCCATCTGCGCCACGGGCAGCGTCACCAGGAAGCCGGACTTGCCCAGGAGGTAGCCCCTGAGCGAGAGCGGCGAGGTGAGGATGCGCCGGGCGAGGCCCTTTTCCCGCTCGGCCAGGACGGCCCCCGCCGCCGACGCCGCCCCGAACAGCGCGAACATCACCGCGAAACCCGGCACGTACTGCAGGATGGCGTTCCACTCCGCCGCCTTGGCCCGCACCTCCTCGGTGGTCACCTTCACCGGCGAGCCGGACTCGGAAAAATCCTGCCAGTCCAGCGACCCGCCTGCGCCCTCTTCCCGGGTGATGTAGGAGTGGACCTCGCCGCGCACGTCCTCCCGGGCCTCCGGCGAGACGAAATCCGCCTCGTTGAGGAAGCGGTCGGCCATGCGCAGGGCGACGTTCTTCCCCGCCGGGGCGATGGAGGCGCCCTGTACCAGATTTTCGAGGACGCGGAGCTCAACATCGCGCCGGGGATTCGTCAGAAGGGTGAGCCCGGCGTCGGCGTTTTTCTCCACGGCCTCGGTGAAGCCGGCGGGGATGATGAGCGCCGCGGCGTAGTCGTTGTCCTCCAGGGCCGCCCGCGCCGCCGCCTCGTCGGGCAGCGGGACCAGCTTGCACACCTCCGCGTCGGTCAGGGTGCCCATGAGCGTCTTGGCCGCCTCGCCGCCGTCGGAGTCCACCACCGCCAGCTCGATTTCCCACTCCCCGCCCCCGGAGAAGGCGAAGCCGGCCACCAGCATCATGCCGATGGGCAGGAGGGAGGAGAGGAGGACGGCCTTGGGGTCGCGCAGGAACGCGCGCCAGTCCTTGACGAAAATGGCCCAGAGTTTGTTCATGGACTAACCGCCGTCGCGCAGGGCGCGGCCGGTGAGGGACAGGAAAACCGTCTCCAGGTCCGCGCGGACGATGTCCACCCCGCCCACCCGCAGCCCCGCGTCGTTCAGCAGGACCACCGTCGGCGCCAGCACCCGCGCCGCGGGGTCGGTGAAGAGCGTCAGCCGCCCGTCGGAGGCGGCCAGCTCGATGACCCCCGCCAGCCCCCGCAGCCGTTTATCGAGGTCGTCCGAAATCTCCCCGCCCGTGAGCTCGAAGTCCAGCCGCGTCCGCTCCCCGGAGAGTTTCAGCAGTTCCTCCTCGGTGCCCAGCGCCAGGAGCTTCCCGTGGTCCAGGATGGCGATGCGCTCGCAGAGCGCCGAGGCCTCCTCCATGTAGTGCGTGGTGTAGACGACGGTGGCGCCCTCGGCGGCCAGCGAGCGGATGGTGTCGAAGATGTGGGCCCGCGACTGGGGGTCCACCCCGGCGGTGGGCTCGTCGGCCAGGAGGATTTCCGGGCGGTGGACCAGGGCGCAGACGAGGTTCAGCCGCCGGGCCATGCCGCCGGAGAAGCGCTTCACCGGCTCGCGCGCCCGGTCCTTGAGCCCCGCGACATCCAGGGCCCAGTCCACCCGTTGCGCGAGCTCCCGCCGCGTGAGGCCGTAGAGGGAGCCGAAGAAGGCCAGGTTCTCGCGGGCGGTGAGCCCCTCGTACAGGGCGATTTCCTGGGGGGCCAGCCCCAGCCTGCGCCGCGCCTCGGGCCGCGTGGGCGGCAGGCCGCCCAGCCGCACCTCCCCAAAATCCGGGGCGAGGTAACCGGCGATGAGATTGATGGCGGTGGTCTTCCCGGCGCCGTTGGGGCCCAGCAGGCCGAAGAGCTCGCCGGGACGGACGGCGAGGTCCACCCCGTCCACTGCGGCCAGCCCGCCGTAGCGCTTGACCGCCCCGCGCAGCTCCACCGCGGGCGGCGAGACTCTGGTAGAATCGGCGTCGTTCTCCATTGCATCCGAGGATACTATTTCACCGTCCGGGTGTCCAGCGGTTTCCGTCCTGTTGCCGGTTTACGACGCGCGGGGGACCGTCGCGCGGGCGGTCGCCTCGTGCCTCGAACAAACAAGCGTCGAGCTGGAAATCATCGTCGTGGACGACGGCTCCACGGACGGGAGCGGGGAATTTTTGGAGGAGTCGGCCCGGCGGGAAGCGAGAATAAAGCTCATCCGCACGGCGCACCGGGGGCTGGTCGCCGCGCTCAACCGCGGGCTGGCCGAGTGCCGGGGGGAATTCATCGCGCGCATGGACGCCGACGACGCCATGCTCCCCGGGCGTCTACAACAGCAAGCGGATTATTTACGGGAGCGGGCCGAGCTGGCGGGCGTCGGCTGTCGGGTCCGGGTCGAGCCGGAGGGGGAGATGACCGCCGGCGCGCGGCGCTACCTGGACTGGAGCAACTCGCTCGTGACGGCCGCGGACGTCCGCCGGGAGATTTTCGTCGAGAGCCCGCTGGTCCACCCCTCGGTAATGCTAAGGAAAACGATTTTAACAACCCCGGAACAAATTTCTGGAAGCGACCAACGGGAGCGGTCGCACGCGGTTCTATCCGACCGAAAAAAAAGTGTTGACGACGCGAGGCAAAGGTCCAGCGCTTGGCGCTGGTTCGACGGGCCGGAGGATTACGACCTGTGGCTGCGGCTGGTTTTCGACCACGGCTTTCAGTTGGCGAAAGTGCCGGAGACGCTGCACGTCTGGAACGACCTTCCGGACCGGCTGACGCGCACCGACCCGCGCTACCGCCCGGCGGCGTTTTTGGCGTTGAAGTGCCGCTACCTGGCGAAGTACGCGGTCGAGCCGCGCGGCGGATACGTGCTGTGGGGCTGCGGGCCGGTGGGCAAGGCCCTGGCTCGACGGCTGACGGATTACGGTTGGAGACCGGAGGCGATTGTGGAGGTGCACCCGGGGCGAATCGGGCGGAAAATCTTCGGCGCGCCGGTTATTCCGGTGGAGCGGGCCGTGGATTATTCCCGGTTCGTCCACCTGGGGGCGGTGGGGCAGGCCGGGGCGCGGGAGCGGATGCGGGGGGAGATTCGGCGGCTGGGGCTGGCGGAGGGGGAGGATTTTTTCTTCACCGCGTAGGGG
>CAYTCV010000131.1:0-4389 GCA_964436465.1 uncultured bacterium
TCTACGAGCCGCCTTTTTCAGGCGGGACGTGGAAGTCCCGCCCTACCCACTCCGTTTGAGCTTCCCCGTCCGCTTGGCGTACTTCTCGGCCAGGCCGAAAATCCACAGCCCCAGCGGAATCAGCACCACGCCCATCCCCAGCAGAACCAGGATTTCCGGCAGGACGTCCCCCACCGACGCCCCGTGCAGCAGCGCCGCGCGGCAGGCCCGTAATGTATACGTCGCCGGGCTTGCGTAGCTCAACGGTTGCAGCCACGAGGGCAGCACGTCCACCTCGTAGTACACCCCCGAGACCAAGAGGATGAGGGCCTGCACGATGTGCGTGGCCTGGGCCCCGCGCTCCGGAGAAATCAGCGGCAGCACGGCGGCGATGATGCCGAGCCCCATGAAGGCGAAGCTCGAGGCCGCCAGAATCACCAGGAACGCGCCGATGTTCGCCTGCCCCAGGGACAGGTCGAAGAAGAGCGCCACTATTCCCAGCACGATGGCCGTGCGCAGTATGCCGTACAGGGCGGCGAAGGAGCAGGTGCCGCCCAGCCGCGTCAGCCGGCTGATGGGCGCCATGAAGGTGTACTCGATGGTGCCCTCCCACCGCTCCCAGGCCACGTCCTCACTCACCACCTCGAAGAGCACCGAGAGGTAGCCCCACAGGAGCGCGCCGATGACCAGGTACAGCACGCGCTGCGGGTCCCCGGCCCCCACGGCGATGAGCCCGATGGTCAGCGTGTTCACGATGGTGTACGCCAGGAACACGATTTCCCAGCCCATGTAGCGCTTGACCAGGTGGAAGTTGCGCTCGACGAAGGCGTAGGAGGCCCTGGCCTCGCGGGCGAAACTGGCGAGCGGCAGGTTTTTGCACTTCCGGGAATTTTCTTTTCGGGCCACGGTGACCTCCTTTCTAAGGGTTATGGCGGTGGGCGGTTTAGGTCCCGCCGCCGTCCGCCGGTTCATCGTCGGTCTGTTTCTTCGCCAGGGCCCGGGCCTCCTCCACCTCGGGCTCCCAGCCGTGCCCCGTCACCCGGATGAAGACCTCCTCCAGGGAGGGGAGCTTCCCGTTGGCGCGGTAGCGCTGCTGGAGGCCGCGGGCGGTGTCCGACACCAGGATTTCGCCCCGGTCCATGATGGCGATTACGTCGCAGATGCGCTCGACCTCATCCATGTCGTGGGAGGTCAAGAGAATCGTGGCGTCGTGGTCCCGGCGCAGGCGCCGGATGAAGGCCTGCACCTGAAGCTTACTCTTGGGGTCCAGCCCCGTGGTCGGCTCGTCCAGCAACAGGAGCACCGGCGAGGTCAGAATCGCCCGCGCGATGGCCACTTTCTGCTGCTGGCCCCGGGAGAGCTCCTGCATCGGGGAGTAGAACTTCCCCGCGGGGAAGTCCAGCAGCTCGAGGATGCGCAGGGCCTCCTCCCGGGCCTTGGTCCGCTCGCCGCCGTAGAGCCGCGCGGCGTAGACCAGGTTCTCCCACGGCGAGAGCTTCTTGAAGAAGGCGGCGTCCACCGAGACGCGGTTTATCATCCGCCGGACCTGCGGCGCTTCGGCGACGACGTCGAGGCCGAAGATGCGCATCTCGCCCTCGTCGGGCAACAGCAGGGTGGAGAGCAGCCGCACGAGGGTGCTCTTGCCGGAGCCGTTGGGGCCGATGATGCCGTAGATGCCGCCGCGGGCGATTTCGAGGCTGACCCCGACCAGGGCCCGGACCTCGGTCCGCTTGCCCTTCTCCCGCTTGCGGAAGGTCTTGGAAAGGCCACGGCACCACAGGGCCTGTTCTTTACACTCGTTCATGTCCACTCCTCGGGGCTCCCGCGCCGTCTTCTCCGGGTGGGGGAGCCGTTCGCGTTCATGTTGCAGGTCCACGGCTCGTGCGTTCGGCATCGGACCCCTCCCTTCTTTTCGTGAAGCCGAGCCAGGGAACCGTGGGTCGGAACCCCAGCCGGCGGTTGATTGTCAGAATGGCCTCGTTGTCCTTTTCGTTGCCGGTGTTGATGACGGGCACTCCGGCCGCCAGAGCCCGGTCCACGCAGGCGTACTTGAGGGCGGTGGCGACGCCGCGGCCGCGGTGGGCCTTCCGGGTGCCGGTGGATTCGATGATGGCGTGGCCCTCCGGCCCCACCGGGAAGACGAGCTCGGTGAGGCCGACGAATTCGTCCCCGGCCAGGGCCAGGAGAATCTCCTCCAGCCGGCGCACCGGCGAGTCCATCTTCTCCCGCCACTCCTCCAGGTCCGCCTTTTTGTGCTCCACGGTGCCGGGCATGTCGTGCTCGATTTCCTCGTACAGCTCCCAGAGTTTTTTCTCCTTGTCCGGGTCGTCGAGCTCACCGTAGGTCGCCATGCGGTAGCCCCGCTCAAGGAACCGGGCCAGGGCCGCGTCGTGGTCCGCGGGCGGCGTGTAATTTTCCAGGTCCAGCCTGGAGCAGAGGTTGGTCAACTCGTGGACGAAGCCGCGCCGCTCCAGCATCCCCCGCCCCGGCCCCCCGTCGTCCATGCAACCGGCCAGGACCCGTTGCCACACCAGGTAGCCGAGGTGCCCCAGCAGGAGGTCCACGAACGCCCGGCCGTGGCCCTTCCCCCGGTGCGCCGGGTGGACGCACGCCTCCAGGCCGAAGGTGCCGGGCTCGACGATGTGGCGCTCCTCGGACTTGAGGAACGCGAAGCCCGTAATCGAGCCGTCCTCCACCGCGACGAACTCCGCGAGGAAGGTTTCGTTTCGCAGCATACCGCGCCGGTGGCGCGCGTTCTCCAGGCTCTCCGGCCAGTCGGGATAGCAGGCGTTGCCGATTTCCTGGCACCGGGGGAGGTCGGTTTCCTGAAAACGTCTGATTTTCATGGTCGTCCCTCGCGGGTTGGTTTTACGCTTGAAAAAACCGCCGCCGGAATTCCCGGCGGCGGTCAGACTTTATTCAGGGTCTGAATATTATACAGGCCCACTTCGCCGCCGGGATAGACTCCGGATGTTGAAAAGCTCTCCGCCGGGCGCGGTCCGCCGCACCATGGCCGCCCACACGGCGCACGGGGCGCCGCTGACGGCAATCGGCGGAACGCCGCGGAGAGTGGAATTAAGGCAAATCATCGGGTCGCTTTCGTCGGGTGTTGCCAGTTGCAGTTTCGCCGGGTAATATAGTCCCGGCTCGTCGGGGCTGTCAAGGGACTTCCCCGTAAAAATCGTAACCCTTTTTCCGACAACGGATTGGACATGACCGAGGACGAGCGGTGGATGGAGGAGGCGCTGGCCCTGGCGCGGGAGGCGGCCGGGGAGGGCGAGGCGCCCGTCGGCGCGGTGGTCGTCCACGCGGGCGAAATCGTCGGCCGGGGGCGCAACCGCGTCGAGGGGCTGGCCGACGCCACGGCCCACGCCGAGCTGCTGGCCCTGCGCCGGGCCTCGATGAACCTGGGCCGCTGGCGGCTCGCGGACTGCGCGCTCTACGTCACGCTGGAGCCGTGCGCCATGTGCCTGGGGGCGTGCTACGCGGCGCGGGTGGAGCGGCTGATTTACGGGGCGACGTCGCCGAAGTTCGGCGCCCTGGGCTCCGCCGTGGCGCTGGCCGGCGCGGAAAAATTGAACCACCGGCTGGAGGTCGTCGGCGGCGTTTTGGAGCGGGAGTGCGGAAAGCTGCTGGCGAAATTCTTCCGGGGCCTACGGGACGAAGGCCAGTTGGGGTGAGCCTTGGGTGAGGATTTCGGGCATTTCGGAATAGTGGCGGCCGTCGAGAACGCGGCCGTTTTTCTTTTTATGCACGCCGCCCCACTGCTTGAAGAAGAAGGGTACGTCGGCGTCCCGGCAGATGTCGCGCACTTCGAGCGCCCACTCCTTCTTCATCTCCCGCGCCCCGGGGCCGGACTCGCCGCCCACGATGACCCAGCCGATGCCCTCCAGGTCGAGGTCGTGCAGCGGCCCCAGGAGCGGCTCCAGCGATAGGAACCGGAGTTTTGCCTCCACCTGTCGGAGCATATCTATCCGCCCAAGGCAGTCGGCGTTCTCCACCGTCGTGCCGAGCCAGACGTTCTCCGGCCAGGGGAGGGTCGGGGCTAGCTGTAGCGCCCGCTCGGGGCGCTTGGTGAGTACCTGGTACACGTGGCGGTCGGTCTTTTTCATTACGTCGAACACATGCTCGATGAACTCGACCGGGACCTTTTCGTGGAACAGGTCGCCCATGGAGCAGGTGAAGATGACGCGGGGCTTCTTCCATTTGACGGGGGTTTGGAGCTCCCGTTCGTGGGTAATCACGTCGAAGCCGTGGGCGTACTTCGCCATCCCCGCGGCCTTGAGGCGGAGGGCCATGCGGCGGGCGTAGCAGTGGTCGCACCCGGTGCTCACAGGCGTGCACCCTGTCACCGGGTTCCAGCTCGCCCGTGTCCACTCGATTTTGGAGTAGCTTGCCATTATCGGTATT
>CAYTCV010000132.1:0-1953 GCA_964436465.1 uncultured bacterium
CGGCGGGACGTGGGGGATTCATCCCACAGTCCCGCCCTACATTCAGAATCGCGCGGAACCCCGGCCTATTCCGCCGGTTCGACGGTCCGGAACTCCAGCACCCGCACCGGAACCGCCCACGTGTTGGGGCTGCCCAGGCCGTGGTCCCGGTAGTACGCCGGGTCGCCCTCGAATTTCTCGAAATCGCACCGGGTCAGCGCCGGGACCTGGCTCTCCTTGTCGAAGAGACGCAGGGTGCCCGCCACGAAGACGAAGGCGTTCTCGGCCGTGGAGCCCTCCGGCTTCGGCGAAACGCCCGCCGCGACCCACAGCGTCTCCCCCGCTTCGGCCGCCGAGCGCAGCCGGTCAACCATCGTCGGGTCGGTCACCGGCAGCCAGGCGCGGCGCCCGGAGTTCTCCACCAGAACCTTCGCCACCGGAATGCCCAGGTCGTAGCTCACGTCGCGCCGGATGGCCTCGGCCTTGATGACGTCGGTGACGAGGCTGTCCAGGTTGTTCTCCTTGGCCCCCACGGCCGCGCCGCCGGAGACGCTCAACACCGTCTCATCGGAGGCCAGCCGCTCCGAATCGGCCCCGGTGGCCTCGGCGTAGTACTCGTCGTAACTCGCCCCCGCTCCCCCGTATCCCTCGCCCTTGATGGCCGAGGTGATGATGTCGGAGCTGCCCACGCCACCCACTTCTTCGCTCTCCGCGGGGTAGACGTAGTCTTCCGAGTAATCCACGCTTGCGGTCAGCGACGGCTCCTCGTACACGTGGTCTCCCTCGTACAGCAGCGCCACCTCTTTGCCGGTGTCGTCGACGTAGCGCTGGCGGTAGGTGAGGTACTCGAAGCTGCCGTTGGTGTCGTAGGCCAGCTTGACGAACTGCTGCTCCCCGGCGGGGTCCAGGCCGGAGCAGCCGATGGTGAAGAAGGTCAGCCCGAGGTCCGAGGCGTCGCTGGCGGCGTCCTCCAGGGTGTAGTCGGCGTCGCCGTAGAGGTGGTCGGCCGCGTCGCCGATGACGAAGGCCAGCCGGACGACGGGTCCCGGCTCCCAGGACAGCTCCTGGATGGCGGCCCGGAGGCCCTCGGCCACGCTCTCCGGCGCGTCCCCGCCCCCCGAGGCGATGATGGAATTTATCCGCTCGTTGAGCTGCGCCACGTCGTAGGTCAAATCGGTGGTCTGCGTCACGTACACGTCGCCCCGGTCGCGGTACTCCACTATGCCGAAGCGCACGGCGGGCGGCGGGGTCCCCTGCGCCACCTCGGCGGCGATTTCCTTCATCTTCTCCTTGACCACCTGGATTTCGTCGCCCATGGAGCCGGTGGTGTCGATGACGAAGGCCACGTCGAAGCGGACGGCGCCCTCGGGAATCTCGTAAGTCAGCCCCGAACCGAGCGTCACGCCGCGCAGCTTGTCGATGAGCGCCAGCGACGTCGCGTCCACCAGGTCGAACAGGTCGCCCTCGTCCTCCGTGGCCGCCTTCACCGCCCCCATGACCTCCGCCGTCTCCACGTTCAGAATCTTGGTGTCCAGCCGGAAGCTCTCACCGGCCACCGTCAGGTTGCCCATGACCAGAAGCTCCACGTTGAGGATTTTCCCCACCTCCAGGGCGGTGGCGTTGTCGGTGATTCCGGAGCCGCCGAGGGCCATCTCTTCGAGCACCTCGTCCAGCCGCTCCCGCTCGATGACGGTGATGTCGCGCTGGTTGGCCAGGTCGGTGATGAGCATCTCGGGGATGCCGGTGGCGAGGTAGTCGTAGTCGTGCGTGGGCGCGGCCACGTCGAAGTAGAGCACCGCGATTTTTTTCGGCGCGAGCGCCACCGAGCAGGCCGCCAGAAGCGAAAGCAGGATAATAAGCGCCTTTTTCATCTTCCCTCCCCGGTTCTTGAATCAACGGGCCGAGTTGCGTAAGGTATACGATTTAAAGGGGGTATTTGTCACGGATTGATTGGGGTGTTGCAAAGTGAACTTT
>CAYTCV010000132.1:2053-4339 GCA_964436465.1 uncultured bacterium
CGGGAGGCACGGCGGGCGACCTCGAGTTCAGCATCCTGTCCGAGGATTCCCTCGCCCGGCGGGGCGCCTACACCGTCGGGGGCCGCACCGTCGAGACCCCGGCCTTCATGCCGGTGGCGACCCAGGCCACGGTGAAGACCCTCGACGCCGCCGACCTGCGGGCCCTGGGCGTCCAGCAGCTCGTCTGCAACACGTACCACCTGTGGCAGCGGCCCGGTCCCGAGGTGGTGGCGGAAGCGGGCGGTCTGCGCCGTTTCATGGGCCTGGGCGACGACGGCCCGGCGATTCTCACCGATTCCGGCGGATTCCAGGTCTTCTCCCTCTCCGGCCGCCGCGGAATCGGCGCCCGGCTGCCGGCCGAAACCGAGCCCGACCGCGACGAGGGCTTCCCCGGCCTGGACGGCGAGAACGCGGTCCCCGAAACCGGTCGCCGCGAGCGCGAGCCGGTCGTCCGGCGCCTGGACTCCGACGGGGTGCTCTTCGCCAGCCCGCTGGACGGCGAGCTGTACGAGCTGACCCCGGAGCGGTCCGTGGCCGTCCAGCACGGCCTGGGGACCGACGTGGTGATGGCCCTGGACGAGTGCACCCCGTACCCGGCGACAACCGAGGAGGTGCGGACGAGCCTGGCGCTCACGCACGCCTGGGAGCGGCGGTCGGCGGAGGAGCACCGGCGGCTCAACTCGCGCAACGGCACGCGGCGCGCGTTCTTCGCCATCGTGCAGGGCGGGATGCACCCGGAGCTGCGGGGCGAGTCGGCTGACTTTCTGACGGAGCTGGACGCCGACGGGTACGCCCTGGGCGGCCTGTCCGTGGGCGAGCCCAAGGCGCTGTACCGCGAGGTGCTGGAGTCCTCGGCGCCGCTTCTGCCCGGAGACCGGCCCCGCTACCTGATGGGCGTGGGCACCCCGGCGGACGTCGTCCACGCCGTAGGCCTGGGCTTCGACCTCTTCGACTGCGTCCTGCCCACGCGCAACGCGCGCAACGGCCAGCTCTTCACCGGGGCCGGAAAGCTGAACCTGCGCAACGCGCGCTTCCGGCAGGATTACACGCCGCCGGACCCCGAGTGCGGCTGCCCGGTGTGCCGGACGCACACCCGGGCCTACCTGGCGCACCTGGTGCGCGCCGGGGAGTTCCTCGGCCTGCGGCTGGCGACATATCACAACCTCTTCTTCTACCTCCAACTGATGCGGCGAATCCGCGAGGCGATTGCGGACCGAAATCTTTATAAGCTCGCCGAACGGATTTACGCCGCCTACCCGGAATGACCATGAACGAAGATTACAAAACGGCCCTGAAATTCTTCCCTCCCGACCCGGGCCTGCAGATTCCCCGGGCGAACCTGTTGGCCGCGCGGGGCGTGGTCCGCGTGGGCCAGGGCTGGGCGGTGCATTCCTTCCTCGACGACCTGGCCTGCGGCGGCATGCCCGCGGAGCCGGAGGTGCTGGCCGCCATGCCCCCGGTGGACTGGACCGGCTTCTGCTACGCCGGGCCGGAGTGGGAGGGCGTGCTGCGCCAGTCCTTCAACGCGGTCGTCCGCTGGCCCCGGGTCGGCTTCATCGCCCGGGAACCGTACCCGGAGCCGGAGCACCCGGTGCGCTGGCTGGCCCCCCGCGACGCCCGGGACGTCGAGGAAATCGACGAGCCCTGGCTGTGGAAGTACCACGAGAGCGTCGCCCACTTCGTCGAGAACGAGAACGCCTTCGGGGCCGAGGTGGGGGGGCACATCCGCGCCATAGCCGCGGTCTTCGCCGAGGACGGGGCCTACGCCGACCTGGGGGTGGCGACGCACCCGGATTTCCGCAAACGGGGGCTGGCCCGGTCGTGCGTGGTGGCGCTGTGCGCGGAGATGGTGGGGTTCCACACCATCCCCATCGCCGAGACGGGGGCCGACAACGTTTCGGGGCGGGCCATGCCGCGGTCCATGGGCTGGGAGGAGATTCAGCTTCCCGACCTGTTCTGCATCAACCGCGAGCCGCCGCCGGGGTCGTAGGGCCGGTCGGCGCCGGGCCGGGGTGAGGTGTGCGATGGTCCCCCCCTCTGGGGGGGTTAGGGAGGAGGGTGCAGCGTCCCCTCTCCCCTTTGGGGAGAGGGCTAGGGTGAGGGGCGGGCTGGTCCCCTCCCCCCTTTGGGGGGAAGGTTGGGAAGGGGGGTGCAGTCTAACCGGCGGGGATGGAATCCCCGCCCTACGTTTGGGGTTCGATTTAAAACGGGCGGGTGTGGACACCCGCCCCTACATCATCGCAAAACGGCGGTGAGGGCTGCGCTGGTCCCCTCCCCCCTCTGGGG
>CAYTCV010000133.1:0-4121 GCA_964436465.1 uncultured bacterium
CCCGGTGGCCGTCTCCCCCTCGAAAACCGTGGACACCCGCCGCCCCGAGAGGTCGTAGAGCGATATATTTATACGACCGTTCTCGGGCAAAGTATAGTCAACCGTAAACGCACCACTCGCCGGGCTGGGATACACGGATAGCGCCAGCTCCCTTGCGGCTCCTTGGAACACCACCGCCTCCGTCGGCCCGAAGCGGCTGACCACCCCGTCGCCGTCGGTCGTCTCCAGCCAGTAGCAATACTCAACTCCCACCTCTACTTTCGTATCCAGCCAGCAGACGGCATCTCCCGGCAGCGCCCCGGAAACCTCCACCGGCTCGCCCTCCCCCGCCGACCGCAGGACGCGCAAGCCCGCCGGCGCGTCGCCGGTAATTTCCCAGCCGACAAACACCCCCTCGTCGCCGACGTTCGCAAAAACCTCCGCCCCTTCCATCCCCGTCCAATAGGCGTATTTGAGGTCGCCGTCGGTGTAGTCGTAACTGATGTAGTACGAGATGCGGGGGCGGTTGTAGGAATCCAGCGTCAGAGAGGTGTTGTGCCTGCCTACGTCTCCCTCCGAGTCCACGGTCTGGAGCTGCCATCCGACGCCGTCCCACCGGGCGTATTTAAGAGAATAGTTGGGATACTCATCGCAATACGAGATGTGGGGGTAATCGTAGGAATCCAGCGCCAGGGAGGTGTTCGTGCCTGGACGTCCTTCTGAGTCCACGGTTTCAATCTGCCATTCGGCGCCGTCCCACCGGGCGTATTTGAGATTATAGTCGGGGTAATCATCGTAATACGCATACGCAATATGTGGGTAATCGTTGGAATCCAGCGCCAGCGAGCTGCACTCCCCTACGTGTCCCTCCGAGTCCACCGTCTCGACCCGCCACTCGTCGCCGTCCCACCAGGCGTACTTGAGGTCACCGTTGTATTTATCGTAATACGTAATGTGTGGGTAATCGTTGGAATCCAGCGCCAGCGAGCTGTACTCCCCTACGTGTGCCTCCGAGTCCACCGTCTCGACCCGCCACTCGTCGCCGTCCCAGCGAGCGTAATTTTGATGAAAGACGAGGTAAGCGCAATACGAGATGTGGGGGCGGCCGGAGGAGTCCAGCGCCAGGGAAGTGCACAAGTCTTCCGCCATGTCCACGGTCTGGATTTGCCATGAGCTGCCGTTCCAGCTGGCGTATTTCAGGTGACCGTCGCCCCAATACGAGATACGGGGGCGGTCGGAGGAATCCAGCGCCATAGAGGTTTGCTTGCCCACGGCTCCCTCTGAGTCAACGGTCTGGAGTTGCCACGAGTTGCCGTTCCAGTAGGCGTATTTCAAATCAAAATTGCTTTTATCGCGATACGAGATGTGGGGGCGGTCAGAGGAATCCAGCGCGAGGGATGAAAACTGTCCCGCGTCTCCCTCCGGGTCCACAATCTCGATGTGCCACTCGCCGGCGGTGGCCGCCCCGGCCAGCGCCAGTAAAAAAACCGAGACCATCAACAGCTTCAACGGAACCCCACTTTAAAGGGGAGGTTACTTCCTCCCCTTAAATATAGCCCTCAACCGCTTTTTCGGCAAGGGGCTATTTAATCGTGAACGCCTTCTGGCCCAGGAACTCGCCGTCCAGGTAGAACTTCAGGTTCCACTCGCCCACGGCCCAGTTCCCCGTGCCGGTGTAGCCCTTGCCGCCGATGACCCGCTTGCTCGCGTCCGCGTCGGTGATGTCGAACTCCTCCTCCTGGGTCCACTTCTCGCTGCCGTCGGGGAGATACCACTTGGCGACGAGCTTGTGGCCGCCCTCGGGGGTGGCGGGCTGGATGAGCAGGCTCACCTCCCAGACAATCATCTCGGTCTTGGCGTTTTCGAACTCGGTCATCTGGTTGACGTAGTCGCCGCGGTTGTAGAAGGCGATGCGCATGAGGCCGAGCCCGGAGGTGCCGGCCAGCTCGACCTCGTCGCCGGGGGGCACCACGCCGACCTTGAAGGTGGCCTGGCCCAGCGGCTCGCCGTCCACGGCGATTAATAGGGTGTAGGTGCCGAGGGCCCACCGGCCCGGCTCTTCATATCCCTTGCCGCCGGCGACCTGCTTGACGTCGGCGCCCTCGGGGATGGTGATGGCGCGGTCCTCGGTCCACAGGGACTTTCCCTCGGGGTCGAGCCAGGTGGCGGTGACGGTGTGGTCCCCGGCCGCCCCCGGAGCCAGGGAGAGCTTGGCGAACCAGATGATGGTGTCGGTGTCGTCCTGGGAGAAGACCGTGACCGGCTCGGTGATGTCGCCGGCGTGGTGGAAATCCACCCCGGCCAACAGGATGGGCTTAGACTGGGCGGCCTCGCCGGTGACGCGGAAAATTTCCTCGCCGACCGGGGCGCCGTCGAGGAAGAATTTGATGGTGTAGACGCCGGGCTGCCAGCCGCCGGGCTCGTCGTAGCCCTTGCCGCCGACGACGGTGACGGGCTTGGGGGCGCTACCGGTTATCTCGCGCTCCTCGGTCCACTTGAGCGAGCCGTCGGGCAGGAACCACTTCGCCTCGACGCGGTGGCCCGCTCCGGGGTCGCCGGAGAAGGAGAGCTTCCAGACCACCACGGTGGCGCTCTCGACGGGGAAGTTCTTGGTCGGGGCGTCGGGATTCTCGGCGGTGGCGAGGGTCACGCCGATGAGCTTGAGCGGCTCCTGCTTGCCGGCGCCGCCATCGGGGCCACCGTCGAAAAGATTGCAGCCGCCGAATATAAATACGGCCAGCGACAGCGAGAGAATCAGGGCCTTGCGCATGGAGACCTCGCTTGGAAGCGTTTAAAAAAATTATAGCCGGGGGGTTGTCATTTTTCCACACCGGGTCCCGGAGCGCGGCGGAGCATCTTCCCCGCCGTCACCGCCACCAGGGCCAGGGTCAGCAGCCAGCCCAGGACTGTCTCCAGGGACACCAGAATCCAGCCGAGGGCGCCCGCGGCGAAGCGGAATCCGTCGCCGAAGAGCGCCGCGAAGGACACGCCCACGTAGCCGAAGAGGGAGTAAATCTCGTAGTAGAGAATCTGGGGCGGGGCGCGCAGGACCAGGGCGATGTAGTTCACCGCGACGAAGAGGGCGGCGAAGACCGTCGTTATCACCAGAGCGACGAGGCCCAGCCGCCAGGGCCGCTCCCCGCTCCCGGTGATGAAGTCCCACAGACGGTAGAGGGCGCCCCGGGGCTTCGGGGGTGCGGGGCTTCGGGGGGCGGCCGGGAACAGCCGCCGGATGATGACGGTGACGAACGAAACCATCACCAGCCAGCCGATTACCGCCTCGAGGGAGACCAGGAGCCAGCCCGACGCGTCCCCGGCGTAGGCGAAGCCGTTGCCGACGAAGGCCGCCAGCGAGATTCCGAAATAGCCCAACAGGTCGTAGATGTTGGGGGTGGCGATGGCGGGAATGACGTTCAGGCGGACGGCGAGAAGGTTGAGCCCGATGAAGAGGACGCCGAAGAGGTAGACGACCCCGCCGGCGGTGACCAGCAGGCGTAGCGGCCTCTCCCCGTAGCCGGCGAAGACGCGCCAGAGCCAGAGGGTGAAGCAGCGCAGGGTGGTTTTCAATCCTCCGGCCCGCGCGGAACGGCGGACGAGTTCGTGCTCCGCCTCCCAGGCCAGGTGGCGCACCCGGCTGGCGGACTTTGGCGCCCGCGCGTCCTCGAGCCTCCCCGCGACGGCCAGGAGTTTTTGAATCAAGGCGCGACGTTCGGCGTCGGACCGGTCGCCGCCGATGTATTCCCGCCGGAGCGCTTCCAGCGCCTCCTTCAACAGGGCGGGGTCGCCGAGCCCGGCGGGGTGGAGGGCATCCAGGGCGGCCCGGTCGGCACCGTCGCCGTCGCCCGCGCCGGCCAGGAGCTCCGCGGCCTGGAGGTAGTACACGGCGGCGCTCGCCGGGTTTTCCCCCTCGACCTGCGCCGCCCGCGACCGCAGGTGGTCCGGGTCTTCCAGGCGGGTTATATCTTTGGCTGGGTCCATCATCCGTTTTGCGGCGGCGGTTCGGCCAAGTATACCAGTTTGGCCGGGGCGGTGAAAAGCGGCGGGGAATGAAGTTCAATCCACCACCCTCACCCACGTGTGCGATGACGTAGGGGCGGGTGTCCACACCCGCCCGCGGGCCGACCGGTCGGTCGGCCCCTACG
>CAYTCV010000134.1:0-4054 GCA_964436465.1 uncultured bacterium
CCCGCCGCTTTAACTACACGCCTTACCTTGGGTTGCGATGACGTAGGGGCGGGGCTCCGTCCCCGCCCGCCCCTCACCCCATCCCTCCCCCCAAAGGGGGGAGGGGGCAGGCACCCCCAAACCGGCCCGGCTCAGATGCGGCTCTCCAGCATGATTTTCAGCCCGTCGAACGGCAGCTCCTCCCGGCAGACGCCCCCCGAGCACACCAGCCCCCCGCGCTGGTTCCCGTAGTACACCGTCAGGTCGTGGTCGGGGCCCAGGTGCACCGTGACCTCCCCGGCGAGCCAGTAGCGCCGCGACTCGTTCTGCCGCAGCGCGCCGAGGGCGTACTGGGCCGACACCGTGGCCGAGAAGTACTCCGGCCAGTTATAGGTCACCGACCCCTGCGGGTTCTGCTCGTTTAGATTGGTCTCCCCGTAGGTCCCGTTCACCTCGTGGGTGTCGATGGTCTCGTAGCGGAAGTGCAGCGCCAGGGAGTGGCCGTTTTCGAAGGTGTAGGAGGCCTCGAGGTCCGGCCAGAGCTCGGTGCGCTCGTAGAGGTAGTAGGTGTCGGAGCCGGGGTCGCCGACCTCGTAGCTTTCGTCGTGGAGCCAGACCCCGCCGACGGCGTGCCAGGGCCAGGCGTCCCAGCGGACCTCGCCGCCGTACTCCGGCCGCTCCCGCTCCCGCCGTGAATCCCACGCGTCGCAGTAGCCGCCCGACACGGACAGGCCCATCCACGGCGAGACGGTCAGCCGCGCCAGGTACCCCTCCTCGTCCACCCCGGAGTGGGAGGCGTCCAGCGGCTTGCCGGAGAAGCTCACCTCGGGCGGCGCGTTCCACTCGTTATAGAAATGGTCGTAGCTCTTGTACTCCACGAGGAGGGAGTTGCGCCCCAGATAACCCACCGCGGAGGCGTAGACGGCCTCGCCGGAGTAGGGCGCGAAACCCAGGCCGGAGTATTCGTAGCCGTCGCTCTGGGCGTACTCGGCGTAGAGGTCGGCGTAGTCGGTGGTGACGGAGAGGTGGGCCGCCGGCATGAACAGGCGCTTGCGGATGGCCTCCCCGGTGAAGAGGTCGGTTGCCAGGTGCTGGTCCATGGAGACGACTCCCCCGCCGACCTCGAGCCAGGGCACGAAGGGGTTGACGGAGACCTCGAAACCCCGCACGTCGTCGGTGTACGCGTTCAGGGGGTCGTGGTCGTAGGTCCCCCGCCCGGCCAGCGCCGTGGCGGAAATCCAGCCCAGGTCCAGCCGCCCGTAAAAGCCCTGGATGAACTTGTCCACGTCCTCGAAGACCGGGTCGTCGTACAGGTGCAGGGTCAGGCCGCGGCCGAAGGTCGTGTAGATGCTCCCGTAGTAACCCTCCGCCTCCTCGCTGCGGTAGCCCGCGTACCACTTGAACAGGTCGGCCTCGTACACCCGCTCCCCGGCGAAGCTGTCGTAGCGCGGCTGCCAGAACCGCAGCGTCCCCGCCAGGTAGAAGTTGCCAATCCCGAGGGTGGCCGTCAGGTCGTCCTCGAAGCTCTGCAGGCCGTAAATCTTTTGCGTCCCGCCGTTGACGTACGCGTACTCGTGCATCCGGTACACGGCGGTGTTGGTTACCTGGATGGAGACGCCGGGCTCGGAGTCCAGGCCGATGACGCCCACCAGCGGGACCTCTTCGTACCAGGCCTCGTCTGCGGGTACGTCGCCCTCCTCCGGCTCCTGGGCCAGGGCGGGAACGAGAAGGACGAGGGACGCAAGAATGGCCGTGATGCGCACGGTTGTCGCCTCCTGCTCTGGGTTAAGGTTTTACCTAAAAACGGGACGACCGGTCGCGTCGGCGGCCGGTCGCAGGTGTGAAACCGAAAAAAGTCGGCCTACTCCAGCCCCAGCGCCTCGCGGATGGCCGCCTCGATTTTGTCCTCGTCGCCGGGCTGGATGCGGCGGAACGTCTGGTAGATGTTGCCGTCGTGGTCGATGACGACGATGAAGGGAATGCCGGCGTCGCCGCCCTGGTAGGCGGTGAGCGCCGCGGCGTTTTTGTCCAGGACGATGGTGTAGGTGACCCCGACCTCCCTGGCCTTGGCCTTCACGCTGGAGACGTTGCGGGGCAGGTCCTCGGAGATGCCGATGACCTGGAGCCCGTCGCCCTTGTACGTCTGCCACATGTCCTCCATGTGGGGCATGACGGCCAGGCACGGGGCGCAACCCACGGCCCAGAAATCGAGAACGACGACCTTGTCGCCGATGAAGGACGAGAGCTTGACCGCCTCGCCGTTCACGTCGTCGAGCATGAAGAGCGGGGCCTTGCGCAGGGCCTCGGCGCCGACGGCGGTGGCCGCGACCAGGACTCCGAGCACGGCGATTGAAAGCAGTTTCCGCATTTTAATCCCCCTTCTCCGGGGTAAAAGGACATCTTCGTGGGTTGCTAAAGGATAGCCGAACCCGGCGGTTTTTTCCAGCCAGCAATTCCGCCCATTATCGGCCAAAGGGGACGGCAGTGTCAACTCCGGCGGTGCGCCTTGACACGCCCGCCCCGCGACGAATAGGATAATCCCGCCCCTCACCGGTGGAAAAACATGGACCCCGCGCGCCGAACCGCCCTGTTTTACGTCCCCTACACCGTCATCGGCGGCGCCCAGCACAGCCTGTTGGGCTTCATCGAGGGGCTGCGGCCCGGCTGGCGGACGCTGGTGGTGTACAACGAGGACAACGCCGACTTCCTGAAGCTCTACGGGGGGCGCGGGGTGGAGTGCCGGCGGCTGGCGGCGCCCGGCGTCCTCTACGTCCGCGGCCTGAAGAACCTCCCGCGCGCGGTACGCGACGTCCGGCGAACCGTCCGCGGCCTGCGGGAAATTGCGCGCGAGGAGCGGGCCGCGGTGCTCTACGGCGAGTCCTTCATCGGGCGACTGCTGACCGGGCTGGCCGTCGTCGGGCTCCCCACCGCGGCGCTGGGCTACATCCGCAAGTGCCGCCCCCTGGGCCTCGCCGACCGGCTGGCCTACGCGTTCTGCGACGCCTACGTGGTGATTACGGAGACGGTCCTGCGGGCGACGGTGCCCTGGGCGTCCCTGCGGCCGCACAAGCTCTTCAAGATTTACAACGGCGTGTGGCTGGACCGCTTCCGACCCGGCCCCCCGGATGCGGGGCTGCGAAAAAAGCTCGGCGTCGAGGGCCATCCGGTCATCGGCTACTACGGCCGCTTCGCGCCGTTCAAGTGCCCCGACACGCTCCTGGAATCGCTGGCGATTCTGCGGAAACGCGGGCACACCGACGCGCGCCTGCTCCTGGTCGGACAGCCCCAGGAGGAGGCCTACCCCGGTTTCGCGGCGGAGCTGGAGGAAATCATCGCCCGCGAGGGGCTGGAAGAGGCCGTGGTGCGCGTCGGCTTCGTCAACGACGTGCGGGACTACGTCCGGGCGGCGGACATCGTCGCCGTGCCCAGCGACCTGGAGCCCTTCGGCCGGGCGGTCATAGAGGCGATGGCGCTCGCGCGGCCCGTGGTGGGCGGGAACAACGGGGGCATTCCGGAAATCGCCACCGACGGCGTGGACGCGCTCCTGGTGCCGCCGAGGGACCCCGTCGCCCTGGCCGACGCCCTGGAGCGGCTCCTCGACGACCCGGAGCTGCGGAGGAAAGTGGCCGAGGCCGGTCGGCGGACGGTGGAGCGGCGGTTCGACATGCGCCTCAACCAGAAAAAACTGCGGGCGCTGGTGGAGTTGCTGACCCGGCGCCGGTCGGGGTATTCGGCGTAGGGGTGTTTAGCCCACGGTCGCCCTAGGGTATGACTCGTAGGGGCCGACCTTCAGGTCGGCCCGCGGGCGGGGACGGAGCCCCGCCCCTACGTCATCGCAATTCGCGGCGGGGATGGAATCCCCGCCCTACATCATCGCAGCCGGAAGCGGCGGCCCGCAGAGGGGCCGCCCTTACGGGCGAGGGAGGGGTGTGTAGCTGTCCCCTCTCCCCTTTGGGGAGAGGGTTAGGGTGAGGGGTGCAGCGGTCCCCCTCTCCCTCCGGGAGAGGGATTGAGGGTGAGGGCCACCTGATAGAAAACGGGCGGACCAAAAAGGCGCGCCGGCGGGCCCCCCCCC
>CAYTCV010000135.1:0-3991 GCA_964436465.1 uncultured bacterium
GTGAAAAAAAACCGGGGGGAGCCCCGGCTTTTATAAATGCAGGATAGCAGCGGTCGGCTACCGGTCCATGGCCTCGTCGCGCTCGTGGTTCCACTGGACCCAGTCGGTCTGCTCCTGGGGGTCGTCGGCGGAGAAGGCGCCCCGCTGGACAACCTTGCCGTCGGGGCCGACGATGATTTGCTGCATGCCGGTGATGAGCTTGAGCCGCCACTCCTCCTCGGAGACCTCGTGGGGGCCGGCGACCTCGTGGGGCCCGACCACTTCGTAGCGCCCCTCGCCCCCGCCGCCCGTGCTCTCGGTTTCCCAGAACCCGGGGCCGAGGATGGCCATCATGGGGTCCCAGAGCTCCACGGCGCCTTCGTACACGCGCAGCATTGTCGTGCCGTCCTCGGCGACGTTGACGCGGTAGGTGGTGCCGCGGCAGGCGGTGCCCATGATGTCCGAGGTGATGACGAAGGAGTCGTCCTCGCCCAGGCCCTCCACGGCGGCCCAGATGTCGCCCTCCTCCACCTGGAACAGGGTGTCGTTGTAGCCCTCGCGGCTCTCCTCGAAGAGCTTGACCACGTCGATGGTGGTGCGCGGGGCCAGGCGGACCACGCTGGATTCGTTCAGGGTCAGCTCGGCGCGGGACTCCACGTAGGTCCGGACCTGGTAGCCCTTGGAGACCCGGGAGTTCAGCAGGGCCTGCTCCCACTCCTCGAGCTCGGCCTGCTTTTTGACGACGTCGCCGTCCACGTAGGTGAAGACCGCGTCGGCCTCGGCGTCCTGGGCGTAGAGCACGCCCGCGGCGAGGACGAAGGCGGCGAATCCCAACAGGCTCATCCAGCGGCGCATGGGAACCTCCCGGTTCGGTTCAGGGCGCGCGGGGCCTTGAAATCCGGGTTCGAGCGTCTAATTGAAAGTTAGGTAAGTATAGCGTAAAACGGCCCCCGTTTCCAGGGGGCGTCGGCGCCGGGCGGTGGACGTGGTTGCCAAGGGGGGGCGCCTGTGCTACGCTTTTGACGCGAATCTCCGCCGGAGGCCCGTTTGCTTCACCGCCACGACCGCGTCACCGCCGTCGTCCTGGTCGCCGGCGACCTGGTCCTCTCCTTCGCCGCCGTGGCGCTGGCGTACCAGCTCCGCTTCGGCTGGAAGGTCGGCGGCGCACTAATCGGCCTTCCGGACGACATCCCCAGCTTCTTCGCCTACCTGCCCTTCGCGCTGACGGTGGTCGTGTCCACGGTGGCGGTTTTCGCCGCCAGCGGCCTCTACACCCGCCGGCGCCTCCACGGCCGCTACGGCGAGTTCTTCGCCATCGTCCGCAACGTCACCCTGGTCCTTTTCATCGCCTACGGGGTGAAGTTCATCATCCAGACCGAGTCGCTCTCGCGGTGGCTGATGACCTTTTTCTGGGCGGTGGATATAGTTCTGGTCGGCATCTTTCGGAGCGTCGTCCGGCGGGTGGGGGAACGCGTCCGGCGGCGCGGAGTGGACCTGCGCCGGGTGCTGGTCGTCGGCGCCGGGCCGCTGGGGCGGAAGGTGGCCGAAAAATTGAAGGGCCACACCGAGTACGGCTACGAGCTGGCGGGTTTTCTGGGCGATTCCGGGGAGCCTGGACAGAACATCCTGGGCGGCTACGACGACCTGGGGAAAATCCTCGCCGAGGTGCGCCCCGACGAGGTCTTCATCGCCGTCCCCGCGGCCGACCGGCACCGGCTGCTCGAGTTCTTCGACGTCTGCGAGCGCGAGGGCATCAACGCCTCGGTGGTGCCGGACCTGATGGAGGTTTTAATCGGGCGCTCCATCAACCGGGCCCAAATCGAGGACATGGACGGCATCCCCCTCATCGGCGTGCGACAGGTGCCGCTTTTATCACTGTGGAGCCGGATTCTGAAGCGGGCCTTCGACCTGGTCTTCTCCGTCCTGTTCGTGATTGTGTTCTCGTGGCTCTACCTGTTGACGGCCCTGCTGGTCCTGGTATCGAGCCCGGGGCCGGTCATCTTCCGGCAGCGCCGGGTGGGGCTGAACCTCGCCGAGTTCACCTTCCTCAAGTTCCGCACCATGTACGTGCAGAGCGAGCGGGAGTCGGACACGGTGTGGACGGAGAAGAACGACCCGCGGGTGACCCCCATCGGACGCTTCCTGCGCCGCTTCTCGCTGGACGAGCTGCCGCAGTTCTTCAACGTCATCCGGGGCGATATGTCCATCGTCGGCCCGCGGGCCGAGCGGCCGCACTTCGTCGAGGAGTTCAAGGAGAAGGTGCCGCGCTTCCTGGTCCGGCACCAGGTCAAGTCGGGCATCACCGGCTGGGCGCAAATCAACGGCCGCTACGAGACCTCCATCGAGGACAAGGTCGAGTTCGACATCTACTACATCGAGAACTGGTCGCTGGCCTTCGACATGCGAATCATCCTGGAGACCCTCTGGCGCGTGGTCACGGGCAAGGGGGCGTACTGACGAAGGGCGGGCCCTGATGCGCGGATTGGCGCTGTTGGTTTTATTCCCCCTGGTCGCCGCGGCGGCGCTGCCGGCGGCCACGGTGCCGCTGGACCACTGGGCCTACGGGGTGGCCGACCGGCTCATCGAGCGCGGGCTCTGGCCGGGGGACCACGTCTCGGAGCGCCCCTGGAGCCGGGCCTACTTCGCGGCCTGCGCGGGGAAGCTGACCGAGGACCTCGAGCGGGGCGATGTCTGGCTGCCGGTGTCCGTCCGGGGGCTCGTGGAGCGCCTGGTGGAGGAGTTCAAGCCCGAAGTGGAGCTGTGGCGCCGGGTGCGCGGGCCGGCCGACGAGCTCGACCGGGAGCGCCTGCGGGACGACGTCTCCCTCGAGGCGGGCGCCCGGGTGGTGGGCGACTCCGGATACCATTCCGCCGGGCTGACCCTCCCCGCGGGGGCGGCCCTGCCGGCCGATTTCTCCGCGCCCGATTCCGGGGCCGCATACCGCGCCCGCGGCTATCTCCTCTTCGGCGCGGGGTACGGCGACGAGGTGGCGCTGTGCGCCCGGGGCGAGGTGGACACCGACGGCCTCGACGACCCCGACTGGCGCGGCATGGAGTGGAAGGGCGGCCTGTCGGTCCAGTTCGATTACGGCTACCTGCGCTGGACCCCGACGGAGTGGTTCAACCTGTCCGTAGGCCGTGAACCGCTGCAGTGGGGCTACAGCCTGGGCGGTTCCACCCTGTTGTCGGGGAAAGGCCCGGCCCTGGACGGCTTCCGCTACGCCTTCGACTTCTGGAACCTCCGCTTCAGCTACTTCCACGCCGGCCTGGATTCGCTCGTCCGGGGCGGGGTGCGCTACAACCGCTACCTGGTGGGCCACCGCCTCGCGTGGCAAATCGTCCCCGAGGTGGAGGTGGGGCTCGCCGAGGCCACGGTTTACGGCGGGGAGGGGGAATCCTTCCGCTGGGCCTACCTTAATCCGCTGACCCTGCACTACATCGAGCAGTTCTCCTCGGACGCCCTGGACGACAACCCGTTCTGGCTGCTGGATTTCGACGCCCGGCCGGTCGAGGGCGTCCGGCTGTGGGGCCAGTTCATGGTGGACGACTACCAGTACGAGAACGACAAGGAACCGCCGGAGATTGCGTTCCTGGCGGGCGTGAGCTGGGCCGACCCCTTCGGGCTCTGTGGGTTCTCCCTCGGCCTGGAGTACACGCGCATCTGGAACTGGGTGTACAACGTGCGCGACCCCTACGCCAGGCTGCTCTTCCTGGACCGGCCCCTGGGCTTCCCCCGGGGCAACGACACCGACCGGTGGTCGGTGCTGGCCGCCTACAGCTTCGGGCCCGACTTCTCGATGGACGTCTGCGCGACGCTGGACCGGCACGGCGAAGGGCGCATAGAGGACGACTGGGCCGCCGGGGGCTTCACCGAGGAGGCCTTCCCCTCCGGCGTCGTGGAGTCATCGCAGGACTACCGGCTGGACTTTGCCTGGCACCCGACGCGGAGCCTCGCCGCGACCTTCACTGTCGGGTACCGCGACGCGGACGACCTGGACAACGTGGAGGGCGCG
>CAYTCV010000136.1:0-3946 GCA_964436465.1 uncultured bacterium
TCCCTGCCCTCCCCCCAGAGGGGGGAGGGGACCGTCGCAGCCCTCACCCTAACCCTCTCCCACGGGGAGAGGGGGCCGCTGCACCCCCTCCCGGGCCGGTGGGTTTCTTCATTCTGACCCGTCGGTCCGGGTATCGCCTCCGCGCTTCCGCGCCCGGTGAACGAGCAGCTCGGCCGCGCTCACCGATACGAGAACGGCCACCAGTCCCCACAGGAAGATTGAGCCGCGCAGGGGGAGGTCCAGACCGCCGAAGACGAGCCAGCCCGCCAGCGCCGCCCCGCCGCACAGGTTGATGACGACCGCGCCGCCCAATCCCAGGCCGACGAAGCTCGGCGACCGCCGGACGTGCTCGACGATGAGGGCGATTCCGATGCCGAAGAGCACCGCGCCGAGGATGGTGGGGTAGAAGGGCTGGGTGAAGGGGGGCAGCCCCAGAAAGGCGACGACCTCGCGGGGGATGGCCAGGAGGAGCCCCCCCAGCAGGAGGTTTATCGCCGCGTCCACCAGCAGCACCGTGGGACGTTTCATGGTTTCACCCCGGTCCTGGTTGAAGGGTTCAACGGCGGAGGATTGGATGAGCGCCGGGCCCACCGTGGAGGTTTGCCCTGCGTTGAACCGTCGTTGTCCGTAAATGCGTGGCGGGGACTCGGGTCCCCGCCGTTTTCACATTTCACCCATAATCGCGCGCCGGGCGCGGACTACGGCAGGGAGGCCACCGGCTGGAACACGTTGCCCGCCAGGCGGTACAGGTCGCCCCCGGCGTTGAACGCGTACACAATCCAGTCGTCCAGGTCCGGCTCGTAGAAGGCGGTGATGTCGTAGGGCCCGCCGCCGGGAATCTGGTCCACGGTGACGAAATCCGTCCCCGCGAGCCGGTGGAGCATGCCCGAGCCGTTGACGGCGTAGACGATCCAGTCGTCGGCTTCGGGGTCGTAGAAGGCGGCGACCTCGTACGGCCCGCCGCCGGGCATCTGGGTCACCTTGTCGAAACTGTCGCCGTGCAGCATGTAGAGCCCGCCGGAATCGGTGAGCGCGTAGACAATCCAGTCGTCGAGCTGGACGTCGTAGAAGGCGGACACCTGGGGCACGGCCAGGACGGCGACGGCCGTCAGGCACAGGAACAGGGCGATTTTCTTCAACGGGACCTCCTCGTTCGCGGGGATTTTTTATCAACCGGTCCCGGGTAGTGTAGCATACGCCGATTGTCGGGGGACAGGGGCGCCCCGATTGTGCTAACATCTGGGCGATTACAATGAATAGACCTCCCGACTGAAGGAGCGAGTTGAGCGCGCAGGGTTCAAGGAAAGCGGGGCGGAAGGTGCTGGTGACCCTCGCCGTGGCGGCGACGGCCGTCGGGCTGGCCTTCCTCTTGAATCTGACCGCCTTTCTCGATGATTTCGAGCTCGCGACGATGCGGGCCCGCGTGCTGTTGCGGGGCAAGTGCTACACCGGCGCCGAGAACGCGGGCGCCAAGGTCCCGGGAATAGCCATCATCGACATCGACGACCGCAGCCTCCTGCCGCCCGACCGGGAGGGGCTGGGCCGCTACCCCGACTGGACCCGGGAGTATTACGCCCAGGTGCTGGACCTGGTGTCCCGGGCCGGGCCGGCGGCGCTGGTCTTCGACATCCACTTCTTCGAGCCGGCGGGCAACCCCGACTACCCCCGCATCAACCGCAAATTCCTGGAGAGTGCGGGCTCGGTGGAGGAGGTCGAGGACTACGCGGCCTCCCACTCCGAGGACGCCGTCCTCGCCGGGTCCGTGGCCCGGGCGGGGGACGTGATTCTGGGCCTCTCCGTTATAGATTTCTCCGCCGAGGAGCAGTTGCGCGACGTCACCGGCAACCCGTTCGTCGCCCGCGCGCTCAATCTCCCGCCGGAAATCAAGCGCAATCTGTACTACTTCGCCGGCTGGTCGCCGCCCATCCCCGAGCTCTCCGAGGCCGCCCGCATGCTGGGGCACACCAAGATGAACCCCTACGACGAAATCATCTGGCGGGTGCCGCTTCTCATCTCCGCCGAGGGGCCCCGGGCCGGGGAGGTGCTCGTCTTCCCGAGCCTGTCCCTGGCGGCGGTGGCGATGGCCGAGGGCGTGCCGCTGGATAAAATCGGCTTCGACCCCGACGTGGGCGTCCTGTTGGGCGATTCGAAGGTCATCCCCACCACCCCGCGGGGCGACCTCGTCCTGAACTACCTCGGCCCGCCGGGGCAGGGTCCCGAGGGCACCTTCAACTACTACTCCTTCACCGACATCGAGTACCTGGCCGTGCGCACGGACATGTCCCCGGAGCAGAAGGCGGTCCAGGCGTACGACAACTTCCACGACAAGGTGGTCCTGGTGGGCGGCACCGCCGAGGGCCTGTTCGACTTCATCTCCAGCCCCTTCTCCAACACGCATCCGGGCCTGGAAATCCACGCCACCGCCATCGCCAACATGCTCTCCGGCGACTACCTCGAGCGCCTGGACCCCGGCCTGGCCCTGGGGATTTTCATCGTCCTCACCCTGGGGGTGGGCTTCCTGGTGGCCTACCTGCGGTGGTGGGTGGCGATTCCGCTGTCGCTGGTCCTGTTGGGCGGCTACATCTTCCTCGCCGTCTGGGCCTTCACCGCCCACAACCTGTGGCTGGAAATCGTCCGGCCCGGCTCCGGCATCCTGCTGGCCCTGGTCACCGTCATCGGCTTCAACTACGTCACCGAGCAGCGGGCCAAGCGCAAAATCAAGGACACCTTCCAGCACTACGTCTCGCCCGCCGTGGTGGAGCAGATGATAGACAACCCCGACCTGTTGAAGCTGGGGGGCGACAAGCTGGACCTGACCGTCATCTTCACCGACGTGAAGGGCTTCACGCGCATCTCCGAGCAGATGGAGCCGACGGACCTGGTGCACCTGATGAACGACTACCTGACCCCCATGGCGGACATCATTCTGACCAACCGGGGGACGGTGGACAAGTTCATCGGCGACGCGGTGATGGGCATCTTCGGGGCGCCGGTGCCGGTGGAGCACCACGCCGACGCCGCCTGCCACACCGCCCTGGAGATGCTGGCCAAGCTCGCGGAGCTCAACGCGGCGTGGAAGCCCCAGGGCCTGCCGCACATGTCCATGCGGGTCGGCATCAACTCCGGCCCCATGGTGGTGGGCAACATGGGCTCCCACACGCGCTTCGACTATACGGTGATGGGGGACAACGTGAACCTGGGCGCCCGGCTGGAGCCGCTGAACAAGGTCTTCGGCACCCAGGTGATTATCTCCGAGTTCACCAAGAAGCGGCTGGTGGACCGCTTCATCCTGCGCAGCCTGGGGAGTTTCCGCGTCATGGGCAAGACGGAGCCGGTGATGTGCTACGAGCTGGTGGGCCTCGGCACGCCCCAGCCGGAGGTCGGGAAACTCCTGGCCGAGTTCGACCGCGGGCTGAAGCTGTGGTCGGGGCGGGAGTTCAAGGCCGCCTTCGACGTTTTCGAGGGGCTGAAGGGGACCTTTCCCGATGACGGCCCCTCCGCGTACTACGCGAGCCTGTGCCGGGAGCTGGCCGCCTTCGAGCCCGGCGAGGACTGGCAGCCCGTCCACACCATGCTCTTCAAATAGTCGTGCGTCGGCGCCCCGGGCCGATTGCGTGATTCATCAATTCTCACGGGGGGAAACGTAATGCGATACTTACCGGTTGTGCTGGTTCTATGTGCCTGCGCGGCCTTCGCCGTCGGCACGGACCTGGGGGAGGTATCTCACGGCGGCGCCGCGTACCTGCCGCCCGCGTCCAACGGCTTCCTGGACATCATCTACATGACCGACGAGTACAGCGCCGGCCTGCTCCAGAACGGTATCGCCACGTCGCCGTCCTACGGCTGGGTCTCCACGGACGACTTCGTCCTGGACGAATACTTGACCCTCACGGACATCACCTACTGGATAATCAACTACACGGCGCCTTCCGGCTACTACCACCGG
>CAYTCV010000137.1:0-3900 GCA_964436465.1 uncultured bacterium
CCCGCCCCTACGTCATCGCAACTGCGGGTGAAAGTTTCCTCACGTAAAAACCGCGACGCGCGGCCACCCTCCCGCGTATCCAAGATACCGCCTCACGGCGGGTCGTACCCCGAACCGCCCCACGGGTTGCACCGCAGCACCCGCCAGACGGCCTTGGCCAGCCCCTTCACCAGGCCGTACTTCCGCAGCGCCAGTACGGCGTACTCGCTGCAGCTCGGCTCGAAGCGGCACGTGGGCGGGAATAACGGCGAGATGAACCGCCGGTAGAGCCAAATCAGCCCGACGAAGGGCGCGATGAGCACCCTCCGCAGGGGGGGGACCTCCGTTTCGGGCGATGGTAACACGCTGGAATTTTTAGGGTTGTCAGCCGTCACTGCGTGATTATACAATAGGCTGCCCCATGGGGGAGCGGCCCCCGACCATGAAACTTCTACCGCCCATCCTGTTCGCCGCCGCGCTCTTTATCGCCTGCGAGGGCGACCCCTCGGAGCCGGTGAGCTTCTTCCCCGAGCTGCGCTTCGAGGAGACGGGGCCGGAGCAGGCGCCGCCGGCGGCCGACGAGGTCCGCGCCCGGCCCATCGTCTGGGAAATCGAGCCCCTCCCCACCCACGGCGGGATGAGCCCCCAGATGCTCACCGGCGTGGACCGCCTGCTGCAGGAGCACGCCGCCGAGCTGACCGGCATTCACGCCTCCCGGCTCCACGCCGACCCCTTCTCGTCCGGCGTCATCACCGCCAACCTGACCACCGAGTCCGGGGTGCTGCTGTTCCTCTCGCTGGAGGACAACACCACCGGCGACGAGGCGCTGGCGACGCAGATGCTCTCCCGGATGCAGGAGTGGGACTGGCCGTCCTCCGGCCGCGACATCTTCCGCGTCCACCTGTACCTGCGCCGCCGGGAGGGGAAGGGATTCCTCGACGCCGGCTCCCGGGAGCTGCGGCCGCTGCCGGAGATTCCGCCGCCGCCCGTCGAGGAGGAGAAACCCGCCGAGGCGGAGACCGCTCCCGACGACCACCTGACGCAATCCGAGGAGTCGCCCTCGGCGATTCCCTGACGCCCAAGGAGTGACATGCGCTTCCGTCTGGTCCTTTCGCTCGTCCTTCTCGCCCTGCCCGTCGCGGTCCTGGCCGTCGAGTACGAGGTGTACGTCGGCGGCCCGGACTGCGGCGTGGACCTCGTATACCGCGACGGCGAGTTCGTCTGCGGCTGGCCCGGCGGCGTCCTGTGGACGCGGGACTTCATCCCCTTCGAGGGCTGCTGCAACGAAATCGTCTTCATCCCGCTGCCCCACGCCGATTCGGAGGTCATCAAGGCCGCCGAGTCCCGCCTGACGGAATTCGGCGACATCTACGTCACGATGGAGGAGAGGTCGCTGGAGGCGGTCCACGACCCCGGGGCCGTGGTGTGGGTGGTGCGGGCCGAGCCCGCCGTGGAGGCCGGGGACATCCTGACAATGGCCCAGTACCTGCGGGCCAAGGCGGGGCTCGTCCGGGACGGCTGGCTGGACTTCGTCGGCGAGCGCGGCCTGGCGCTCACCGGCTGGGGCGCGCTCTTCGTGCAAATCGACGCGGGAACCCTGACCGGCGCGCAGTACCAGCCCTACGACTACTCCGCGCAATCTCAGCTCCGGGAGTGGGGCGTCATCGGCCCCGATGAGGAGTACGCCGACCACCCCGAGGCGAACGGCATCGCCGAGTGGCTCACGGCCGACGGAATAGCGCCGCTGGTCGAGGGCACCTTCACCCTGGGCTTCGCGGTCAAGTTCGACTAGGGGGCCGATGCGCCGCTTGCCCGTCATCGCCGCCGTATTCGCCCTCGCCGTGCTGGCGCTGGCGCTCGCCGCCTGCACCTTGACCCATCTGCAATTCTTTATCGGCGGGCCGGACTACGGCCTGGACCTCGTGGTCGGCCACGCGGGGTACGTGGACAGCGCGCCGGGCGGCTGCCTTTGGGACGCCGGGCGCATCGTGTACGCCGCGGACCCGTACATGGTGTTTTTCTCGCCCTTCGCCGGGGCCGACCCCGGGTACGTGGGGTTCGTCCGCTCGTTCATCGAGGACCGCCCGGGCTTCGAGGAGCGGGCGCCGTACTTCGAGCCGGAGACGATTTACGACCCCGGGGCGGTGGCCTGGATTCAGGACTGCGAGTGGTACGCGGACGAGGCGGAGCTCTACGTCGCGGCGCAGTACCTGCGCTCCCGGGCCACGGCGGCGCGCGAGGCGTGGAACGCGGAAGACCCCGGTCCGCACCCCTCGGCCGTCGGCGGCTGGGGGGCGCTCCGGGTCACGGTGGAGGACGGGTGCTTCAGCACCATTGAGTACCAGTCTGCGGATTCACACGCCAGGGCAGCGCTCGACGGGTGGGGCGTCATCGGGGCCTCCGAGGAGTACGCCGCCGACCCCGGGGCCGAGGCGCGCGTCGCGGCGGCGCTCCTGGACGACAATCCGCCCCAACTCAAGGGCACCTACACCCTGGGCGTCGCGTTCCGGCTCTACTAGCGAAATTTATTCCGCGGGGCGCGGGGTGGTATAATTCCCCCGCCCCTTCTTTTAAAGCCATGCTCGAAAAACTCGACAGGCTCATGGCGCGATACGACGAGCTCTCCAGGGAGCTCGCCGACCCGCACGTGCACTCCGACCGCCGCCGCGCGGCCCAGCTCGGCCGCGAGCAGTCCCAGCTCCAGCCCATCATCGAACTCTGCCCCCGCTACGCCGACCTCGCCCGCCGCATAGCCGACGACGAGGGGGTCATCGAGGCCGGGGACGACGCCGAGCTGGTGGAGCTGGCCGAGATGGAGCTGGACGAGCTGCGGGACGAGCTGGCGGAGCTGGAGGAGCGCATTAAAATTCTCCTGCTGCCCAAGGACGAGGCGGAGGAGCGCAAGGCCATCGTGGAAATCCGCGCCGGGACCGGCGGCGACGAGGCCACGCTATTCGCCGGAGACCTCTTCCGCATGTACTCCCGCTACGCCGAGCGCCACGGCTGGAAAATCGAGGTCATGGACTCCACCCCCACCGAGGTCGGCGGCTTCCGCGAAATCACCTTCGCCGTGGAGGGCAAGGGGGCCTACGGGCGGCTCAAGTTCGAGGGCGGCGTCCACCGCGTCCAGCGCGTGCCGGTCACCGAGAGCCAGGGGCGCATCCACACCTCGGCCGTCTCCGTGGCCGTCCTGCCCGAGGCCGAGGAGGTCGAGGTCCAAATCAAGCCCGAGGACCTGCGGGTGGACGTCTTCCGCTCCTCGGGACCGGGGGGCCAGTCGGTCAACACCACCGACTCCGCCGTGCGCCTGACCCACGTTCCCACCGGGCTGGTGGTGAGCTGCCAGGACGAGAAATCCCAGCACAAGAACAAGGCCAAGGCGATGCGGGTGCTGGCGGCGCGGCTCTACGACCTCCAGCGCCGGGAGGCCGACGCCGAGCGCGACGCCGAGCGGCGGCTCATGGTCGGCACCGGCGACCGAAGCGAGCGCATCCGCACCTACAACTTTCCGCAGAACCGGCTCACCGACCACCGCGTGGGGCTGACGCTCTACGCGCTGGAGCGGGTGATGGAGGGGGAGCTGGAGGAGGTCATCGAGGCGCTAATCATTCATGACCGGGAGGAGCGCCTGGCGAAGTCGGGGGAGTGAAGTCGGGCGGGGTTGCGATGGTGTAGGGCGGCCCCGTGGGACGAGTCCCCTGCGGGCCGCCGCGAATTGCGATGACGTAGGGGCGGGTGTCCACACCCGCCCGACGTCGTAAATGTAGGGCGGGGACTTTAGTCCCCGCCGTTTTTCAAAGGAAGCCCTCACCCCCATCCCCTCTCCCACTGGGAGAGGGGGGCTCGCTCCGGCCCTCACCCGCGGTTTGCGATGACGTAGGGGCGGGGCTCCGTTCCCGCCCGCGGACGACTTGAACCCCC
>CAYTCV010000138.1:0-3777 GCA_964436465.1 uncultured bacterium
CCCCCCGCCGACCTCCCCCCGTTGCGTATGTTAAAATTCACCCGCTCGTAACCCGCGAGGTGAGCGCATGGACTACCTCCTGACTCCGGAACAGACCGAGATGCGGAACCTGGCGCGGCGCATCGCCGAGGAGAAAATCCGCCCCGTCGCCGCCGAGTACGACATCCGGCAGGAGTTCCCCTGGCCCGTCGTAAAAATCTTCGCCCAGACCGACCTCTTCCGCACATTCATCCCGGTGGAGTACGAGGGCCTCGGCGGCGGAATCCTCGAGCTGGCCCTCATCACCGAGGAGCTGTCCCGGGGCTGCGGGGGAATAGCCCTGGCTCTGGCCGGAACAGCTCTCGGCGCGTACCCCGTCATCCTCTTCGGCACCGAGGAGCAGAAGCGGAGGCTCCTGCCCGCGGTGGCCGCGGGAGAAAAGCTCTGCGGCTTCGCCCTCACCGAGCCCGATGCCGGCTCCGACGCGGGCGCCCAGAAGACCACCGCCAAAAAGGTCAAGGGCGGCTATCTCCTCAACGGCACCAAGCAGTGGATTACCAACGGCGGCGAGGCGAAAATCTACACCGTCATCGCCATCACCGACCGCGCCAAGGGCTCCCGCGGCATCTCCGCCTTCATCGTCGAGGACGGCGCCGAGGGCTTCAACTACGGGAAGAAGGAGGACAAGATGGGCATCCGCGCGTCCTCCACCCGCGAGCTCTCCTTCCACGACTGCTTCATTCCCGAGTCCAACATCATCGGCCGCGAGGGAATGGGCTTCTCCGTCGCCATGCGGACGCTGGACCGGACGCGTCCCGGCGTGGCGGCCCAGGCGGTGGGAATAGCCCAGGCCGCCCTCGAGCTGGCCCTGGAATACGCCCACCAGCGCGTCCAGTTCGGCAAGCCCATCTCCAGCTTCCAGTCCATCCAGAACATGCTGGCGGACATGGCCACGGAAATCGAGGCCGCCCGGGCGCTCATCTACCAGGCCGCCCGGCACATAGACTCCGGCGCCAGGGACATCTCCAAGGTCAGCGCCATGGCCAAGCTCCTCGCCTCCGACGTCGCCATGCGGGTCACCACCGACGCGGTACAAATCCTCGGCGGCTACGGCTACATGAAGGACTACCCGGCGGAAAAGCTCATGCGCGACGCGAAAATCACCCAAATATATGAGGGCACGAACCAAATCCAGCGCCTGGTAATCGCCACCAGCATGATAAAGGAGCTCGTCTCGCGGAAGTGAGCCGACACGAAGGCACCCGCCGTCGGCGTCCCGACCGCGGCAACCCGAGTACAACAGCCGGAGCGCTGCGACCGGTGCGACGCCGGGCAACCCCCCAAACGAAGACGGGTACCGACCATGGATGAAGTAAAACTGGGCCGTTTCGAGTACTGCCTGAACGTGAAGAACATCCGCGAATCCCTCGCCTTTTACTCCAAGCTGGGATTCAAAATGGTCGGGGGCAACGTCGGGGAAAACTGGGCCGTCGTGAAACACGGCGACTGTACCCTGGGCCTTTTTCAGGGGCACATCCGCCACAACCTCCTGAATTTCAGGGGCGGCGACGTTTACGCCATCGCCCGCCGGCTGAAATCGCAGAACCTGAAGCCGGAGAAGGACGCCTACACCGAAAAAGACGGCAGCGCCGCGGCGGAGTTCCTCGACCCTGACGGAAACCGCATCTACTTCAACACGTTTCCTGACGAAAGGCCTTGAGCGAGCGAAAATGGAAATGCGGCTGGATGCTGTTTTATTTTTTAGAAACAGAGTCAGGGATGAGTAGGAGTAGGGGTGTGGAAACGACGCACAACCCGGGCGGCAGAGGCACGGATTCAACGGGGGCGAGTCTTTGCGACGGAGGGGAATGTTGAAAGACGGGTTGACGGGAAAAAGGGGAAATTCTGTAAGAGATTGTTAGTTTTTCGGGGTTTGTGACCGAAAAAGGCGATGTTGAAAACTTGTTGACAATTGTGAACAGTCGGGTCAGATTGGAAGGGTGCCAAAGGTATAAACAACGGGTGCGACGTAATCAACATTCGATACCGAAGGCTTGCACAATTCCCCTATGGGGTATGTGATTTTGTTAACTTGTGTACATTTTACGAGTTGCATCTCGCGCCGAATCCGTAAGTTTTAGTTTTGCCCGTGAAGAGGAGAATTTACCTTTCACATTTGTGGACGGGAGGGAAACGGATGGGATACGAGTTTCTCCACCTGGAGAAGAAAGGCGTGGAGGGCGGGTTTCCGTACTGCGAGCTCGTCATCGACCGCCCGAAGATGAACGCCCTGAACCGGGAGCTCCTGGACGAGCTCTCGCAGTGCCTGGACGGGCTGGCGCGGGATAAGCTCTCCGCCCTCATCGTGACCGGCGCGGGCCGCGCCTTCGTGGCCGGGGCCGATATCGCGGCCATGAGCACCATGACCAAAAAGCAGGCCGAGGAGTTCAGCCTGCTGGGCCAGGGGGTATTCGCCAGGCTGGAGGCGCTCCCGGCGGTGACCATCGCCGCGGTGAACGGCTATGCCCTGGGCGGCGGTTGTGAGCTGGCGCTGGCCTGCGACCTGCGCATCGCCTCCACCGAGGCGCAGATGGGGCAGCCCGAAGTGAAGCTGGGGCTCATACCCGGCTTCGGCGGGACCCAGCGCCTGGCGCGCCTGGTCGGCCCGGCGAAGGCCAAGGAGATGATTCTTTTGGGCGAGAACTACTCCGCCGAGGCGTGCCTGAAAATGGGGCTGGTGAACGCCGTCGTGCCGCCGGATGAGCTGCTGCCGAAGGCCCGGGAATGGGCCCTGGCCGCGGCGGCGCGGGGGCCGGTAAGCGTGGCCGCCGCCAAGCGGACGATTCACGCCGGCGTCTGGGGCGACGCGTCACAGGCGTACAGGAGCGAGGCGTCCGCCTTCGGCGCCCTCTTCGAAGAACGCGAGGCCACCGAGGGGATGACGGCCTTCGTTGAGCGCCGCCCGGCGAAGTTCGTCGAGTAACGTGGAAATCGCCTGGGTCTGCCTGGATTTCGGCGGTGTGCTGAACGACGACCGCGAGGCGCGGGGCGCCATGATTTCCCTGGCGGCCGAGCTCATCGGAGCGCCCGTCGAGGAGGTCCGCACGGTCCGCCGGGAGCAGGGCTCCATCCTGGCGACCCTGGAGCACTACGCGGCCGGACCGAAAGGCTTCGCCGACCTGCGGAGTCGCTTCGAGGAGCGGGTTCTCGAAACGCCCGCGGCCTTCGGCGCGCCGCCCTATGCGGACGTCCGCCGCGCGCTGGAACGGCTGGCGCGGAAATACCGCCTCGCCCTGGCCAGCAATACCGTGGGCACCGCGCGGCCCTGGCTCGACCGGAACGGACTGACGGAATATTTCAGCCTCCTGTACCTGTCCAACGAGGTGGGGCACCGCAAGCCGCAGCCGGAGTTTTTCGCCGGATTGCTCGCGGCCTGCGGGTCGGCGCCGGAGCTGATGCTCATGGCGGGAGATAGAACGGACACGGACCTGGCGCCGGCGCTTTTTTCCGGGATGCACGCGGCACTCGTCCGCCGGTTCCCCCGGCCGCTGCCGGGGTACGAGGGGATTCGGCAAAAACTCTTCGCCGAGGTGGCCGACCTGGAGGAGCTGGCCGAGCGGCTGGGGTGCTAGGGGCATTCACCCACGCAGACGTAGGGGTGGGGGCTAAAGGTCGGCCCCTACGAGGGTGTCGTAAAATCTTTATTTGACTCGTAGGGGCGTACCTTTAGGTGCGCCCGGATTAAATGTAGGGCGGGGACTTTAGTCCCCGCCGCTTTTTTATAAGGTAGCCCTCACC
>CAYTCV010000139.1:0-3738 GCA_964436465.1 uncultured bacterium
GTCGGGAGGGCGCGTCCGACCTTACCCAAGGGACGGCTTTCGGGCCGCCCTTTTTCACTGATACAGGCCGGGGCGGATTCGTAAAACCGCCCCGACTGCATCTGCAGGGGTATCTTGCCAGTGTCTAATTAATATGCTATAAATTCTCCTGAAATGGACTATTTTTTTCGTTCAACCACGGGAGGAGGATGTGATGCGTAAGGTGTTTCTTTTCATCATCGTTCTGGTCGTGTGCGTCGCGGCCTCGTGGCGGGCCGCGTCCACCACGGGACCGGCCATCGACGCCCACCCCGGTCCGCCGGCCGAGTCCGAGTTCTACTGGGACGACGGGATACTGTCCAGCGCCTGGGTCTGGTACACCGCCGGCAACTACTGGGCGGTTGATTTCGACGACGAGAAGACCGGCGGGTTAGCCAACGGCGTGGTGACCGGCTACGGGGCCGTGACCTACCCGAACTGGCCCGACTACACCTACCAGGGCTGCTACATGCACGTGTTCGGCGACGCAGCGGGGTACCCCGGCGCGGACCTCGACCGCACCTATCTGGAGTTCGCCGATGCCGGCTCCTTCGAGTGGGTCGACGCCGCCGTCGGCCTGACTACAAGCGTGTTCTACATCGCCTTCGAGCAAATCGGCGATTACCCGGACACCGACGGGGTGGGAGTGGACGCGGTCGCGGGCACGCACAACTGGACCGGCTACCAGGGCGCCTGGGGCAATACCGCCACGTACGGCGACTTCATGCTGCGCTGCTACTGGGAGGACGAACCCGGCGAGGACTACCTTCCGCCCGAGGTGACCGGCATGGACCCCGCCGACGGCGCCGTGGACATGCCCGTCGGCACTGAAATCCTCTTCCACGTGGTGGACAACATCTCCGGCGTGGACGTGTCGACCATCGAGTTCACCGTGGAGGACACCTCGAAGGGCGTCCTCAGCTTCGCCGTGGCCCTGAGCGCCGGCGGCCCGCGCCCGGCCGGCGTGATATCGGGGGAGCTGTACATCGACGACATCGACCCGCTGGACGTAGTCTGCACCTTCACCCCCGACTCGGACCTGCCCTACGCCGACACCATCACCTGCACCGTGGCCGCCGGTCTGGCCGACATGCTGGGCAATGCAACCCACGGCGACATCGTCTGGGATTTCACGACCGAGAACGCCCCCGGGGTGCAGAACAGCACCTGGGGCGAAATCAAGGCGCTGTACTAGCATCCACGGGCAGGGCGGGGGCGAATGTCGGACCGCCGCTGATTGAGTGATGAGGGTGCGCCTCGCCCGACATATTTTTGGATAGCAAAGTTCCGGCTTATATTGTAAAAACTGTGACTCCGGCCGCAGGAGGGGAATGTCATGCGTAAACTGTTTAGTTTCATTTTGTTGTCGGTCCTGGCCGTCTCGGCCTCGCGGATGGTCGGGTCCGCCTCCGAGCGGGCCATTGACGCCCACCCCGACCCGCCGGCGACCTGCGAGTTCTACTGGGACGACGGCATAGTCGCCTATTTCTGGTGCTGGTACACCGGCGGCAACTACTGGGCCGTCCAGTTCGACGAGGAGAAAACGGGGGGCGTCGAGGACGGCATGGTCACCTCCTACGGCGCCGCGACCTACCCCGATTGGCCCGACAGCACTTACGAGGGCTGCTACATGCACGTCTTCGACGACGTGAGCGGCTATCCGGGTGCGGACCTCGACCGCACCTATCTGGAATTCCTCGACCCCGGCTCCTTCGAGTGGGTCGACACCTCCGTCGCACTGTCCACCAGCACGTTCTACGTCGCCTTCGAACAAATCGGCAATTACCCGTACTGCGACGCGGTGGCCGTGGACGCCGAGGCCGGCACGCACAACTGGACCGGCTACCTTGGGTACTGGTCCCCGACGAGTCTCTTCGGCGACTTCATGCTCCGCTGCTACTGGGAGGACGAGGCCGGGCCGGATACCCTTCCGCCCGAGGTGACCGCCCTGAATCCCCCCGACGGCGCCGGGGACGTGCCCGTGGGCACGAGCATCGTTTTCCACGTGGTGGACGACATCTCCGGGGTGGACGTGGCGACCATCGAGCTCAACGTGGAGGACACCTCGAAGAGCTTCCTCAGCTTCGCCCTGGCTTTCAGCGTCGGCGGCCCCTCCCCGACCGGCATGATAACGGGGGTTCTCAACGTCGACGAATCGGACCCCCTCGACGTCGTCTGCACCTTCACCCCCGACGATGACCTGCCCTACCTCGACTACATAACCTGCACCGTGGCCGCCGGCCTGGCCGACATGCTGGGCAATGCGACCGACCACGACTTCGTCTGGGGCTTCACGACCGAGAACGAGCCCGGCGCGGACTACAACCCGCCCGAGGTGACCGGCATGAATCCCGCCGACGGCGCCGGGGACGTACCCGTGGATACGGCGATTACCTTCCACGTGGTGGACGACTTTTCCGGGGTGGACGTGGAGACCCTCGAGCTCACCGTGGAGAACACCTCGAAGGGCGTCCCCGGTTTACCCCGGTCCTTCAGCGCCGGCAACTCCTCCCCGGCCGGCGTGATACCGGGGGAGCTGTACATCGACGACATCGACCCGCTGGACGTAGTCTGCACCTTCACCCCCGACTCGGACCTGCCCTACGCCGACACCATCACCTGCACCGTGGCCGCCGGTCTGGCCGACGAGTTCGGCAACCAAACCCAGTACGACATCGTCTGGGGCTTTACGACCGAAATCAAGCCGGAGGTTACAAACAGCACCTGGGGCGAAATCAAGGCGCTGTACTAGAGCCGCTCAACATGAGGCGTGTCTGAAATAATGCCCATAGCATTTGGAGGGAGCCCATGAGAAGATTGATATCAGGCATCGTGCTCGTTCTCGCGGTGTGCGCCGCGGCCTCACCGCGGGCTGCGTCCGTCACGGGACCGGCCGTAGACGCCCACCCCGGTCCGCCGTCGGGATGGGAGTTCTACTGGGACGACGGCATCTTATCCAGCGGCTGGGTTTGGTACACCGGCGGCAACTACTGGGCCGTGCAGTTCGACGAGGTCAAGACCGGCGGTGGCCGCGGCGACGTGGAAGAATACGGAGCCGTCGCCTACCCCGGCTGGCCCGATTCGACATTCCAGGGCTGCTACATGCACACCTTTGACGACCTCGGTGGCTATCCGGGTGCCGACCTGGATTCGACCTACCTGGGCTTCACCACGGGTGGTGTGTTCGAGTGGGTTGACACATTCGTTTACCTGCCCGGCGACGTGTTTTACATCGCATTCGAGCAGTACGGCAACTACCCCGCTTGCGACGCGGTGGGGGTGGACGCTGTGGCCGGGACGCACGACTGGACCGGTTACCAGGGCTCCTGGTCCCCGGGGACGGGCTACGGCGACTTCATGCTCCGCTGCTACTGGGATTCCATGGGATACGACTTCATTCCGCCCGATGTAGGTAGCCGGGAGCCCGACGACGGCGATTCGGGCGTACCCGTGGATACGACCATCGTATTCCATGTGTGGGACGAATATTCCGGAGTGGATATCGCGACCATCGAGCTCTCCGTCGAGGACACGTCCCGGGGACCCGTGCGCGTCAACCTGGCCTTCAGCACCGACGGGCCCTCGCCCACCAGCGTAATCTCCGGCGAGCTGGAAATCGACGACGCCGACATCTGGGACGTAGTCTGCACCTTCACCCCCGATGACGACCTGCCCTACGGCGAGACCATCACCTGCACCGTCCCGGGCACACTCGCGGAC
>CAYTCV010000140.1:0-3737 GCA_964436465.1 uncultured bacterium
CGACCCCCTCCTCCACACCCGTATCCAGCCAGCGGACCGCCTCCCCCGGCAGCGACCCGGAAACCGCCACCGGCTCACCCTTCCCCGCCGAGCGCAGGACGCACACGCTCGCCGGTGTGTCGCCGGTCAACGTCCAGCCGACCAGCACCCCCTCGTCGTCGGCGTCCGCAAAAACCTCCGCCCCCTCCACCCCTGGCCCGCCTTCCCAGTGGGCGTACTTCAGTGAAGTGTCGTTTTCGTCGTGATATGAAATGTGTGGGTTGCCGGAGGAATCCAGCGCCAGGGAGGTGTACATACCCACATTCCTCTCCGGGTCGATAATGAATAACTGCCAGGAGCCGCCGTTCCAGCGTGCGTATCGAAGATAATACCCATACGAGGTGTGATAAGCTATTTGGGGGCGGTCGGTTTCGTCTATCGCCAAAGAGGAATGATAACAGCTTCCCTCGGAATCCACGATTTCTCTGGTCCATTCATCGCCGTCCCAGCTGGCGTACGTTAAATCGGAATTTGTCTCGCGGGAATAGGATATATGAGGGTAGCCGGATGAATCCAACGCCAAGGATACACCCGTCGCTGAACAACCTATTTCTACGTTTTCTATCTGCCAGGCTCCGCCGTCCCAGTGAGCGTACCTTAGTACTAAAGGGGTATGACTGTTATACGCAATGCAGGGGAAGTCGGAGTCATCCAATACGAGGGTGGTGTTTGCACTCCCGACCGAATCCACGGTCTCGATGTGCCATGTGCTACCGTTCCAACTGGCATACTTGATTGTTTCGTTGCTTTCGTCGAAATACGAGATGTGCGGGCGACCGGAATCATCCAAAGCCAGGGATGACCACATGCCTACGTCTCCCTCCGAATCCACGAGCTCGATCTCCCAAGCGCTTCCGTTCCAATGGGCGTATTTCAAATCCTTGTTCGGATACCCGGAGAAATACGAGATGTGTGCGTAATCGGAGGAGTCAAGCGCCAGGGAGAGCCCCCCGTAAGAGCAACCAGAATCCACGGTCCTAATCTGCCAGGAGTTGCCGTCCCAGCGGGCGTATTTTAGTTTCCAATTGTGGAGGTCGTAGTACGCGATACGGGGGTAATCCGACGAATCCAGTTGAATAGAGGTGAAATATCCAGCGAAACCTTCCGTGTCTACAGTTTCGATATGCCACTCGCCGGCGGACACCGCTCCGACCAGCGCCAGGGCGAAAAACGCCACCATCAGCCGTTTCATCGTTTTCCCCTCCCGCGTCGGAAAGGCGCGCATCTTTCGCACCATCTTCAAGTATAAACGCTTTCGCCAGCCGGTTCAACTCCGGCGGTCGTGGGCGAACGAAAAGGCGGCCGGGCCGCCTTTCTTCGTTTATGCCGGAAGAGCCTTAGGGATGAATCCGGAACCAGCGCGCGTGGGGCTCAATCGCCAGCATCAGAAACAGACCGTTCATTTTCCCTCCTCCTGTCGTCTCGTTTTTCTTTTCACCCCCTTGGATACCCCGGGTGCCGGGTCGGTTTCAGTTTACGAAAAATGACCGCCGGCCGCGTTCCTGCTATAATTGGAGGAAAACACACCGGGGGAATCGCCATGCACCGTTATTTCCCGCTCGTTCTCGCGCTGGTCCTCGTCGTCCCCGCGGCGGCGGAGCTCACCGGCGCGCAGATTCTGGCCAAGGTCGACGAGGCGTTCAGCGTGGACGCCATGTGGAGCGTGGCCCAGGAGGTCATCACCACGCCCGAGGGCGAATCACGCACATTCACCATCGAGAGCTACGCCAAGAACGGCAACGAGCTGCAGCTCATGCGCTACCTGAAGCCCGCGAGCGTGGCCGGGACGACGTACCTCATGCTGGACTACGGCGACGACATCTGGGCCTACTTCGCCGACACCGACCGGACGCGGCAGATTGCCGCCAACGCCCGCCACCGCAGCGTCATGGGCTCCAACATGACCTACGAGGACCTGGCGGTGAGCGCCAACTACTCCGACAGCTACTCCGCCGAGCTCCTGCGCACCGAGACCTACGCCGGGGCGCAGTGCCGCCTGCTGGAGCTCAAGCCCCTCGCCTCCTCGAGCGCCTACTCCAAGCTGGAGTGCTGGGTGGATTCGGGCGACTGGCTGCCCCTGCGGACGGATTACTACGACTCCTCGGGCGAGCTGTTGAAGCGCTTCATTTTAAGCGACGTCCGCACCGTGGACGGCGTGGCGACGCCCTACCACTACGTGATGACGGGGCTCCAGGACGGCTCGGTGACGGAGATGACGATTCTCAAGGTGCGCTACGACCTGGACATCCCGGACTCGCTCTTCAGCGTTTCCAGCCTGGGCAAATAGGGGGAAGAATGCGTTTTCTGGCCGTCCTGCTGTTGCTGGCTGTGTCGCCGATGCTCGCCGAGGATGAGCCCCCCGTGATGGCCGACGAGTCGGACGGGGAGGACGCCGGGCCGGTCCTGGCGACGGAGCCCGACGGCGGGGATTTCGACCTGACCAAGCTCTTCGGCGAGGGGCTGGACTTCGTCGGGCGGCTGGACATCTGGGCGCGGTACTACCACACCGCGGACCGGGAGCTCGGCAACTACGACGAGGGGCGCTTCGAGCTTACCTCGCGCTCGGGGCCGACCAAGATTGACCTGCTCCTGATTCTCTACGGCTGGGCCGGCTACGACGCCCAGCTCTCCGGGGGCGGGGAGTTCGACTGGCGGCTGGACCGGGCCAACGTGAGCTGGTTCACCGACTGGCTCGAAATCAGGCTCGGGCGGCAGCGGCTGGCCTTCGGCCCGGGATACATCTTCAATCCCTCGGACCTCTACGTCCAGCCGAGCTTCATCGACCCCACCCGCGAGGATTTAGGGCAGGATTCGCTTCTGACCACGTTCTACCTCGGGCGGCTGTCCGGGGCGCAGCTCATCGCGGTGCCCTCGCGCGTTGCGGCGGACGGGGACTACGGGGCGCGGCTCTTCACCAACCTGGGCGGCTTCGACCTGGCGGCGTCCTACTACCACCGGGGCTCCTACGCCGCGGACCAGCGGGCGCACTTCGTCGGCCTCTCCGCGACCGGGGAAATCACCATCGGCGACTGGGACGGGCCGGGGATTTGGGCCGAGGCCGGAATCGACCTGCCCTACTGGAGCGCGCGGCCCGAGGGCGCCGCCGACCCGGACACCACCTGGCGCGCCTCCGCCGGGCTCTCCTACACCTTCACCGAGGACCTCTCCGCCCTGGTGGAGTACTACCACGACGACGCCGGGGCCGCCGGGTTCAGCGACTACGACTGGGCCTCGCTCCTCTCCGGCGGGCGCTTCGTCCTCGGCCGGGACTACCTCTTCGCCAACCTGGAGTACGACCTGGCCTCGCTGGTCACGCTGACGGCGATGGGCCTGGCGAACCTGCACGACGGGAGCCTGGTCGCCGGGCCGGGGCTCAAGTTCAACCTCTCCGACAACGTGGGGCTGACGCTGGGCGGGTTCCTCTTCCTGGGCGGCGACCAGAGCGAGTACGGCCATGGTGAAATCGATTACGGGATGTATTCCGTCCCCGCCTTCCCGCACGTGGCCTACATCCGCTTCGACGCTGCGTTCTAGGGTCAGGGCTGGTCCCCCTCTCCCCGTGGGAGAGGGATTGAGGGTGAGGGCTACATTTGAAATAAACGGGCCGACCTAAACGGCGCGCCGCCGGTCGGCCCCTACATCGTCGCAATTCGCGGGCGGGGACAGAGCCCCGCCCCTACGTCGTCGCAAGCACGCCG
>CAYTCV010000141.1:0-3563 GCA_964436465.1 uncultured bacterium
AAACGGCGGGGACTAAAGTCCCCGCCCTACATTCAGGTGTACAGCGGTTTACACCTCGCCCTTGAACCACGCGATGGTCCGCTTCAGCCCCTCGGCCAGGCCCACCTCGGGTTTCCAGCCCAGCTCCCGCCCGGCCACCGTGATGTCCGGCCGCCGCCGGGTCGGGTCGTCGGTGGGCAGGGGGCGGTACTCGATGCGCGAATTCGAGCCGGTCAGCTCCAGCACCGCCTGCGCCAGCTCCAGGACCGTGCGCTCGTCGGGGTTGCCCAGGTTCACCGGCCCCGGGTAATTGGATTCCATCAACAGCATCAGGCCGCGGACCAGGTCGTCGGAGTAGCAGAAGCTGCGGGTCTGGGAGCCGTCGCCGAAGACGGTGAGCGGCTTTCCGGCCAGCGCCTGGTCGATGAAGGCGGGGACGACGCGCCCGTCGTTCCGGCGCATCCTGGGCCCGTAGGTGTTGAAGATTCGCGCCACGCGGGCGTCCAGCCCCCGGGCCCTTTTGTGCGCCGCGATGAGCGCCTCGCCGAAGCGCTTCCCCTCGTCGTAGCAGGAGCGCGGCCCGTCTACGCTCACGCTGCCCCGGTAGTCCTCGGTCTGGGGGTGGCGGTCCGGGTCGCCGTAGACCTCGGAGGTGGATGCGTCCAGGAGGCGCGCCCCCTTCGCCAGCGCCAGCTCGATGGCGTTCCGCGTCCCGTAGGCGCAGGTGAGGCAGATTTCCACCGGGATTTTGGTGAAGTCCACCGGGCTGGCCGGGGAGGCGAGGTGGTACACGCGGTCCACGGGGCCGGCCAGGGCCTCGTCTTCCAGCCAATGCGGCAGGGAGACGTCGTACTCCAGGAGCTCGATGCGGTCGCCCGCGCCGTCGAGGTTTTCCCGCCGGCCGGTGACGAGGGAGTCCACGACGACGACGCGGCGGCCGGCATCGGCGAGTCGCCGGACCAGGTGGCTGCCGATGAAGCCCGCGCCGCCGGTGACCACGCATTTGGGGGCGTCATTCATGGGGCTAAGGGTGCAATTAACCCGCCGCGGGTGTCAAGCGGTGCAAGTGGTCGGGTTTTGTAATTAACGGACCCTTACCCTAATCCGTCGGTACGTTTGTGATGGCGTAGGGGCGACCGTCCACGGTCGCCCGCGAATGCCCGTCAACCTCGTTGCGCAGAATGTAGGGCGGGGACTTCAGTCCCCGCCGCGTTCACGTTCCCGACCCCGACCCTCACCCCCACCCTCTCCCTGGAAGGGAGAGGGGGTAGCTGCACCCCCCTCCCTAGCCCGTAAGCGCGCTTGCCCCCAGAGGGGGGGACATGTGGAAGCCCTCACCCCGACCCTCTCCCACGGGGAGAGGGAGACCGTGTGCAACCGTTAAAAAAAGCGGGCCCGAAGACCCGCCCCTGTAAAATATCTCTGCCGTTCTAGCCGTTGGCGCGCTTGGCCAGGGAGGTGCGCCCCATGGACTCGTAGGCGAACCCCATCGCGGCCACGTCCGCCGGGTTGTAGATGTTGCGTCCGTCCACCATCGCCGGGGTCTTCAACAGCTCCTTGACCCGCCCCAGGTCCGCGTCCTTGAACTGGTTCCACTCGGTGACCACCACCAGGGCGTCCGCCCCGTCGCAGGCCTCGTACATGCTCTCGGCGAAGGTGATGGAGAGGCCCCGCTTGGCGAGCTCCTCGGCCGCGGTTTCGTGGGCGATGGGGTCGTAGGCGCGGACCCGGCCGCCCTGGGCCAGGATGCCCTCGATGATGGTCAGCGACGGCGCCTCGCGCATGTCGTCGGTGTTGGGCTTGAAGGCCAGCCCCCACAGCGCCACGACCTTTCCCGCGAGGTTCCCGGTGAGCGCGTTGAGCTTGGCCAGGGCCTGCTTGGGCTGCAGGGCGTTGACCTCCTCCACCGCGGTCAGGACCTTGAAGTCGTAGCCGAACTTGGAGGCGGTGTCGATGAGCGCCTTGGTGTCCTTGGGGAAGCAGCTCCCGCCGTATCCCACGCCGGCGTTGAGGAAGTGGCGGCCCAGTCGGTGGTCCAGCCCCGCCGCGTCTGCCACGGCCTCCACGTCCGCCCCCACCAGGTCGCAGATGTTGGCGATTTCGTTGATGAAGCTGATTTTCGTGGCCAACAGCGCGTTCGAGGTGTATTTAATCATCTCCGCGGACAGGCGGTCGGTGATGACGATGTTCTTGGTCAGCACGCGGTAGAGGGAGGCGACCTTCTCGGCGGCGTAAGGGTCGTTGGAGCCGATGACCACCCGGTCGGGCTGCATGGAGTCGCTGATGGCCGAGCCCTCGCGCAGGAACTCCGGGTTGGAGACCACGTGGAACGGCTGCTTTCCGCCGGACTCCCGGGTGACGATTTCGGTGACCATGTCGCCGGTGCCCACGGGGACGGTGGACTTGTTGATGACGATTTTATCGGGGGCGTTCAGGTGGCGGCCGATGGTGGAGGCGACGGCCCGCACCGCCGAGAGGTCCGCCTCGCCCGAGGGCAGGGACGGCGTCCCCACCGCGATGAAGATGATTTCACACCTCTTCACGGCGTCGCCCAGGTCGGTGGTGAAGCTCAGGCGGCCCCCGTCGGCGTTGCGCCGGACGATTTCCTCGAGTCCCGGTTCGTAGATGGGAATCCGACCCTCGTTGAGCGCCTTGATTTTCTTCTCGTCGATGTCGACGCAGATGACCTCGTTGCCGAGGTCGGCGAAGCAGGCTCCGGTCACCAGGCCGACGTAGCCGGTTCCGACGACGGCAAGCTTCATCAGCTCCTCCGGGGTGGTTCGCCGGGTCCCCTGGGGGAATTCCCGGCGACGGCTCGGTCAGGGTGAAGGGCCGCCGGTTCTCGCGGCGGCTGCGAAAAAAACTCTCGGGCGTTCGTGCCGCTCACCTGGACGCGCGGCTCCCCGGCTTCTCCGCCGGCACACCTTCGGCGCACAGGGGGCAGGCCTCCGGCTTCCAGACCTGGATATCCAATCGGGCCAGGCTGACCAGGTTTTTGGGCATCGGGGGCGCGTCGGCGCCGCGACGGTCCACCACGCAGGCCAGCGCCACCGGCTCGACCCCGGCCCCGCGCACCACGTCCATCACCTCGCCGGTGCTCTTGCCCGTGGTCACCACGTCCTCGACGACCACCACGCGGTCGTCGCCGGAAAGGGAGAACCCGCGGCGCAGCGTCATCACGCCCTCGGCGCGCTCGGCGAAGATGGCTCGTACCCCCAGGGCCCGGCCGCACTCGTGGCCGATGATGAGCCCGCCCAGCGCCGGCGAAATGACCACGGTGGGCTCCAGCGTGGGCTCGGCCTCCTTCAGGAGGTAGGCCAGCTCATGCCCGGCCCGCTCGGCGAGCTCGGGGTGCTGGAGGTAGATGGCGCACTGGACGTACCGGTTGGAGTGGAGTCCCGAGGAGAGGATGAAGTGGCCCTCGAGGAGGGCGCCGGTGGAGCGCAGGTCCGGCAGGGGGTCGTAACCCATTCGGTTCTCCACGGTACAGGGTCGAGTGGGGCGCATTATAGCATCGAAGTGGGCGGGGGTGCAATGGCCCCGGTCGGTGAACCGCGGATTGCGACGATGTAGGGGCGGGGCTC
>CAYTCV010000142.1:0-3489 GCA_964436465.1 uncultured bacterium
GCGGTAATCACGACGGCGCTGGGCCGGTTGCGTTCCTGACGCCGGGCCGGTTGCGCTGACGTAGGGGCGGGGGCTCCGTACACCGCCCTTTTGAGTGAAAACGGGCGGCACACTCCAGTTGCCGCCCTACGACAATAACCTTGGCTGTAGGGGCGGGTGTCCACACCCGCCCGTTGCGATGACGTAGGGGCGGGGCTCCGTCCCCGCCCGCGGGCCGTCCTGAACGGCGCGCCGTCGGTCGGCCCCTACGAGGTTGCCGTGCGGTTCTAAATGTAGGGCGGGGATTACCTTCGGTCGCAGATACCTAACCCCGCCGATTTTTTATAAGGAAGCCCTCACCCCCATCCCCTCTCCCACAGGGAGAGGGGGGCCGCTGCAACCCTCTCCCTAGCCCGTAAGCGCGCTTCCCCCCAAAGGGGGAAGGGGCCGCTGCAACCCCACCACAAAGCGGGCCTCGCGACCCGCCCCTCCGACAACCCACTCCCCGACGACCTACCCCCCACACAAAACGGGCCTCGCGGCCCGCTTTTTTACTATAACCCACGACCACCCCTAAAACGGGTGCCCCGGGACCGACCCGCCCACGCGGGGTAAAACGGGCGACCGTGGACGGTCACCCCTACAGGGAATTGCTTGGTTCTAAACGTAGGACGGGGTTTACCTTCGGTCGCAGATACCTAACCCCGCCGATTTTTTATAAGGAAGCCCTCACCCCCATCCCCTCTCCCACAGGGAGAGGGGGGCCGCTGCAACCCTCTCCCTAGCCCGTAAGCGCGCTTCCCCCCAAAGGGGGAAGGGGCCGCTGCAACCCCACCACAAAGCGGGCCTCGCGACCCGCCCCTCCGACAACCCACTCCCCGACGACCTACCCCCCACACAAAACGGGCCTCGCGGCCCGCTTTTTTACTATAACCCACGACCACCCCTAAAACGGGTGCCCCGGGACCGACCCGCCCACGCGGGGTAAAACGGCCTAGTACCCGGCGAAGGTGGTCTTGACCCCGCCCCAGCTCGTGCCGACGGTGAAACCGGCTCCGGCCAGCGCGCCGACGGCCAGCACCGCCAGAATCACGAGAACCAGGATGAGCCGCCTCTGCATAACGCCTCCTATGTGCTCGGGCAATTTCAATTAATAGCACGAAAAGCGGCCGCGGTCAAGGCGGGCCGCTGTAATTTAACGACTACGCCCGCGGAAAGGTTCCCTAGAACCGGCGGCGCCTCTTGGCCGCCACTTTCACCGTCTTCACGCAGTAGGACAGCGGCGTGAGCCGACCCTCGCGCTTTTTGTTCAGCGCCTCGGCCACCCCCTCGAGCACCGCCGCCAGGGTGACGCCCGCGTTATACCACCGCATTATCTGTGCCACATCCCGGGGCGAGAGCGACAGCGGGTAACCGAAACGCTCGGTCAACAGGCGCTTCACCGCGTTGAGGTACACGTCCTCGGGGGGCATGGAATTTTTCATCGGTCCCGCCGGGCGGATTTCCCGAAAAAGATAGCAGGCTCCGGCTTGTTTGTATAGGGGGTGTCGTGCTAACGTTGGGCGGATATTTGGGGAGAACGCCGATGACCCGCAGACGCCTGGCCCGCGAATCCGCGCTGCAGATGCTGTACCAGGCCGAGCTGGGCGGCGCCGACGGCGTGCGGGAGAGTTACTGGAGCACGCGCTTTCCCCACCCCGAGGTGGTGGAGTTCGCCGACCGCCTGGTGGAGCGGTACTTCGCCGACCCGGAGCGCATAGACGGCCTCATCCGCGAGAATCTGGAGAACTACCGGCTGGAACGCCTGGGGCACATCGAGCGGGCGCTTCTGCGCTCGGCGCTGGCCGAGATGCTCGAGGGGGAGACCCCGGCGCGGGTGGTCATAGACGAGGCGGTGGAAATCGGCCGGGACTACGCGGGCGAGGAGTCCGTGGCCATCGTCAACGCCGTCCTGGACCGGACGGCCCGTAAGCTGGGGCTCTTGTGAAAATTCTGCTCATCATCCTGGCGACGGCGCTCGCCGCCGCGGCCTTCGACGCCGAGGAGGCCTTCGGACTGCTCCAGGAGCAGTGCGCCTTCGGTTCCCGCATGCCCGGCTCGGCGGGGCACGAGGCCTGCAAGTGGTGGCTCATCGGCGAGCTGGGGCGTCATTGTGACTCGCTCACCCTGGACGCCTTCGATTACGTCTCCCCCGACGGGTCGTACGCCTTCGGCGTGACCAACATCATCGGGGTCATCAACCCGGACGCGCCGCGGCGCATCATGCTGGGCGCGCACTGGGACACGCGAATATTCGCCGACGAGGACCCGAATCCCGCCCGGCGGACCGAGCCGGTCCCCGGGGCCAACGACGGCGCCTCGGGCGTGGCGGTGCTGCTGGAGCTGGCGCGCTGCCTCGCGGAAGACCCGCCCGACGCGGGGGTGATGTTCGTCCTGTTCGACGACGAGGACCAGGGGCGCATCGGGGGGATGGATTTCTGCGCCGGGTCGGACCACCTGGCGCGCCAGGGCTCCCTGGCCTACTCCGCCGGAATAGTGGTGGACATGGTCGGCGACGCCGACCTCGCGGTCTTCCACGAGGGCAACTCCGTCCTCGACGCCCCCGACCTCACCCGGGCCGTGTGGGACACCGCCAAGCGGCTGGGCGAGGACGCGTTCAAGCCCGGCTACGACGCCACCCTCAACGACGACCACAAGGCGTTCCTGGTCCGCGGGCTGCCCACGATTCTTTTAATCGACTTCGACTACGACGTCTGGCACACGACATCCGACACGCCGGGACACTGCTCGGCCGAAAGCTTGGGCGCCGTGGGCCGCGTTCTGGAAGCCTTTATCCGCGCCGGAGATTTTTAAGCCGATTTCGACTCCGCCGGGGCGGCCGGTCCCTGAAACCGGCTCGACGCCCCGACCGCAAAGGAGAGCTTATGGCCGAGATAAAAATTGTGCAACTCGAACCGCAGCGGGTGGCCTATTTCCGCTCCCGGAAGGGCTACGAGCCCGACGGCGTCCGGGACGCCTTCAGCCGCCTGGGCGCGCATTTTGCGGAAAATCCGCCCGACGAGAAAACGCTGGTCCTGGGGCTGTCCTGGGACGACCCGCAGACGACGCCCACCGAGAATAGCCGTTACGACGCGGCCTTCACCTTCACCGGCGAGCCGCCGGCGGGGGTGGAAGGCGTGCACGAGCTCGCCGGGGGGACTTTCGCCGAGTACCGCCACGTCGGCCCGTACGACGACCTCGGCGCGGCCTTCGGAGAGGCCCACCGGCAGCTCCACGGGCTGGGCGGGTACCGGATGCGCCGGGGGGCCTGCCGGGAGGTTTATCGTAACGACCCGGCCAAGACGCCGCCCGCCGAGCTGGTGACCGACATTTACCTGCCGGTGGAGAAGGCCTCGTAGGCCCGCGTGCGGGAATGAAATCCCCGCCCTACGTCATCGCAATTCGCGGCGGCCCGCAGGGGATTTATCCCACGGGACCGCCCTACATCATCGCATCGCGACCGGGAAGGGG
>CAYTCV010000143.1:0-3472 GCA_964436465.1 uncultured bacterium
ACCTCGGCCTCGGGATTCTCCGTCAAACCGACCAGGAGGTCCCACAGGCCCTCGGGAGGAGGTTGGGGGTTGAACTTCGGGTTGATGTGTTCCAGCTCCTTGAGGAGCGGAATTACATCATCCTTGCCGCCGGCATTTTCGAGGGCGCCGACGAGCAGCCGCCCGGCCAGCTCACGGTGCTGCCCCTGGAAATTCCCGAAGACGAGGCCGTAGCCCGTCTTCAGCGATAACGGGTAAGTGCCCGTCTCGGCCTCAATCAGGCCGAGGAGCCTCTCCGTTTCCTCGTCCGTGTTCTGGAAATACAGGGTCATGGTCATCAGAGCCAGCAGGCGGTACTCGGGGTCCGGATCCTCGGTGCCCACCCACCAGAGGGCCTCCTCCACCCGTCGGGTCCCCTCCCGGTCCAGCGTGACCGGGGCGCCGTAGTACATGTCCGGGTCGTGTATCGCCCGACCGGCATCCGCGACGACCTCGTCCCGGTGAGGAGTCGCGGGGTCGGTTATCAATCCGCAGAGGGCGTCCACCGCCGCCGGGGTCCCTATCTGCACCAGGGCGTCCAGGATGCAGTGGATGTCTAGAAAGTTCTCAAGAGAGGACAGCTCGGCGACGATGATGGGCACGGCACGGTCGTCCCTCGTGTAGCCGAACCCCATAAGCACTCCGTAGGTGAACTGACTCTCGAATGCCGGGATTTTCATTATCTTCGGGAGCACAACGAGGGCGTCCTCCGGGCTCACCTGGCCCAGGGCCATGCAGGCCGCCGCAATAAAGCTACCCTGCTCTGAAGAGATACGGCGTGTTTCGTCGTACTCCTTATTCAATGCCCAGGACTCCTCCTCCGATAGGCCCGTCACGTCCGGCAATGAGGGGTGCGATGTGTAGGAATCGAGTGCGGCCTCCAGCCGCTTTAGAATCGCATCCGTGGCCCGGTTGTCGCCGATTTTTCCAAGTATTCGGACGGCAACCGCCGCCTCCCCCGGGTCGGAGGTCTCCACCATCTCAATCAGGGTCGGCACACTCCGCTCGGTGGCGGCGCTCTCCAGGGCGGATAGCACCTGATAACGCTCACGCGAGTCCTCCGAGGAGAGGAGGGTGAGGAGGTACTCCTCGTCGTCGGAAATCGGGTACCACGCCACATCGGCCCTAGCGACCGCCGCGCAGGCGAGGAACAGAACTACGACCAAGCGTCTGACCTTCATGGGTCACCTCCCACAATCTATAACGAATTATAGGCCGACCTGGTTGCGATGTAAACTTGGGGTGGCATCCTCATGCCGGGGCACAAGTAAAAACACCCCCCGTTTCAGCGGGGGATTTCGTTTGCCCTGGGATGTCATGGCTCGGGTTTATCCTTTACCTAGGATGAAGAAGGGAAAGGACACGACATGCCGAGCCTACTGCAAATTGCCCAGGAGCTGACCCTGTGCCTCGCGTCCGACGTGACGCCGCTCCTCCTGGGTGAGCGGGGAATCGGGAAGAGCTCCATCGTGCGCGAGCTGGCCTTCGACGAGGCGCCGGAGTTCGCCAAGCTGCGCGAGGAGCTGTGGGGCTCCGGAGAGCCGGTGGGATTCATCAACCTCCGCGGCTCGCTCCACGAGGCGGCGGACTTCACCGGACTGCCGTTGATCCCCACCTTGAACGGCAACGGGAAAGGCGACGGTGAGAAGGCCGAAGCGCCCGTCACCGACTTTGCCCCGCCCACCATCCTGCCGCAGGTCAAGCGTCACGGCGAGCGCGGGCTGCTCCTGTTGGACGAAATCTTCCGGGCCCAGGCCGACGTGCAGCAGGCCATCTTCCAGCTCGTGGAGCACCAGGTGGGCCCCGACGGCGGCATCTATCACCAGTGCAGCCGGTACGTCCTGCCCGCGGGGTGGGACGTGGTGGCGGCCAGCAACCCGCCCCGGGGGCGCAACTACTCGCAGAACGCCCTGTTGGACGCCGCCTTCATGGACCGCTTCGTTCAGCTCTACGTCGAGGTGGACGAGCAGTACCTCATGGGCTGGGTCATGTACATGAACGGCCTGGGGGGCGGGGAGGCGCGGCGCGAGGTGGAGAAGGTGCTGGCCTACACCGCCGGTCGGGACACGGGCTCCATGTTTCTCGGGGTCCAGCCGCAGCTCGAAGGCGAGGGCCGGCCGCAGTCCCTGGACGACGACCAGGGCGGTGTGTACCCCTCGCCGCGCACCTGGGAGGCGGTGGTCCGGGTCAACACGGTGGCCCGGCGGCTGGGGATTTATGGGGAAACAGCCCACCGCCGGGTCCTGGCCGGGATGGTCGGGCTCGGGCTGGTTCACGACTTCCTGAACACCGAGCCCGGGGTGGGCGCCCGGACCGTCCTGGAGCGCGACCGCGAGGAGTGGGAGGGGGACGTGCTCCGGCTGGGGCACGACGAGACCCGCAACCTCGTCTGGACGCTGATGGGGATGCTGCCCGAGCTGACCGACGTCCCGCGGCGCGGGCGGTTGCTGGACTGCCTGGAGGTGCTCACCTCCAACGGCGCGAGCCCGGACAACTGGGACCTGGTGGTGGCCCTGGCGCAGCGCGTCGCCATGGAGGGGGCCCGGGAGCTCGGCATAAGCCTGACCTACGGCAACGCCACCGTGACCGGCCCCCGGGCGCTGGAGTCGATCCTGCGTACCGTGGAGGGCGCGGGGGAGGAGAAGCTGGACGAGAAGTTCTGGCTGGTGATGCTGATGGCCCGGCCGGAGTTGAGCCTGTACATCGGCCGCCTGGTCATGGGCGAGAAGCCCAGCGAGGTGGGGCATGACGAAGGTTAAAGGAAGCATCGGCGCGCGGGAGAAGGTGGCGTTGGCGCGCTGCCGCCTGCTGCAGAAGGACCCGTTCTTCGGCCACCTGCTGAACTTCTTCCGGGCGGGCGACCCGAACCTCCACCAGGTGAAGACCGCCGCAGTCTGGATTGACGGCGAGGGGCGGCCGGTGCTCGCGTACAGCCCCAAGTTCATCGACGGCCTCACGGTCGAGGAAACCGTGGTCATCCTGCGGCACGAGCTGGAGCACATCTACCGCCTGCACCCCCTGCGGGCCAGGGCCTGGGGGAAGGACGCCTACCGGAACCACGGTCCCCTGAACTGGGCCATGGACGCGGTAATCCACGGGCACCACGACCGGCCCCTCCTCGAAGGGCTGTCGGCCAGCGCGAAGCTCATGGGCATGAGCGTCTTCCTCCCGCCGGAAATCCACTCCCGGACGACCGTGGAGCAGATGGTGGCGATGTTCCCCCGGATGACGGTCCTGGAATTCCTGGAGTTGTTGCTCAAGCCTAAGGGGTTAAAGCTCGTCAAGGTCAAGGACGGGCACTACAAAATTGCCCGTAGTCCCGGCATGCCGGGCGAGGCGGCGCCCGCACCCCCCGATTCGAAGGAGAAGGACCGCGCACTGCCCATCTGGCTGACCGGGGACCTGGAGCTGGCCCTGGACCGGCTGGGGGACCACGAAGTCTGGGGGGACAGCC
>CAYTCV010000144.1:0-3420 GCA_964436465.1 uncultured bacterium
GGGATAGCTGCACCCCCCCGGCCGGTGCCGCTGAATGTGATGACGTAGGGGCAAAACGGGCGACCGTGGACTCATCGCCCCTACGGGGAATTGCGTGGTTCTAATTGTAAGGCGGGGATTTTTAATCCCCGCCGCTTTTTCAAACGCAACCCTGCCCCTCTCCTGTGGGGGGAGGGGACTCGCTTTACTCGCTGTAGGTCAGCGTCTCGTCGCAGAGTTTCTTGTCGTACGGGTCGCCCCAGATGCCCTCCCAGTTATTCCCCGAGGGCTCGTACACGGTCAGGAACGGGCCCGTGGCCAGGACCAGATAGCCGTCAACGACCACGCCTATTCCCTCGTAGACCTCGGTCTCGCCGTAGTCGGGGGTGACGGTCTGGCGGCAGGCGACGATGTCGCCCTTGGATTGCATCTGGTACGTCCCCTCGTAGGGGTCGCCCTCGGTGTTGGTCCCCCGGCAGGAGAAGTCGCCGTCCTTGGGGAGCCGCCCCAGCTCGGGCGGGTCCGGCGGCTGGGCCCCGCCGTCGCTCACGATGTCCACGTCCAGGATGGTGGTGGAGCCCCAGGTAACCCACCGGCCGCCCATGGCCCCCTCGCCCACGGTGAAGACGCCCAGCCAGGGCTCGGAGGGGTCGGGAAGGGAGAGCGCCAGGTACTTGTCGCCGAAGACGAGTGCCGCGGCTTCGAAGGGCTCCTGGCCCTCGACCTCCCACCGGGCGATGTAGAAGCCGTCGTCCTGCTTGGTAAGCGTGAAGTCGTTGTCCACGAAGAAGGTCATCACGTCGAGCTTGGCGTCGTCGGGGGTGAGTATTTCCGAGGCCAGGGCGCCGGCCTCCTGGTCCACCCACATGCCGACCCAATCCTCGCCCGACCGCTGGAAAATCGTCAGGAAGCCGGCGGTGTTCATCACCAGGTAATCGCCCACCTGGACGGCGGTGCCGTAGAGCGTCGTCTCGTTGTCGGTGTCGGGGTTGATTATTTGTGAGAGGCTGATGGACTCTCCGTTGGGGGAGAGGCCGTAGTAGGCGATGTAGGGCGCGCCGGTGCCGTCCACGCCGAGGGCGTTGAGGGTCAGGCTCGCGTCCAGGGGCGTGACCTCCGGCGCTTCGGGGGCCGCCTTCCCGGCCGGGACGATGTTGGTGACGGCGCCCACGGTGTCGCCGAAGAAGAAGAGCCTTCCGCCCAGGGCGCCCTCTCCGATGTTGAAGATGTAGAGCGGGTTGCCGTCCACCGGCTCGGCCACGGCGAAGTAGTTGTCCCCGAAGGCCGCCCCCACGGCGGTCATGCTCTGCTCGGCGCCCTTGTCGTCGGTCCAGCGCCAGGTCACGTCGTACCACCCGCCCGGGGTCCGCTCGAGCTCCACCGGGTAGGTGTCCGCGGAGCCGTCGGTGTAGGTGGTGTCGTTGTCGTAGCTCCCGCTCAGGTCACGCTCGACGCTGACCAGGGCCGCGGGGTCGGTGTCGGCCAGGACCAGGGAATAATCCCCGGAGACGTCCAGCTCCGTGTTGAGGACCCCCCCTCCACAACCGGCGATTAGGGCCAACGCCGTCAGCAGGGCGACGGATAAAAACGGATTGACTCGCATCGAACCTCCCTTTTAGTGCCGTACAGCGTGGGGCCCAAATCGAGGCCCCCGCAATTCATGAATGTCTCACCTTTTTAGTGCAGCCGGCCTTCCAACTCGCTGCTCGCGTTCCAACCCGCCTGGTACGAGGCGTCCACGAAGTACACCAACAGGTCGGCCTGGTACTCGGCGTCCACGTAGTAAATCTTGAAGTCCGCCTGATACTCGGCGTCCACGAAGTACCACAGGCCGTCCTCGTCGGCCTGGTACTCGGCGTCCACCACGTACACCAAGAGGTCGGCCTGGTACTCGGCGTCCACCACGTACACCAGGTAGTCGGCCTGGTACTCGGCGTCCACCACGTACACCAGCCCCGCCGCCGCCGGCAGGGCGAGGGCGACCAGAAACAGAATCAGCAGCTTTCTCACATTCCCCTCCTTGGGTGGAAGGGGCCGAGGCCCCCTCCGGCTTTCACTCGTGAAACACCTGGGCGGTGAAGGTGTAGAGCTCGGCGCCGTGCTGCCAGGCGTCGGGCGGAAGTCCGGCCTTGAGGCAGGTGTGGGCCAGGAACTCCTCCCGGTCCCACCCCTGCTCCGTGGGGACCTGGGGCAGCAGGAGACCCGACCGGCCTCCCTGACGCACGATGAGGCCGTGGCGGCCGACGGTGACCCGGTTCGGGTCGTCGCACCGCTCCAGAGGCGACAGCGCGCTGATTTCGATGCGCAGCTTTTCCAGTTCACCGGCCGTCACGGGGGGGAAGCGGGGGTCGCCGGTGGCCGCCGCCACCGCCATCTCCCGCACCGCCTTCCACAGAGGCACTACGGGCTCCACGTAGCCGATGCAGCCCCGGAGGTCGCCGGCTTTAGTCAGGGTGACGAAGGCGCCGCGCTTCTGCCGCAGCCGGGCCGAGGGCTCGGAAAGCTCCGGCGGCTTCTCCCCGGCGTAGTGGGTTTCCAGGGCCTCGCGGGCCAGGCGCAGCAGCTTTCCCCTCTCCTCCCGGCCCAGGTCGTGCCCCTCCTCCTTCGGGCCGGGCAGGTGGAACACGGCGGAGAGGTAGCCGACGACCTGCCGCCGGTCGCCGGTGACGTCGCCCGAAGTGGCGTAAGAGATTACTCTGGCGAGGGCGGCCCCCACGCCGCGGGCGTAGAACATGGCCGCCGCCATGGGGCCCGCGCCGCAGGCCGCCGCCCGCTCGCACTCCACGGATTCGAGCAGCTTCTCCGGCTCCAGCGCCCGCACATGGCCCGCGACCACCCCGTCCAGGACCCGGGCCACCGAGTCCTCGTGGTAGTGGGACAGGTCGCTCGAGGCCGCGACCAGGGTGTCCGCGCCGCCGATGGACTCGGCCAGCGCCGCGCCGAGCCCCCGGGCCGTTTCCAGGTCCTGGGAGCCCATCAGAAGCGGCACGAGCCTCGTCCCGGGCAGGGCGAGCTGGATGAAGGGAAGCTGCACCTCCAGGGAGTGCTCGAGGCCGTGGGCGGGGGACACCGATTCCAGGGGATAGACGGCGGCCAGCGCCGCCAGGGCCTCCAGGTCCACCTCGACCGGACCGAGCGGCGTTTCGTATGCCTCGCCCACGAAAGCCGACACGCCGTCGAAGGGCACCCGGTGGCTGGGGGCGACGACCACCACGCGCCGGAAGGTGTTGGGACCGATGGAGGCGTAGGCGCCGGCGGCGACGGCGCCCGAGTACACGTATCCCGCGTGGGGCGCGATGAGGGCGCGGACCCCGGGAACCGGCTCCGCGCCGGCCCGCTGGAGCAGTTGGGTCACCTGGCGGCGCAGGGAATCCGCGGGCGCGGGGTAGAAGCTCCCGGCCACGGCCGGGGCGCGGACCCTCCCCCGGGCCTTCTTTTTCA
>CAYTCV010000145.1:0-3413 GCA_964436465.1 uncultured bacterium
ATGACGTAGGTGCGGGTGTCCACACCCGCCCGTTTTCGCCCCTCACCCCGTCCCACTCCCCAACGGGGAGAGGGGGGCCGCGGGCCGACCTGAACGGCGCGCCGTTTAGGTCGGCCCGTTTTTTATAGGGCAGCCCTCACCTGTGATTGTGATGACGTAGGGGCGGACCTTCAGGTCCGCCCGCGGGCTGCTCCTCACCCGCGTTTGCGATGACGTAGGGACGACCGTCCACGCCCGCCCGCGTTTCGGTTTTTTCTGAGGTATAATCACCGTGTCCCCGCCGTTGCCGTGCGACTCACGGCACCCGCGCTCGACGACCGCCAAAACCTCCGGGGAGGGTCATCGTGAAGCAGGCCATCTTTCCGGGCACCTTCGACCCGGTGACCAACGGCCACCTGGACATCGTGCGGCGGGCGCTGCACATCTGCGGGAACCTGGTGGTGGCGGTGGCGGGCAACCCGCCCAAGGCGCCGCTCTTCTCCACGGAGGAGCGGACGGCGATGATGGCCGAGGCCGTCAGCGGCCACGGCGACCTCGTCCGGGTGATGTCCTTCCCGGGCCTTCTGGTGGACTTCGCCCGCGAGGTCGGAATACACCTGGTCATCCGCGGGGTGCGCGGCGTGTCCGACTTCGAGGACGAGTTCCGCATGGCGCTGGCCAACCGCCGCCTGTTTCCCCAGTTCGAGACGCTCTTCCTCATGCCCTCGGATATTTACACCTATCTCAACTCCAGCCTGGTCAAGGAAATCGCGCGCCTGGGCGGCGAGCTGTCCTACTTCGTCCCCCCGGCGGTGGAACGGGCGTTGCACGAGAAGCTGACCGCCAACGGCGGTCGGGTCTGAGGCGGTCGGGGTCCGGCGGATGATGGGCCCGGTTCCCGGCGCAGGCGGGGTGAGTGGAGCGGCGGGGATAGTATCTGCGACCGAAGGTAATCCCCACCCTACATTTCGGCGAACAACGGTTAATCAATACCGCGGGCGGGGACAGAGCCCCGCCCCTACGTCATCGCAGCGGGGCGTCCGTACGCCGAAAATCCGCCTGCCGATGTGCTAATATGACCTCGGACGAAACCGGAGGTCAGCCATGCGTCGCGCACTAATCGCCGTCATGCTCGCGGCCGCGCTGTCGGCGGCCCACCCATCCATCGAGCCCGCCGACCCCCAGGACTGGTGGAACCAGGTCCTGGCCAGCCGCGCCATCAAGGCCGCGGAGAACATCCCGCCGCCCTCCGACGAGGACGTCGGTTACCACACCGCCGAATACTACATCACCCTGACCCTCGACCCCGGCGGCTCGCCGCTCATCACCACCGCCTACACCGAACTGCAAATCGAGAGCGACACCGACGGCCTGGACGAGGTCGTGCTGGACCTGGTGGACCTGACGGTGGACGGCGTCCTGCAGGACGGCTCCGCCTGCGGCTACACCTACGCCGACGACCTCCTGACCGTCTCCCTGAACGGCACGCTGGACTCCGGCGAGGACACGACCCTGCGCGTCACGTACCACGGCACGCCCGCGGACGGGATGTGGTACGAGACCGACAACGGGGGCGTCGTCTATACGTGCGGCTGCCCCTTCGCCAGCCGGAACTGGTTCCCCTGCCGGGACTGGAACTTCGAGAAGGCGCCCTCGACCACCGTCATCACCATCGGCACGGACTACGACGTGACCTCGAACGGGCACAAGGTGTCCGACGTGCCGCTGGGCGACATGCACCGGGTGACCTTCCAGACCCGGGACCCCATCGCGCCCTACCTGGTCATGCTCTCGGCCACGGACTACAGGCACTACCGCACGCACTTCTACGGCGACGCCGACATCCCCTTGGACTACTACGTCTACCCCGGCATGGAGGACGACGCCCACGCCGACTTCGATTACACCGTGCCGACCTGCATGGGGGTGTACGAGGACCTCTTCGGGAGCTACCCCTTCGAGCGGGCGGGGTACTGCGTGAGCCCCCTGCCCTTCGGCGGGATGGAGCACCAGACCTGCATATCGCTCCTGGCCTCGCTGGTGAACGGGTCCGGCTCGAACTACTCCATCTTCGTCCACGAGATGTCGCACATGTGGTGGGGCGACGCGGTCACCGCCCACACCTGGAAGGAGTGCTGGCTCAACGAGGGCTTCGCCACGTACTGCGAGGTAATCTACGACGAGGACCAGGACGGCGACGCGGGGCGCCGGAGCCGGCTCCTGATTCAACGCGGCCGGTACGACGCCGGCGACTACAACAACCGCTCGCCCATCTACGACCCCGACCCCCTCTTCGGCAACCTGCCCTACAACAAAGGCTCCTGGGTGCTGAACATGCTGCGGCACCTCATGGGCGACGCCGACTTCTACGCCTGCCTGGCCGACTACCAGGCCGACCGCCGCTACTCCTGGGCCACCACCGAAATCCTCAAGGACAACACCGAGGACTTTTGGGACGGCAACGACCACCACCCCGATTCCGACATGGACTGGTTCTTCGACCAGTGGGTGTACCAGGCGGGCCACCCGGAGTTCGAGTGGTGGTGGTGGACCTCCGGCTCCGGCGCCGACACCGTCCTCCACCTGCACCTGGACCAGGTCCAGTCCACCGACCACGACACGCCCTACGTCTTCGAGGTGCCGGTGGACTTCGGCGTGGACTACGCCTCGCGACAGGACGAGGTCGTGACCGTGTGGATGGACGAGCGGAGCCAGGAGTTCTCCTTCGACCTGGACGACGACGTGGATTCGGTCGAGCTGGACCCCGGCTACTGGCTGCTGTGTGATTCCGAGGACTGCACGGCGGTGGACAGCGCCGAGGCGCGCGTGAGCCCGGCGGATGACGGCCTCTTGGTGAGTTGGGAGACGGGGGGCGACGTGCTCGGCGTGGAGCTCTACCGGCGGGACGGCCTGGGGGAGACGAAGCTCCACGAGCGGCTTCTGCCGGCCTCGGGGCGCTTTCTGGACCGCTCCCTCCCCGGGGCGGGGAGCTACTCGTACCGCCTGGTGGCCCACGCGGCCGACGGACAGGACCTGGAGTTCACCGCCGGGCCGGCGGACTGGCTCGTTTCCGGCGAGCCGCTGGCGCTGGCGGAGCCGTACCCGAACCCGGCCGAGACATCCGTCGCCCTCGGCTTCAATCTGCCGGAGGACGGCGCTGTCGAGCTCACCGTTTACGACCTGGCGGGGCGGCGCGTGGCGACGCTGGTGGAGGGCGACCTGTCCGCCGGTCGGCACGAGGTCGCCTGGGATGCCTTGTCGGCGCCTTCCGGGGTGTACCTCGTGTCGTTGCGGACCGATTCCGGTTCGCTCGCCAAACGCGTGGTCCTCGCGCGGTAGGTGCCGGTGCGGGTTGCGATGGTCCCCTCTCCCCTTTGGGGGGAGGGTTGGGGAGGGGGGTTCCTAAAAGCGGCGGGGATTAAAGTCCCCGCCCA
>CAYTCV010000146.1:0-3297 GCA_964436465.1 uncultured bacterium
CCCCTCCCTAGCCCGGAAGCGCGCTTCCCCCCAAAGGGGGGAGGGGACATGCGGTAGCCCTCACCCCTAGCCCCGTCGGCGCGCCGCCCTTCACCCCAGGTGGATGGCGAAGCGGCACCGCTCGCCGCCCCGCAGGATGGTTTCCAGTACGCGGACCTCCACCGGCCCCCCGGTGATGGCCTCCCAGATTTTCGTGTTCCACCCCGCCCCGCAGCAGCAGTAGCATTCCGGTATCTTCACCCGGGCATACCTCACCAGCGGGCAGTAGCAGCCGGCGACCTGCCTTTCGTAGGGCGTCTTGGCGTTCTCGTACCCCGCCGGGTCGCACGGGTGCTTGGTGTCCCGAATCTCACCGTCCTCCCTGACGAAGTTCGGGTAAACCGAGGCTCCATCCTGGGAGCGGTCGGCGCGCATCGCCGCCAGTACGGCGTCCACGTCTCCCGTCTTTTCGTAAAGCCGCCGCATGGCGAGAATCGGTTCCTCGCCGAACTCCTCGGTGAACTCGCAACCGAACCGGTCCAGGATTTTACATCTCGTCACCGGGTCCGGCACGAGCTCCTCCAGCCGCTCCATCGCGCCCCGGACCCACTCCGCCCTCTGTTCGGGCTCGAGGTCGCGGACCCGGTCCGACCCGCGCATCACCCGGCGGCTCGCATCGTCGCCCGCGCGGAGCGCGATGTTCACGGCCCACTTTTCCAGCTTGCCCTCCAGCCAGTCCATCGCGCCCCCTTGCTCCGCAGTTTAACAAGGGGACGCCGCGGCGCCCCCTTCGCCACCGCGCAATCGAATGATTACCGGGCGATGACCAGGCGGGTCGTCTGGCGCTCCTCGCCCACCGAAAGGCTGACGAAGTACACCCCCGCCCCGGCGCCCGTCACGTCCCACACGACCAGGTGGCTGCCGCCCTCGGCGACGCCCCGGGCCAGGGTCTCCACCCGGCGGCCGGAGAGGTCATAGACGGATATTTCCAGCGCCTGGCCGGCGTCGGCCGACGAGATGGAGTAGGACAGGGTGGCCGTCACGCGGGCCGGGTTCGGGTACGCACCGTCCAGCACCGTCCGCACGCAGCCGCCCGGCAGCTCGCGAATCGTCAGCGGGCCGAAGGTAGTCGCGTGGCCGTAGGAGTCCACCACCTCGAGGTAGTAGCGGTCGTTCTGGGCCGGGTCGGTGACCAGCCAGCGCGTGGCTTCCGCGGGGAGGAGCAGCTCGTTCAGCCGCGCCCGCGAGTCGTCGCGCTCCCGCAGGATGTTCGCCCCGGCGTATCCCTCCCCCGGCGTCCAGGACAGCAGGATGCCGTCCGAGGCGTCGTCGTAGTGGAAGTCGGAGACCAGGATGCCCATCGGCATAACGTCGATGTCTTCCACGGCGCTCCACGCCCCCCAAGTGAAATCGTTCCCGCCCCGCACGCGGTAGTAGTAGGTGTCCGGAGCGCGGCCCTCCACGTCGAAGGAGGTGTCGGTGAGGTCGTCGGCCAGGGTCGTGATTTCGGCGTAGGAGTCCACGGGGGAGATGTCGTCGAAGTAGATGCCGCCGTTGTGGTAGTAGGTGTCGGTGACGTAGCGGAAGCGGATGTAGCACGAACCGTCCGCGTAGTCGTCCAGGGAGTGCGTGTACTGGGTCCAGTCGGCGAGGGCGCCGGTGAACATGCGCAGGTTGTCCCACGTCACGCCGTCCGCCGAGGCCTCCACGTAGGCGTAGTCGTATCCCCCTTCGGTGTTGTACCGGGTCCAGTAGGTGAGCTCGTCGCCCTCGGCGACCGTTAGCGGGCCGAGGGAGGTCATCCTGGCCGAGTAGCTGTCGCCGTCCCCGGACCAGAAGCAGTAACTCCCCTCGTGGGGATTGGTGGCGGACTGCTGGAAGTTGACGTTGTCCCAGTTGTCCAGGCCGTCCTCGGCGCCGTCGCTCGTCCGCTCGTAGCCGGTCATCTCGTCGAGCTGGTAGTAGCCCAGCACGCCGTGGTCGTACTCCGGCATGGTCCAGCTCACCGTGTAGTCGCCGTCGTCATCGGTGTCCATGGGGTCTATGACCGGGCCCGGCAGGGTGCAAATCATCTCCGGGTTCTGCGCCAAGAGGCACAGGTCGAGCATCGCGCCCAGGTTCTTCTCGAACTGCACCTGCACCTCGCTGTAGGGCGGCTGGAACTGCGTGCCCATCTCGATGGTGAAGCCGAACAGCGGCTCCGTCAACAGGCCGTCGCCGTCGGGCAGGTGGCTGCCGTACGACCAGTCGACGGCGTCGCCGTTGGTGTTGTAGAGCACGTAGCCCGGCTCGGGGGTGTAGCCGTTGTAGGTGGCGAAGAGCTCGGCCATGGGGGCGTAGATGTAGTTGTGCTCGGACACGTCGTCGATGTAGCCCCAGGGGTACAGCACGAGCTGGGAGTAAGTGTGGAAGTTGATGGCGTCTATGACCGGATTGCCCGCCGCGGAGCGGTCGGAGTAGAAGTGCATCATCGTCTGGGTTTCAGGCTCGGAGCCCGCCGACGGGCCGCGGTAGGTGATACCGCTGGGGTAGGGGTCCGAGCCCCAGTCGTCGTAGCCCCACTGGTAGGTGTAGTTGCGGTTGATGTCCACGCCCCAGGTGCCGTCTCCGTTGTCGCGCCGGTTCTTGCGCCAGTCGTAGTCGTAGTCCCGCACGTACGTGTAACCGTCCGGGTTCACCATTGGCACAATCCAGACCTCGCGGCCGTCCACGATTTCCGTCACCTTGTCGTCCGTGCCGTAGTTCTCCAAGAGGTACTCGGCGAAGAGGTACACCACCTCGTGGGTGGTGATTTCCCGGGCGTGGTGCAGGCCGTTAATCATCACGTCGGCCTCGTCGGCCTCGTCGGTGGCGACGTTGTCGGAGATTTTCAGGCCCCAGATATACATGCCGTCCCAGGTCGGCCCGATGCCGGTCTCCGTGGAGAGGTCGTGCAGCTCGCAGATGGTCGGGTAGTCGTCCACCAGCGTCTGCATCATCGCCAGCATCTGGTCGTAGGTGTGGTAGGAGTCGGGGTCGGGGATGTTGGCCTGCTCCTCCCAGAAGGCGCGCCAGGAAGCATCCACGTCGTCTATGAGCACGTCCTGCCGGGTGATGCCGTAGCTGTAGAGCATCTGACGGTCGGCCTCGTCCACCAGGACGTCCGCCGCCACGCCCGGCACCCACCCCGCCACGTCCAGGGTGCCCCAGGGCACGTTTTCCTGCAGTTCACGGGTCAGGTAGCACCGGATGAGCTGGGTCCTGGCCGTCGCGGGGAAGACGAGGGCGACGACGAGCAGGAGCAGAATCAGTCTGCGCATGGTTCCTCCATAGGGGGCG
>CAYTCV010000147.1:0-3264 GCA_964436465.1 uncultured bacterium
CGAAGGGCCGGTTTTTACAGGGATAAAAAAGGGTCGGCCGTGAGGCCGGTTTTTTTATAGGGGAGGTTGGTTTTTTAGAATAGGGTTGGCCGGGAGGCCGGTGAGTTGGGGGGGGGCGTATTATTGGGTGTATTGATGTTTAACGGCCGAAGGGCCGGTTTTTACAGGGATAAAAAAGGGTCGGCCGTGAGGCCGGTTTTTTTATAGGGGAGGTTGGTTTTTTAGAATAGGGTTGGCCGGGAGGCCGGTGAGTTGGGGGGGGGCGTATTATTGGGTGTATTGATGTTTAACGGCCGAAGGGCCGGTTTTTACAGGGATAAAAAAGGGTCGGCCGTGAGGCCGGTTTTTTTATAGGGGAGGTTGGTTTTTTAGAATAGGGTTGGCCGGGAGGCCGGTGAGTTGGGGGGGGGCGTATTATTGGGTGTATTGATGTTTAACGGCCGAAGGGCCGGTTTTTACAGGGATAAAAAAGGGTCGGCCGTGAGGCCGGTTTTTTATATGAGAAAAGAGTTGCCGACGGGCTAGGGGTGCGACGGTCCCCTCCCCCCTCTGGGGGGCGGCTCGCCGACGGGTCAGGGAGGGGGGTGCAGCCATCCCCTCCCCCCTTTGGGGGGAGGGCTAGGGTGAGGGGCGGGCCGACCTGAACGGCGCGCAGTCGGTCGGCCCCTACGTCGCCGCAACCCGCGCCGCGCCGTCGCAAAAAAACCGGGCCGGTCAATCTGCCCCGGCATTCTGGGCGCCGACGTCATTTTCCCCGGTCGGCGACCGCGACCTCGATAAAAAAAACCGGCCCCGCCGGATTTTCGTAAAAAAAACCTACTCAGCGTTTTGTTCAGCCGCCAGCCGCCGCACCAGCTCGCGGAACCGCTCCCCCCGCTCGACGAAATTCAGGAACTGGTCGTAGCTGGCGCAGGCCGGCGACAGCAGCACCACCTCGCCCGGCGCGGCCAGCTCCGCCGCCCTCTCCACCGCCGCCTCCAGCGTCCCCGCCGTCTCCATCGTCTCCAGGTGCGGCCGATAGCCGTCGGCGGTGACCTCCTCCACCCCCCGCTCCACGGCGCGCCGTATCGCGTCCGCCGTCTTCCCCACCAACAGGCACCCCTTGGCCCGCAGCGCGATTTCCCGCCCCAACTCCAAGAAGGGCGTCCCCTTGTCGTAGCCGCCGGCGATGAGCCACACCGGTTCGGTGAAGCTCTTGAGCGCCGCCGTCGCCGACTCCGGCGTCGTGGCGATGGAGTCGTTGAAGTAGGCCACGCCGTTCACCACGGCGATTTCCTCCAGCCGGTGGGCGATGGGCCGGAACTCCGCCAGCGCCGCCGCCGTCACCGACAGCGGGATGCCGAAGGCGTAGGCCGCCCCCGAGGCCGCCAGGGCGTTGGCCACGTTGTGGTCGCCCCGCGGGGCGAATTTATCCAGCTCGAAGTACCGCTGCTCCGCCCCGGCGAAGCGCGCCACCAGCCGACCCTTGCCCCCGGAACTCCTGGGCTCCCGGTAGAAGTTGACCCCCTCCCCACCGTCCAGCCCGAACCGCAGGACCGAGCCCCGGACGAGCTCCGCCAGCTTGGCCACCTGCGGGTCCTCGGCGTTGAGCACCGCCGAGTCCCGGGCGGTCTGGTGCGTGAGGATTTGGGATTTCGCCTCGATGTAGGCGGTGAACGTGCCGTGGCGGTCCAGGTGGTTGGGGGTCAGGTTGGTTACCACGGCGATGTGGGGGGACCAGCCGATTTCGCCTAAATCCTCGAGCTGGAAGCTGGAGAGCTCGAGCACGGCGGGCAGGCTCGGCGGGGCGTCGTCCACCCGGTCCAGCAGGCACACGCCCATGTTGCCGCCCACCAGGGCGCCGGGGATGTGGCGGCTGACGATGTCCCCCAGCATCCCCGTCGTGGTCGTCTTGCCGTTGGAGCCGGTCACCGCCAGGGTGGTACCGCGGAAGCGCTCGATGAAGAGGGCGATTTCCGACGACAGCTCGGCCCCCGATTCCCGGGCGAACGCGAGGTACGGCGAGGTCTTGGGTACCGCCGGATTGACGAAGACCACGTCCGCCGCGCGGAAGTCCTCCTCCCGGTGCGCCCCGAGGTGCAGCTCCACCTCCAGGCCCTTCAGGAGTTCCAGCGACGGCCGCAGCTCGTCCGCCTCGCGCAGGTCGGTCACCGTCACCCGGGCCCGGTGGCGGACCAGGTAGCGCGTGAGCCCCGCCCCGCCCCCGAAGAGGCCGAGGCCCATCACCAGCGCCCGTCTGCCTTCGAGCTTAATCATCGGCTTTTATCCGGGGGGCGCCGTTCGCGGCGTCGGCCCGTGAGTGAAAGTAACTTTGTGTCGCGGAACCGGCGCGGCTACCGGCCGTCGGGTGTTGGTAAATCAGGCGAGTCGGTTTCGCTCGCGGCGGTAAGCTATCGAACTGCACTAACACCGCGTCGCGGAACCGGCGCGGCCCCCGGCCGTCGGGTGTTGGTAAATCAGGCGAGTCGGTTTCGCTCGCGGCGGTAAGCTATCGAACTGCACTAACACCGCGTCGCGGAACCGGCGCGGCTACCAGCCGTCACCGGTCTTTTTCAAGCGGGGAGGGGGCCTCGATTTGCCCGTCCACGACCCGCGGGGCCTGCCCCAGCTCGCCGGTCGCCGAGCGGGGGTTCGTTACGACGTCCTCGCGCCGGGGGACGCGCGGCGGCGAGATGTCGCTGAACGGCGGCACGCCCTCGATGTCCACGCCCTGCAGCGACTCGACGTAGGCCAGGATTTCGCCGAGCTGCCCCCGGAAGCGCTCGAGCTCCTCGGCGGTCAATCCGAGCCGGGCCAGCCTCGCGATGTGCCGCACGGTTTTTTCGTCCATGGGCCCTCCGGGTCGAGGAGTGATTCTACCACACCGCGGCGTCCTCCCGTCTTGACCCCGCCCCCGCGAGGTGCTATTTTCGTCGCGCGCTTCAACCCCGGTGAATATGCAGGGCATCGTCACCTACTACGACTACAACAAGGGCTACGTCTTCCTCCGGCCGCTGGGCCCCGAGGCGGAGGAGGCGGAGGAGCTCTTCTTCCACGTGGCCCAGCTCGGGGCGTCCCGGGTGTGGGGGCTGGGCGTGGGGTGCGTGGTGGAGTACGAGCCGGCGCCGGAGGGCCTGGTGGAGCGGGTGAAGCTGACGCACTGAGCGCCGTGGGCGGGTGTGAGCGGGCGGCCGTTTTTTATGGATGCGGCCGGTGTCCCCGAGGAGCATGGACAAGCGTAAGGCTCAGAGAGCGTAATTTAGTAATAATGGTAGAGCTCGCGGC
>CAYTCV010000148.1:0-3166 GCA_964436465.1 uncultured bacterium
CGGAAGTGGCTTCGTTTAACCAGTTTATAGCATTGACGTGCTCCGTCCTCGGTTCCGCCACAATCCACACCGCCGCATCGGCTTCGAGAGCGGCAAGGTAAGTTATTAATTTCCCTAAATGGTCATGGTCACTCTTCCCCAATTGGTTCTCAATGGCCAATGTCCCACCCGCCTCGTTCTCGGCCACCAGATCGACGTTGAAATTACCAGTCGTTCTCTCTCTTTCGGCACTTGAAAGAGGCAAGTCCAAAACGTCTCCCAAGGCTTCGATGTTCGACTCCAACCAAGGCGTGAAATCACGCGCCTCGTTTTTCCAGACCTCCCTCAACGGCACCCTTTTTATCTTCCCAATCATGCCCATTTCCTACTCGTCGTTGCCCACGTAGGTCGGGTACTCCAGCGCCTGGTCCTCGCCGCGCAGGACCCGCAGCGCGCCGTGCGCCAGCGCTCCCATCTCGTCCTGACCCGGGTACACCTTCACCGGCGCAATCCAGCCCACCCAGTCCGTGATGCGTTCCACTATCATCTTCCCGTAGGCCATGCCGCCGGTGAGGGCGATGCAGTCCACCTTGCCCTTGAGGGCGATGGATACGGCGCCGATGTAGTACGAGACCTGGTAGAGCATGCCGGTGAGGTAGTAGAGCGCGTCCTTGTCGCCCTTTTCGGCGCGCTCCTCCACGTCGCGGGCCGAGTTGGTGCCCAGGTAGGCCATCAGGCCGCCCCCGCCCACGCACCGCTTCGTAAGCTTCTCCAGCGGAGTGCCCTTCCCGGCCGCCTCGTACACCCAGTCCATGAGGGGGAAGGTGGGGAGGGTGCCGGCGCGCTCCGGGGTGTACGGCCCCTCGTAGAGTCCGTTGTGGGCCTCGATGGCCCGCCCCTTCTCCAGGGCGACGATGGAGATGCCGCCCCCCAGATGGGCCACGATGATGTTTATATCGGTCAGGGACTTGCCCAAATCCCGGGCGGCGTGCCGCGCCGTGGCCTTCACGTTCAGTGCGTGAAACAGGCTCCGCCGCGGCAGCTCCGGCAGGCCGGAGAGCTTGGCCACCGGCGGGAACTCGTCCACCGACGGCGGGTCCACGATGTAGCTCGGAATGCCCAGGTCCCAGGCTATGCCGTAGGCCAGGGCGCAGCCGAGGTTGCTGGCGTGCTCGCCGGAAAATCCCACGCGGCCGTCGTCTATCATCTGCTGGTTCACCGCGTAGGTCCCGGAGACCACCGGCTGGAACAGCCCGCCGCGCCCCACCACCGCCGACAGCTGCCCCAGGTCGAACCCGACATCCTCCAGAAACGCCAGGATGATGTGCTTGCGGAAGGCGTACTGGTCCCAGATTTTCGCGAAACCTTCCAGCTCGAGCTTCACGTGCTGGAGGTTGCGCTCGTGAATCGGCTCCTCGTCGGCATACACGGCCACCTTGGTCGAGGTGGAGCCGGGGTTTATCACCAGGATGTAATAGGGGGCCATGGCGTCTCCGGCGGGGGGTGCACTGACACCCGGATGATACCACAGGGGACGGCGTCGAACCAACCGCCCGATTCACCCGACTTGACCCCCGACGCCCGGCGGGGTAATATCCTCCCGCCTTAAAAAGTACGACACCGCCGGAAGGGAGAACCATGCCCATCTTCGCCCCCGGGGGGGAGAAAGAGGTCACCCGGGCCATCGTGCGCGAATGGTCGCGGACGGTCGACGAGTACGCCGAGAGCGAGGTCATCATCGTGGGGAGCGGCCCGGCCGGGCTCATCTGCGCCCACGACCTGGCCCGCGCCGGCGTCAAGACCCTGGTCATCGAGCGCAACCCGCACCTGGGCGGGGGTTTCTGGACCGGCGGCTACTTCATGGCGCCGCTGACCTACCGCGCCCCGGCCCAGAAGATTCTGGGCGAGTTCGGCGTCCAATACGCCGAGGCCGGACCGGGGCTCTTCACCTCGCCGGCGCCGCTGAACTGCGCCAAATTCGTCGTCGCGGCCTACGAGGCCGGCGCCGCGGTACTCAACTGCACCACGGTCTACGACGTGGTCCTGCGCGGGAAATCCCCGGGGACCGACGCCGACCTTTCCGACGCGCGCCTCGGCGGCGTCGTCGTCAACTGGACCGCCCTGGACTACATCCCCCGCGGCCTCAACACCCTGGACCCCCTCTGCCTCGAATCCAAAATCATCGTGGACGACACGGGCCACGAGGCCGGGGTGATGCACCTCTTGGAGAAGCGCGGCCTGATGCGGCTCCAGAAGGAGCAGCCCATGTGGATTGAGCGCTCCGAGGACGAAATCGTCACCCACACCGGGGAGGTCTACCCCGGGCTGGTGGCCGTGGGGATGAGCGTGGCGACGTTCCACGGGCTGACGCGGATGGGGCCGACCTTCGGGGCGATGCTTCTGTCCGGCCGCCGGGGGGCCGAGGTCTGCCGGGAGATTTTGGGGAAATGACGCGGCGTGTCGATACGCCCGGGCGATGAAATGTAGGGCGGGGATTTTAATCCCCGCCGCTTTTTGCCGGGTTGCCATCCGACGCCGCGTCGGGTACACTCCTAATTCGACCCACCATCCCCCGACGAGGAGGAAACCCATGCACAGGTTCCTGTGGTTCGCGGTTTTGGCGGTCATCGCCCTGACGCTGGCCTGCGGCGAGGAGAAAGAGCCCGCGGATACGGAGACTGCCGCGCCGGAGAAGACCCCCCAGGAGCTCGCCGAGGAGAAGGCGCCCATCGCCGTGGAAAACGCCAACGTGCTGCTCACCGCCATCCAGACCGGCGACAAGGCCAAGGTCATGGACATGTGCTTCCGCGACCCCGCGACGGTCGCCGAGCAGATGGGCTTCACCGAGCAGGAGGTCGCCGAAAGCCAGGCCCAGCAGAAGGCCCAGCTCGCGCTCTTCGAGGGCTTCTGGAACGACATGGTCCTCTCCGGGGCCTACGTCATCCAAGGCTGGACCGAGCCGGCCATCGTGCAAATCGGCCCGGCCGAGGGGCACCCCGAGCTCGTCATCTACGTCACCCAGACCGACGTGGACTACGTCCTGAACGGCAAGGAACAGACCGAGGCGGGGAAGGCCGTCGTCATCTTCAACCTCGGCGACGAGTGGTTCGCCCAGTGGCCGTACTAGCGTGAATTAGATAGATGTAGGGGCGGACCGACGGCGCGCCGTTCAGGTCCGCCCGTTTTT
>CAYTCV010000149.1:0-3137 GCA_964436465.1 uncultured bacterium
TTAAAGGTCGAGCCAAGAGCGGGCCGACAGTCATTGCGAACACATTTGGACCGCCGCCCTTTTTCGTTTGATTTCACGGCGCGAATTATCCTAAGATAAAGAAGGTGGGATAGGTTTCGGGGAGGGTGTGATGCGCAAGCTGATGTACGCGTTTCTGGCGATACTGCTCCTGACCGCGGGGGCCCGGGCCGAGCGCCTCCTCGTCGCGGAGCCGTCCGAGCCGCAACCGGCGCAGGTCCGGTACGTCGAGGGTGAGGTCATCGTCTGGTTCACAGGGGTGATGGACGACGCGGAGGTGCTGGCCGCCGCCCGGGAGGTGGGGCCGTCCATCGGCCTCGTGCGGCGCAGCGACGTGACGCCGGAGAGGGTGCTGCTGTCGGTCCCCGCCGGCCGGGAGGCGGAGTACGCCCGTCGGTTCGAGCTCCGGCCCGGCGTGCTGGCCGCGGCGCCCAACTTCATCTACCGCCTGGAGTGGGCCCCCGACGACCCCTACTACACCTACCAGTGGCACTTCAACAAGGACGACTTCATCTACCTGGAGGAGGCCTGGGACATCAACCGGGGCGGCGACTCCTCGGTCATCATCGCCGTCCTGGACACCGGCGTGGCCTACGAGGAGTACGCAGTCCCGAGCTACGAGCAGTCCGAGGTCATCGGGAGCACCTACCCCCGGGCACCCGAGCTTTCCGACGTGACCTTCGTCAGCCCCTACGACTTCATCCACGACGACAGCCACCCCAACGACCAGCACGGCCACGGCACCCACGTCACCGGAACGTTGGCCCAGGACACCGACAACGGCCTCGGACCGGCGGGGATTGCGTTCGACTGCCGGATTATGCCGGTGCAGGTCCTGGACTGGGAGGGCTCCAGCCAGGGCTGGTCGGTGGCCGACGGAATCGACTGGGCGCGGACGCACTCGGCCGACGTCATCAACATGAGCCTGGGCGGCTACGGGTCCGACTCGGTCCTGCACCAGGCGTGCATCGACGCCTACAACGCCGGAATCGTCCTGGCGGCCGCCGCGGGGAATGACGACACCACCCAGAACCACTACCCCTCGGGTTACGACGAGGTCATCTGCGTCGGGGCGGTGGACTACGACGCCGAGCGGGCGTACTACTCCAACTACGGAGACGACCAGGAAATCATGGCCCCGGGCGGCGACGTATACGCGGACCTGAACGACGACGGCTATCCCGACGGCGTCCTCCAGCAGACGTACGGCAATTTGGAACTCCCTATTGACCTGGACGTTCCCTTCGGCTACTGGTTCTTCCAGGGCACCTCCATGGCCTGCCCCCACGTGGCGGCCGCCGTGGGCCTCATGATTTCCGAGGGTATCACCGGCCCCGCCAACATCCGCGCCACCCTGCAATCCACCGCCACCGACCTGGGTCCCTCCGGCTGGGACCAGGAGTACGGCTACGGGCTCATCAACATCGAGCAGGCCCTGGGCGGGAGCGTGATGCTCCTGTCCACCAGCCCCGCCGACGGCCAGGACGACGTGGGGCTGAATACGAACGTCGTGCTGACCTTCAACACCGCGATGGACACGAACCCCTCCCAGCTCACCTTCACCTGCACGCCGAACCCCGGCGGCTGGACGCGCGTCTGGTCCTCGGGGAACAAGGTTTTAACGCTTTCCCATGACGACTTCGACTACGGCACGTCGTACACCTTCAACCTCACCTCGGCCCACTCCAGCACGGGGAGGTCCCTGGACGGCGCGCTGGTGCCCAACCCCTTCGACTTCACCGCCGAGTACCGGCCGCCCTACCTCATAGACACCGACCCCGCCGACGGCGCGCAGATGCAGCCCATCGGCAAGGACGTCGTCCTCACCTTCGACATCGCCATGGACACCGACTCCTCGCAGCTCACCTTCACCTGCAACCCGAATCCCGGCGGGTGGACGCGAGTCTGGTCCGAGGGCAATACGGTCGTGACACTCTCCCATGACGATTTCGACTACGAAACCGACTACACCTTCACCCTCACCCAGGCGCACTCGTCCGACGGGGTGCCGCTGGGCGGCGCCTCGGTCCCCAACCCCTTCGATTTCACCACCCAGCCCCAGGCGCCGGTGCTGGTGGAGACCGACCCCGAGGACGGAGAGACCAACGTGCCCCTCGGGAAGGACGTTGTGCTGACCTTCGACCGGGCCATGGACACGAATCCCTCGTCGCTCACCTTCGACTGCGGCCCCGACCCCGGCGGCTGGACGCGCACCTGGTCGGGCGGGGACAAGGTGCTCACCCTGTCCCACAGCAATTTCACCGAGAACACCCTCTACACCTTCGAGCTGCTGACGGCCAAATCGGCGGAGGGGGTGCAACTGGCCGGCGCCTCGGTGCCCAACCCCTTCGATTTCCGCACCGTGTCGCCCTGGCCGATTCTCATCGAAACCACGCCCGAGGACGGGGCCGTAGACTTCCCCGTCGGGCTGGACGTAATCCTGGTCTTCGACCGGCCGATGGATTCCGACACAGGGCTGGTGGACTTCACCTGCACCCCCGACCCGGGCGGGTGGGACCTCACCTGGACCGACGACACCACCCTGCACCTGGCCCACGAGTTCTTCGACTACGAGACGGGCTACACCTTCGAGCTCCTGGATGCCGTGTCCGAGGACGGCTACCACTTCACCGATTCCATGGTGCCCAACCCGTTCAGCTTTACCACCGAAGAGTACGTGGGGATTATTCTGGCCGACCTCGGCGCGTCGGTCTCCGGCGAGGGAGTCCTGGTCGACTGGCGCTTCGGGGGCGGGGAGCCGGTGGACGTCCGGGTTCTGCGCTCGGTGGACGGCGGACCGCCGGAGTACCTCTTCACCGGAGGACTGCCCGGCGGCTCGACGGTGTACCTCGACCGCGGGGTGGAGCCGGGAGCGGCCTACGGATACTGGCTGGAGACCGTGGACGTCCTGGGCGTCGTCGAGCGCTTCGGCCCCACCGACGAGATTGAGCTCCGGCCCGGAGCGCTGGTCTTCGGCCTGGACACCCCGTACCCCCAGCCCGCGGACGGCTTGGTCCACCTGAACTTCACCCTGCCCGAGGACGGCCGGGTGGAGATGGTCGTCTACGACCTGGCCGGGCGGCGCGTGGCCACCGTGCTCGACGCCGAGACGACCGCCG
>CAYTCV010000150.1:0-3126 GCA_964436465.1 uncultured bacterium
GTAGGGCGGCCCCTCCGCGGGCCGCCGCGAATTGCGATGCCGTAGGGGCGGGTGTCCACACCCGCCCGTTCCACCCCACACAGCCTTGCGCCAGGGGGGAAAATGGATTAAACTACCCCCGCAGGAAGCGAGAGGAGCCCGCTCGATGTTCTAAGGCGCGACCCGACCCGACCTCCCGGTTCAACCGCGTTAAAAAAACGCGGGGCGGTGCGCGCTTTTTTCACCACACAACTGAACCCCTGGGGCGGTCGGCGAACCCGGCCGCCCTTTTTGCATCGCGGGGAAGACATGCTGCAACTCCATAACATCCGCAAATCCTTCGGGCCCGTGGAGGTCCTGCGCGGCCTGGACCTCTCCGTGGGCCGCCGGGACCGCCTGGGTCTGGTCGGAATCAACGGCAGCGGCAAGTCCACGCTCTTAAAAATCGCGGCCGGCCTGCTGGCGCCGGATTCCGGCACGGTGGCCCCGGCGGGCGACATGAGGACGGCCTACCTGGAGCAGGGGGCGGCCGAGGAGGCCTGGCGCTCCGGGACAATCGACGGCGAGGGCGACCGCTCGCTCCTGGTCCGCGGCCTGGACCGCCTGGAGCGCGGACTCGGCGCGCTCTGGGACAGGAGCCTCGCGGGCGACGCCGACGCGGTGGACGAGCTGATGGCCCGGTCGGGCTACGAGAAGGTCGAGCGCATCCACCGCCTGACCCGGCGGCTGGGCCTGAAGCCGGAGCGCCTGAAGGCGCCGGCGCTCGAGCTCTCCGGCGGCGAGTTGGCCCGCTTCGACCTCGCCCTCTCCCTGGCCGGGGAGCCGGACCTGTTGCTGCTGGACGAGCCGACCAACTTCCTCGACGAGGGGGGCCTGGCCGAGGCCGAGCAGCTTCTGGCGCGCTACGCCGGGGCCTTCATCGCGGTCAGCCACGACCGCGACTTCCTCGACGCCGCGGTGGGGGGGATTCTGGAGCTGGAGGACGGGCTCCTGCGGCGCTACCACGGCGGGTACACCGATTACCGCCGCCGGCGCGGGGAGGAAATCGCCGCCGCCTGGGAGGATTTTCACCAGGCCGGGCGCGAGCGCAAGAAGCTCCTCGCGGGGTTGAACCGGAGATTGGGGCTGCTGCACCGGATGGAGGGGGGCGGATTCACCGGCACGGCCCACGCCAATAAGGCGGGCTCGGACTCCTTCAGCCGCCGCGCGGCCAAGGTGGCCCGCACCGCGAGGACCGTCAAGCGCCGCGTCGCCCGCCTCGAATCCGACCGGCTGGTCCGGCCCAAGACCTACGGGCTGAAAATCAGGCCGCCGCTGAATGAGCCCGCCCGCGCCGGTGAGCTCATCGCCCGGGCGGAGAATCTGCACTTCGCTTATCCCGGCGGGTCCGAGCTCTTCGGCGGCCTCGATTTCTCCCTGTACCGCGGCGAGCGGGTCCGGCTCACCGGTCCCAACGGCTCGGGCAAGACGACCCTCCTGCGCCTGCTCCTGGGCGAGCTGGAGCCGACGGGCGGCGCGGCGGGGCCGGGGCGGAACGTGCGCGCCTTCCACGCCGACCAGCGCTCCCTCGGCCTGCCCGCCTCCGGAACGGTCTTCGAGGCGCTGCGGGAGAAAACCGACCTCGACCGCAACGGCATACGCTACCTCCTGGCCAAGCTCCTCTTCCGGCGCGAGGAAGTGGATAAACCGGTGGCCTCCCTCTCCGGCGGCGAGCGCGCCCGGCTCTTCCTGGCAATCGTCTCCGTCACCGACGCCAACCTGTTGGTCCTGGACGAGCCGACGGCCCACCTGGACCTCGCGTCCATCGAGGCCCTGGAGGGCGCGCTGGCGCGTTACACCGGGACGGTGCTCTTCGTTTCTCACGACCGGGCTTTCGGCCGCGCCGTGGGCAGCCGACTATTCGCCCTCCCAAAGACGAATTTCTTGAAATCGGAGTGAAAAGCTGCTACTATTACCCAATTCGTCTGTCAACGTCGGTTAAAAAATATTCCCCTGCGGGGGATAGAAAGAAAGGACCTGAAATGAAACGCCTCTTCGTCATTCTTCTGGCGCTGGGCCTGGTCTCGGGAGTCCTGGCCATCACGGCACAAATCGACACCACCGGCAACATGATAAAGGTCGAGCAGCGCTCCACCCAGCAGCTCGAGGGCGGCAAAGCCGTCACCACCATCTTCCTCGAGTGGGGGAACATCAACGAGCTGTCCGGCGTCGGTTTCCACGCCTTCGACGGCTTCGTGGACCCGGAGTACGGTGACATCGCCGTCACCGACGTGCGCATGTTCGATTCCGGCGGCGCGTACCGCATCGGCTGCGACGACAAAATCACCAACGAGGGCCCGGACTACGTCGAATGGCGCGCCAGCACCCTGGGCGCCACCGACGGCCTGACCGTCCGCATCGTCAGCAGCCGCGACACGGCCATCCACGTCAAGGTGGGCGATTGGTACGGCGAGTTCCAGCTCAAGGCCGGCAAGGTCGTCTCCGACTCCCTGCACGCGACCACCAGCGTCTGGAGCCCCGGCAGCACGTCCTCCACGACCTCACACACAACCACGACCACCGGCACCAACCGCGCCAACGCCTGGACCGACGGCATGGTCATCAAGGTCCGCTGGGGCAACCTGGACGAGTTCGACACCACCCCCTTCGAGAGCTTCGACGGCTACGCCGAAATCACCTCGGGCAACGCGACCATCAAGGTCGAGAACTGGTTCGACTGGGAGAAGGGCGGCCAGTACGCCCAGGGCAAGGACGACTCGGTGACCAAGAACGGCCCGAAGGAAATCAAGTGGCGCGCCTCGGTTAAAAACGGCGACTCCGACGGCATCGACATCTACGTCACCCCGAACTCCTCCGGAACGGTCAAGGTCAAGGTCGTCGTAGGCGACTGGAGCAAAACCTTCACCTTCAAGAAGAGCACCTCCTCCGGCGGCGGTGGCGGCGGCGGCGGCGGCAGCGTCTGGGGTCCGGAAATCCCCTAAACCCGACCGTTATCCGTAAAACAGAGGGACCCCCTGGGGTCCCTTTTTTGAGGAGGCAGGAAGGGCGTGTGCAGCGTGCATCGCGCATCAACCCCGTAGGGGCCGACATGCGGTCGGTCCGCGGGCGGGTGTGGACATCCGCCCCTACGACCATTGATGGCAAATC
>CAYTCV010000151.1:0-1375 GCA_964436465.1 uncultured bacterium
AATTTCCCCTGGAACATCTTCAGGAAGGTGAAGGCGATGAACCCGGCGCCGATGCCGTTGGTGATGGAGTACGTCAACGGCATGAGCATGATGATTAAAAAGCTCGGCAGCGCCGTATCCAACTCCTCGAAATCTATTCTGCGGATGAGCTTGACCATCAGGAAGCCGACCAGGATGAGCGCCGGAGCGGTGGCCTGGGCCGGAATCACCGACACCAGCGGGTGGAAGAAGATGGACAGAAGGAACAAAACGCCGACGACGACCACCATCAGGCCGGTCCGTCCGCCGGAGGCTATTCCAGCGGCGCTCTCGACGTAGGAGGTGACGCTGGAGGCGCCCGCCGCTCCGCCGGCCGCCGCCGCCAGGCTGTCCACTAAAAGAATCCGCCGCAGTCGCGGAATCTTCCCCTTCTCGTCCATCATCCCCGACTGGTCGCCGATGGCCACCACCGTGCCCATGGTGTCGAAGAAGTCGGAGAGCATGACGCTGAAGATGGTCAGGGATGCGCCGAGCCAGCCGAAGCCCTGGAACACCCCGGCGAAATCCAACCGGCCGAAGGTGGAAAAATCGGGCAGGGCGAGGATTTCCCGGGGCAGCACCGCCGTCCCCTTGGCGAAGCCGAGCATGGACGAGCCGTCGGCGCCGAAGCCGGCGATGTAGTTGGCCGCCGTGGCGATGACGGTCGTGGCGGCTATTCCTACCAGAATCGCCCCCGGCACCCGGAACTTCAAGAGCACCACGGTGACGAAGAGCCCCAGGATGACGATTAAAACCGGGAAGCGCCATAGCTCGCCCACGCCCACCAGCGTCGCCGGGTCTCCCACCACGATTCCCGCCTCCTGGAGGCCGATGAAGGCGATGAAGAGACCGATGCCGACGCCGATGGCGTGCTTCATGGGCAGGGGGATGGCCTCCATCACCTTCTCGCGGACGCGGGTCAGCACGAGGATGGTGATGAGGAGCCCTTCCATGACGAAGACCGCCATGGCGGCGGGGAAGCTGCCCAGCGGCGCGGCCAGCTCGTAGGCGGCGATGGCGTTCAGGCCCATACCCGAAGCCAGGGCGATGGGGAAATTGGCGTAGAGCCCCATGAAGATGCACATCAGGCCCGAGGCCAGGCAGGTGGCGGTGACCGTGGCCGAGACGGGCCAGGCGATACCCGCCAGGGACGGGTCGCCGAAGAAGCTCAGGAACTGGGGGTTGACCGCGATGATGTAGGCCATGGTGAGGAAGGTGGTCACCCCGGCGGCGAGCTCCCGCTTCACCGTCGTGCCGTGCTCGGCCAGCTTGAACAGTCGGTCCATCGCGCCTCCCGCGGAGGTTGAATTTTTCGATTATACCAACCGCCTCCTCCGCCGGACAAGGCGATAAAAAA
>CAYTCV010000151.1:1475-3035 GCA_964436465.1 uncultured bacterium
AAAAGGGCCGCCAACGGCGACCCTCGACGAATCGGATTCCATTTTAACGGTACCGGGCCTTGATGCAGCCGAAGGAGGTATTCTCGACGCCCGGCTCGGATAGCTCAATCACCAGCTTGGGCCGCAGCGTTTCGTCCGCCGTGTACTCGCTGGCGTAGAAGGTGGCGCCGACGGCCCCGGTCCCGTCGTCGAATAGCTTGAAGCCGTGGTTGGCCAGCGTGTCGCCCAGCCAGCCCCGCACGATGTCCGTGACGTCCGCCTCCCACCACTCCCCGACCGTGGTCGGGTACGGGGCGGAGTCCAGGGTGTCGGGGTCGATGTCGGGCATGTTGTTCCAGGTGATGAGGTCTTTATCCCAGAAGGCGTCCGCGGCTCCGAACTCCACCTCGCCGCCCGTGCCGAGCACGGCCTGGGTGTAGAGGTAGAGCGTCGCCGAATTAGCGTAACGGCCGCGATAGTAACTGATGTCGATGAATTCGATGAAGCTCGTGAAGCCCAGGTTCGGCGAATCCGAGGAGTACATCTTCAACAGGTACGAGGCGCCGAAGTTGCTGTCCGGCTGCTGCTCCCAGCAGAAGGCGTCCTTGCCCTTCGCCAGGCCCGGCTGGATGGTCACCTCTTCGGCGGAGGCGACGGCGGAGAGGATGAACAGTAGAATCAGGACGTAACGCATCGGGTGTCCTTGGGGCGGGTTATTTTCGGCAATCCTACCGCATCCGTCCGCAAAACACAACGGCGTCTAGCGCCGCCGGCCGTATTTCTGCCGAATCTCGTGGGGGTCCTCCTCCACGCCCAGGACGCTCATGAACGCCCGCTGCGGGATTTCCACGGTGCCCACCATCTTCATCCGCTTCTTCCCCTTCTTCTGCTTCTCCAACAGCTTGCGCTTGCGGGTGATGTCCCCGCCGTAGCACTTGGCGGTGACGTCCTTGCGCAGAGGCTTGACGGTCTCCCGGGCGATTATTCTCCCCCCGAGCTTGGCCTGGATGGCCACCTCGAAGAGCTGCCGCGGGATGAGTTTTTGTAACTTAAGGGTAAGGTTCCGGCCGTACTGGTACGCCTTGTCCTTGTGGATGATGATGGAAAGGGCGTCCACCGCCTGCCCGTTGACCATGATTTCCAGCTTCTCCAGCTCGTTGGGCCGGGGGTCGAGGAGGTCGTAGTCGAAGGAGGCGTACCCGCGGGTGACGCTCTTCAGGCGGTCGTAGAAGTCCAGCACCACCTCGGCCAGCGGCAGCTCGAAGGTCAACAGCACCCGCTCGGGGTCCAGGTACTCCGTGTTCGCGTATTTGCCCCGCTTGTCCTCGCAGAGCTTCATGATGTTGCCGATGTAGGTGGGCGGGGTGACGATGGTGGCGCGGATGTACGGCTCGGCGATGGTCTCGATGCGGGAGAAGTCGGGCAGGCCGACGGGGGAGTGGAACTCCCGGGTCACGCCGTCGGTGGTGGTCACCACATAGATGACGTTGGGCGTGGTGGCGACCAGGTCCAGGTCGTACTCCCGCTCCAGGCGCTCCTGGACGATTTCCATGTGCAGCATGCCCAGGAAGCCGCAGCGGA
>CAYTCV010000152.1:0-2988 GCA_964436465.1 uncultured bacterium
GCGGCTCGTAGAAGAGCCGCCCTACACCGCTTCGCGGTGAAAATGTAGGGCGGGGTTTCCATCCCCGCACTTCACTGCGATGACGTAGGGGCGGGTGCCGAAAAACCCGCCCGCCGGACGTATATGCAACCCCGCGAATTTTTGCGCTATAATACCGGCGAATCGCCCACCCCCACGGAGCCCCCCATGCGCAAAACCCTGGTCGTCATTCTGCTGCTGCTCACGGCCGTATCCACGCTCGCCGAGCGCGTCCTGCGCACCGAGCTCGACAACGGCCTGGTCATCATCGCCGCCGAGGCCCACGCCAACCCCACCGTGACCATCCGGGTCTACGTGCGGACCGGCGGGGTCATCGAGGGCCCGTACCAGGGCGCGGGAATCAGCCACTACTACGAGCACCTCCACGGCGACGCCTCCGAAAGCTACACCCAGGAGGAGCTGGACACCTGGGACGAAACCCTGGGCGGCATCTCCAACGCCTACACCTCCAACGCCCACACCTGCTACCACCAGACGACCACGGTGGAGCACTTCGACGGCATGGTGGCGCTCATGGCGGAGACGCTCCTGCGGCAGGTGTTCACCGACGAGGCCATCGCCAGCCAGCGCGGCATCATCCTCAAAGAGATGAACATGAACCTGGACGAGGCGAACACCCGCGCCTGGTACCGCTTCTCCCACACAATCTACCCCGGCTCCCCGGCCTCGGACCCGGTCATCGGCTACCCCGACCTCTTCAAGGCGGTGACCGAGGCCGACCTCCTGGATTACTACACCGAGCGCTACACGCCCGAGAACATGGTGGTCGTCGTGGCCGGGGACCTGGACGCGGGCGAGATGACGGATAAGGTGGCCGCCGAGTTCGGGGGCGCCGAGCGCTCCGGGGTGCCGCTGCCCGGGGTGGAGCGGCCCGCGAACCTGCCGGGGCCGCGCTATTCCGTCGAGTACACCACCTTCGACCAGGCGTACCTCGTGTTCGGCTTCCGCACCGTGCCCATCTGGGCCGACGACCTCTACGCCCTGGACGTGGCGATGCACCTTCTGTCCACGGGCCGGACGAGCCGGCTCTATACGGCCCTGCAGGAGGAGCGGCAACTCGCCACGGACTTCGCCGCCTACAGCTACACCCCGACCTACGACGCGGGTGAGTTCGAGGTCCTTTTGGCCGCGGACCCGGCGCGCCTCCCCGAGGCCTACCGCACCGCCTACGCCGAGGTGACCGGCCTGGCCGACACACTCGTGGACCCCGGCGAGCTGGAGCGGGTGAAGAACGCGCTCACGGCGGACTACGTCTTCGACGGGGAGAACCTGGACACCCGGGCGGCGCGGCTGGGCACCGACGCCCTGTTGGGCGACCTGGAGTTCTCCGCGGACTACGTGGACGGCTGCCGGGCGGTGACCGCCGAGGAGGTGCGCGACGTCGCCCGGCGGTACTTCACCCCGGACAACCTCTACGCGGCCGTCGTGTGGCCCGTGAGCGCCGGGGACTTCGACCTCGGGCTCTTCGAGGAGGGCCTGGGCCGGGACGACCTGGTCGAGTGCGCGCTGTCGGCGGAGGCCCGCGGCCTGGCGGCGTCGGTGGAATCGGAGGGCAAGGTGGAGCCCGGCGAGCCGGACGCCTACTTCGTCTATCAGGGCCAGGCCCCCGCGGCGGACTCGGTCTGGCTCTCCCCCGACTATCCCCCGTCGAACACGCTGGCCCGGGATTACCCGCCGGAGTACGAGTTCGAGCTGGGGGCCGACGGCGGAGGCGGACGGATGCGGCTGACCGAGCTGGACTCGGGCCTGCGCCTGTTGGTGCTGGAGGACCCGGGCGCCCGGAGCGCCTGGGTGGGGGCCCTGGTGAACGGCGGCTACCGCGTCGAGGAGCGGGAGGACGAGGGCGCCTTCCACTTCGCCATGCAGATGCTGCTGGAGGGGACCGAGTCGCGGACCGGGCCGGAGACGGTGGCCGCCATCGAGGACCGCGGCGGCTCCATCGGGAGCCAGGGTCTGCGCGACTGCGGCCTCCTCTCCGCCCACGTTATGGCCGCCGACGCCCCGCTGGCCCTGGAGGTCATCAGCGACTGCCTGCAGGACGCGACCTTCCCCCCGGACCGCGTGGAGGCCGAGCGGCAGAGGCTCCTCGACGAGCTGGCCGGGGAGGACGAGGCGCCATTCACCGTGGCCTTCCGGGAGGCGAAGCGGGCCTTCTTCGGCGCTCACCCCTACTCCCACAACCAGCGCGGGAGGCCGGAGACCGTCTCGGCGCTCACCCGGGAGCGGCTGCTGGACTACCGGGACCTCATCCGGCGGCCCGAGGGCACGCTCATCGCCGTGGCCGGGGACGTGGACGCCCGGGAAATCGAGCGGGTGGTGGAGCGGTTGTGGGACGACGTACCGGCCGCGGGGACGCCCCTGCCCGACTACGGCCCGCCGGTGTTCCCCGAGGAAAATATCGACCTCGCCCTCGATTCCGACCGGGAGCAGACGATTCTGTACTGGCTGTGGCCCGGGATGAGCTGGGACGGCGAGGACCGCTACCGGATGCGGCTGCTGGACGCGGTGCTCTCCGGCATCTACCTGCCCAACGGGCGGCTGCACGCGCGGCTGCGCGGGGCGGGGCTGGTGTACGCCGTGCACGCCTTTCCCGTCTTCGGGGTGGAGCCGGGGGCCTTCGCGCTCTACCTCGGCACGGAGCCGGGCAAGACCGCCGAGGCGGTGGGCATCGTGGACGAGGAGCTGGCGAGAATCGCCGAGGAGCCGGTGGGGGAGGATGAGCTGGCGCGCGGCCGGACCATGCTCGAGGTCAGCCGCTATGTCATCGACCTGGCGCGGCCCTCGGACCGCATCCTGGACGCCGCCATGTACGAGCTGGCGGGGCTGGGCTACGCGTTCGAGGATGATTTCACCGACGAGGTGGAGGGGGTTTCCGCGGGAGATTTGCAGGATTACGCGGGGTGGCTCTTCGCGCAGCCCGGGGTCTACCTGCGCTACGGCGCGGAGTAG
>CAYTCV010000153.1:0-2977 GCA_964436465.1 uncultured bacterium
GCCGACCTAAACGGCGCGCCGTCGGTCGGCCCCTACGATCGGCTATTGTGGAAACGGCGACCGTGGACGGCCGCCCCTACGGGCAATTGCGCGATTCTAAATGTAGGGCGGGGTTTCCTAACCCCGCCGCTTTTACACCCAACCCCCCTCCCCAGTCCGTGAGCGAGCATCCCACCAGAAGGGAGAGGGGACATCGGCCTACGTCAGCTCCAGGAAGCTCGCCACGCGGTCGAAAATCCCGTCCGCGTTCAGGCCGTACTTGGCCAGAAGGTCCAGCGGGTCCCCCGACTCGGCGAACTCGTCCTGGACGCCGATGAAGAGCATGGGCGTGGGGCGGTGCCGCGCCAGGACCTCGGCCACCGCGCCGCCCAGTCCCGCGTAGATGTTGTGCTCCTCCACCGTCGCCACCCGCCCGCAGGCGTTTGCCAGCTCCACCACGACGGCCTCGTCCAGCGGCTTGAGGGTGGAGACGTTGACGACGGCGACCTCGGCCCCGAGCTCGGCCAGCCGCTCGGCGGCCACCAGGGATTCGTACACCATGTGCCCGGTGGCGAAGAGGGCCAGGTCCGAGCCCTCGCGGTACACGCGGTTCTTCCCGACCTCGAAGGGCGTATCCTCCGTGGTCACCACGGGGAGCGGCACCCGGCCCATGCGGATGTAAACCGGGCCGGGGTGGTCCACGGTGGCGCGCAGAATCGGTCCCACCTGCGCCGCGTCCGCCGCCGACACCAGCGTCATGTTCGGCACGCTCCGCAGCAGGGCGATGTCGGAGATGGCGAAGTGGGTCGGACCGTCGGGCCCCACGGAGATGCCGCCGTAGGGTCCGCCGAAGCGCACCGGCAGGTTCGGGTAGCACACGCTCACCCGGATTTGGTCCCAGGCCCGCCCCGAGAGGAACACCCCGAAGCTGTTCACGTAGGGGATTTTTCCCGAGAGCGCCAGCCCCGCCCCGGTGCCGACCAGGTCCTGCTCGCTGATGCCCACGTCGAAGAAGCGCCGCGAGATTTGTTTATCCTCGGCGTCCCGGATGCGCTTCCCCTCGGTGGAGTTGGCCAGGTCGGCGTCGAGGCAGACCACCTCCGGCCGCGTCCGCGCCAGCTCCAGCAGCGCCTGGCCGTAGACCTTCTTGCACGCTTCCCAGTTTTCCGCCTTCGAGGCCTCCTCCAGGATATTAAGGTGCATCGCCTTCACCAGCGCCATCAGCGACCACCCCCCCGGGCGAGCTTGAGGCAGCAGCCCTCCGTTTTCGGGGCGCAGCCGCAGACCTCGCCCACGGCCCGGGCCAGCTCCTCGTCGTTCGGCGCCCGGCCGTGCCACCCGGCCTTATCGGTCATGAAGGACACCCCCCGCCCCTTGTGGGTGTGGGCGATGATGCAGGTCGGCCGGCCTTTGGTTTCCCGCGCCTCGGCGTAGGCCCGGCGCAGGTCGGGGTACGAGTGCCCGTCGCAGTCCACCACGTGGAAGCCGAAGGCCCTCCACTTGTCCGTCAGCGGCTCCAGCGCCATCACCTTCTCCGTGTCGCCGTCGATTTGCAGGCGGTTGCGGTCCACGACGGCGACGAGGTTGTCCAGGCCGTAGTGGGCGGCGGTCATGGCCGCCTCCCAGCACTGCCCCTCGTCCAGCTCCCCGTCGCCCAAAAGGCACCACACGCGGGAGTCCCGTCCGTCGAGCCGCGCCGCCAGCGCCATCCCGTTGGCGATACTGAGCCCCTGGCCCAGCGAGCCGGTGCTGGCGTCAATCCCGGGCGTGTGGATGGAGGGGTGGCCCTGGAGAATGTGGCCCACCTCGCGCAGGTGGCACAGCTCCTCGGCGGGGAAGTAGCCGCAGTAGGCCAGAAGCGCGTAGAGGATGGGGCAGGCGTGGCCCTTGGACAGCACGAAGCGGTCGCGGTCGGGGCGGTGCGGGTTTTTCGGGTCGTGGCGCAGCTCGCCCAGGTACAGCAGGCTGAGAATCTCCACCGCGGAGAGGGAGCCGCCGGGGTGCCCCGAGCCGGCCTGGTGGGTCATGCACACGATTTCGCAGCGGAGAAGCTTCGCCAGTTCCGTGAGCGCCTCGTCCCGGGCGAACTTTGGGTCGGGGTAGGGGAAGGCGGTCAATGCGGGGGTGCTCCTGGGATGGAGTGGGGGGATTTTCACCGAAATAATGCCATTAAATCGCCCCGGGCGCAACCGGGGTGTCGGCGGTTTTCTGCAACAGTGCGCGAGCCCACCGCGCCGTTCTAGGGCGATTTCGCCCGGTCCAGCTCCACCACCCGCACCCCCGCGGGCGGCGTCAAATCGAAGAGCCCACCGGGCAGTTCCGGGTTTACCTCTTGCGAGGAGAAAAAAATCTCCACCGAGGAGCCGGCGTAATTGTCCAGGAGAATTCTGAACGGGCGCGACAGGCCGTCCGTCTCGGCGTAATCGGAGTATTCCACCCGCATCATCGGCTCGTCGCCGGAGTTATAGAGCACCTGCTCCAACGGCACGGGGCCCGTGGGGTCCACCGTTAGCAGCAGGGCCCGCGTGCCGTCCTCGCGGCGCAGGGCGATGCGCGTAGGGTCGCCCTCCGCCTCCGGCCGGAGGTAGCGGACGGTGCCCGAAAAATCTGTGACGGAAATCAGCGGCTCGGCCAGGAGCGCCCGAATCAAGAGGCCCACGTCCAGCCGCACCCCGACGAGCCGCTCCACGTTTTGCGGCGTGGCGGCGCCCTCGGCCCACACCCCGTCGGCGATGTAGTGGACCGCCATCCGGCCGCCGGCCACGCGCGTCACGACGGCGATTTCCCCCATCGGCCCCAGGCTCTCAACGTAGGCCGAATCCGGGCGGGCGAAGGCCAGGCCGTGCTCCGTGGCGGGCAGGAGGCCGTCGGGCGTGCGCGCGGTGAGCGTAACGGCCCCCGAGGCCGTCTCCAGCCGCCGGGCGCAGGCGTCCATGTCGGCTAAAAGTTCCTCGGGCGTGACCTTGGGCGTGGGGTAGGTCGCCGGCCCCGGCCCCGG
>CAYTCV010000154.1:0-2953 GCA_964436465.1 uncultured bacterium
TCCACCGCCGCCGCGTCCCAGGTCGGACCATCGAGCGCTTTCCGCGCCTCGTCCAGAGAGCGAATCGCCCGCCCCACGCCCTCCGCCTGACGCGCCGAGGTCAGCGCCGCCTCCACGTCCGCCGGCGAGACGATTTCGCCCATCCGCGCCCGCAGCTCATCCAGCCCCCGGCCGGTCTTCGCCGAGACCGCCAGAATCCGGTCCTGCGGCAGGCTCGATTCCTCGGATAATTTCGCCACGGCCTCGGCGACGCGCCCCTCCTGTGCCAGGTCGGACTTGTTGACCAGCGCCAGCGTCGGCGTTCTCGAAATCTCCTCCCCGGCCCAGCCGGGCACGGCCGGATTGCCCGCCTCGACAACGAGGAGCAGCAAATCCGCGGCCCCCGCGGCCAGCGCGGCCCGTCCGGCGGCCAGCGTGGAAATCTCGTCCCGAAAGAGCTCCGGCCGCCCCGCCGTATCGTAGAGCGTGACGGACACATCTCCCAACCGAAGCCCGCCGGAGAGGGCGTCGCGGGTGGTGCCCGGCGCGGGGGTCACCAGCGCCGCCTCGGCCCCCAGGAGGCGGTTGAAGAGGGAGCTCTTGCCCACGTTCTCCGCGCCGACCAGGACCACGGCCGCGCCGGAAATCGCCGCCCGGGCGAAGGCCGCCGTCCCCGCCAATTCATCCAACTCCTCCCGAATCACGTCAATCCCCGCGGAAAGCTCCGCGCCCGTGGTGGGCGGCACGTCGTCGGGGTAGGCCAGCTCCGCCTCCAGCCTGGCCGAAAGGTCGAGGAGGCGTTCCCGCAGCCCGCCGATTTTTTTCGACAGCGCCCCGCCGAGCTGACGCTCCAGGAGCCGCACCCCGGCCGCGGATTGCGCTCCGGCGAGCGCTCCCACCGCCTCGGCCTGCAACAGGTCCAGCTTCCCCGCCTCGTAGGCCCGCCGGGTGAACTCGCCCGGTTCGGCAATTCTGGCGCCCGATTCGACCGCCAGCTCCACCAGCCGCCGGGCGATGGCGCCGCCCCCGTGGCAGACGAGCTCCACCGCGTCCTCACCCGTATAACTGCTCGGGGCCTCGAAGCGCGTGCAGGTGAGCCGGTCCAGGACGCCACCGACGCCCTGGGCCCGGGCGGCGAAGTTGTGCCGCGCCGGTTTTTTTTGCGGGTCGGGGCGGATAAACGCCGCGCAGATTTCCGCCGACGCGGGGCCCGACAGGCGCACCACGTCCAGCGCCCCCCGGCCCGGCGCCGTGGCCACGGCCACGATGGTGTCGTCGGGTGGATGTTCCACGCCGCCGATTATACCCAGGGCCTTCGCACCTGACAAATCCACCCCCGTTAAGCTACACTATCCAAAAACGTCCCCCTTCCCGGAGGCCGACCATGCCCGACCGAAAAACCGTTTTGTGCGTAGTCTGCGCGTTTCTGGCCGTGGGCGCGCTGGCGCCCGTGCTGGCCACTCATTCCACGGGCCTCGTCTTTGCCGAGGAGGACCGCTACCGCGCGATTCCCCTGGCCTCGCCGCCGCTGATGGGCGAGCTGCCGGTGAGCGCCGACCTCTCGCGCTACTTCCCCACTCCCGGCGACCAGGGCGAGCAGTCGTCCTGCGTCGGCTGGGCCTCATCCTACGGCGTAAAGAGCTACCAGGAGTGCGTCGAGCGCGGCTGGGACCTCTCCGACTCCGACCACGTCTTCAGCCCCTCCTTCATCTACAATCAGCTGGCCTACCCGACGGGCAACCGCTTCGGCGGCTGCAGCTACATCGACGCCTTCAACATCCTCACCGAGCAGGGCACGGTGCCCATCTCCAGCTTCGACTACGACCAGTACGACTGCTCGCGGCAGCCCTCGGCGGCCGTCAAATCCTCCGGCAACCCCTACCGCATCGCCACCTGGCGCCGCGTCAACGTCATGGACACCGTGGAGATGAAGGCCCAAATCGCCAGCGGCTTCCCGGTCATGCTGGGCATCATGGTGGACGACGGATTCGAGTCCCTCGGCGCGGGCGAGATTTATTCCTACTACTCCGGCTACTCCACCGGGGGCCACGCCGTGGTCGCCGTGGGTTTCGACGACGGCAAGGGCGCGTTCAAGATTTTCAACTCCTGGGGCACCGGCTGGTCCGACCACGGCAAGGGCTGGGTCTCCTACGACGCCCTCCAGGCCATGGTCGTCGAGGGCTACGTCTGCCAGGACCTCATCGTCAGCACCCCGCCCGACGTCACCTACGTCGAGCCCGACGTGACCGAGCACCCGGAGACCACGACCGTCAAGTACGTCGAGGACTACGAACCCACCCCGACCCAGACCGTCACCAACACCGACATCTACGTCTCCAAGGATTCCCCCTACGCCGAGGTATACGCCGCCGATATGTCGTTCGACGTCTACACCCCGGACGGACTGGGGATGGTGGTGAACCTGGGCGGCGGCATCTACAACTGCGCCGGCGGACAGGGCCAGCTCCTACTGTCCTTCACCTTCTCCGACGGCTCGCCCCTGTGGGCCAACCACGCCGCCTTCTCCGACATCTACGGGGAGGTGGCGGCCTACACGGTGCTGTTCGACATCCCGTACCAGAACCTGGACGTGTCGGGTACGCAGCTCTACATTCCGTACTGGGCGCTGAACATGGCGCAGGGGGAGTACGAGCTGGCGGTGACGCCGCACGTGTACGTCAACGGGTTCGACGTGGGCGTCGGGGAGACGTACTACTTCTACTACACGCAGTATTAGCAACGCAGCGCGTTGCATCGCGGCTCCGCGACGCGAGATATTGGTTATTCTCAAATCTGCGCCGCGAGCGAGACCTGGTTTAAAGCGGGCGGGTGTGGACACCGACCCCTACGTTTAACAGCCGCGAATCCGACACGTAGGGGCGGCCCTCTGTGGCCGCCCGCGTGTCCCTTCGCCCCTCTGGGGGGAAGCGCGCTTCCGGGCTAGGGAGGGGGGTGCAGGGGTCCCCTCTCCCTT
>CAYTCV010000155.1:0-2831 GCA_964436465.1 uncultured bacterium
TTTTTTAAAGGAAGCCCTCACCCCGGCCCTCTCCCACAGGGAGAGGGAGAAAGCGCAGCACTTACCCCAGCCCGTAAGCGAATGCTCCTCACACATGGAGAGGGAGAAGCGGCGGCCCTACTCCTCCTTCTTTGCCCAGGGGAGCTGGTAGCGGCAGGCGAAGGCCACGTCGGCGGGCCGGGGGCCCCCCCACCACGCGCTGGCCGCGATTACGTGCTCCTCGGTGTAGTTGAAGGCGTAGAGCTTGGGCGTCACCGTCACCGTCTCGCCGGGCGCCAGCTCCGCGATGTACACCGCCCCGTCCTTGGCGATTCCAGCGCCGCGCGTGGGCTCGGTGCGCACGCGGATGTTCTTCAAAGTTTTCTGGCCGAGGTTGGTGACCACGACCGGCACGTCGAAGAGGAAGGCGCCCACCCCCGCGGGGCGCCCGACCTTGATTTCGACGGGGATGTCGCCGGTGAGGGCGCGCAGGCGGCTCATGGCCGACGCTCCGGCCGTGATGTAGTCGTCGATGGTCCAGCCGCCGGTGCGGTAGGCCATCCGCTCGAGGTCGTGGAGGAAGAGGCCCTCGACGAGCCCGTCGGCGCGCAGGGGGCCGTACTTGTCGAGGTAGTGCGGGTCCTCGGCCAGGAGGTCGTCCCACGGCCCGGCGGAACCGGCCAGGCCGTCGATGGCCTGCTCCGCCCGGTTGCCCATCTCCAGGGGGAAGGGCGCGGCGGGGTTGTACGGGTTGGCCAGCTGGACCGGGTCGGCGATGACCCCGCCTACCAGGTTCACCCGCCCGTCGCGGTACTGTTTGGGCCACTCGCGCATCAGGCCGTCGAACTCGTTGCGCGTGGCGTCGTATAGCATGAGGGCGACGAAATCCGCCCCGGCGTCGGTCATCATCAGCGGGTCCTGGCCGTGCTGGTGGCACCAGCCGAGGACGAAGCACCACAGCGGCTTGGTGATTCCGGCGCGCCCTTTGATTTCGGCCAGGGTCCGCGCCGCCTTGCTCGCCCGCCACCACTGCCACAGCCTTTTCATGGCCTCGCTGGAGCGCGTGGCGCCGACCAGCCAGGCCATCTGCACCTCTATGGGCTGGTCCGTGAAGCCGTCGTAGGGCTCCAGGCCCAGCTCGGTCACCATGTCGGTCACCAGCTCGAAGCCGCCGGGCCCGGAGCGGATGTAGTCCAGGCCGATGTAGTCCACCTGCGGCTCGGCCTGGAGGTTTTGGGCCAGCTCGACGATTTGGCGCTTGCGCAGCTCGCAATTCAGGCTGGCGTTGAGCGTCCACCAGAATCCGGGCTTGGCGCCGGGCTCCTCGGGGACGACGTAGTTGCGCGAGAACTCGTAGGGGATGTCGGGGCGCGTCTCGCCGTAGGGGAAGAAGCAGGCTATCCAGGCGCCGAAGGCCACCCCCGCCCGGTGGCATTCCCGCGCCAGCACCGGCACCAGGTCCAGGTCGCGCTGGAGCCAGGGGTGCTCGGTGGTGGGGTGGTGCGCGGCCTTGGTCATCCCGGCGCAGAACCAGACCGAGTCGGCCCCGGCGTACTCCGGCCAGGCGACGATGTTCTTCCAGCCGGGGACGCGCATCCGCGGGCCCGAAAGCCGCGCGGCGTAGTAATCGGCGTCGGTCTCCAGGGTGACGGCGAAGTGGGGCAGCGGAATCCGGCCGTCGGGGGATTTTCCCCGGATGCCGAACTCGGCGGTGGTGGAGCCCAGCTCGTCGCCGGCGGAGTCCAGGGCGCGCACGGTCATCCGGTACGTGCCCAGGTCCGGGTCCCAGGGCATGGCCCAGCGCCCCACCCAGCGGCCGTCCTCGGAGCGGAACTCGACCTCTTTTCTCCCGGAGACGCCGACGACCGGCTCGCCCGAGTGCTCGGGAACGCCGACCATGCGCTCGGTCCCGGGGGGCGCGCCGTCGGCGTTGACGACCACTACCTCATAGCGCCAGTAGGCGGGCTGCGAGGCGGAGGCGGTGAACTCGACCGGGTCCGCGGTCACGGCGGCCAGGCCGAGGAACGCGAGGGCGGCGGTGAGCGCAATCGCGGCGGACAGCTTCGTCTTCACGGGTGGGGACCCCTTTCTCTCCGCCACGATGCTAGCACGGCGCCCGAGGCCAGTCAACGCGGACGGTGGGGCGGGCCTGTAACCGGGCGGTAGAAAAAAATGGACCTGGCCCGACTTTTGCACGTCTTGCCTTTCGTGCGATTTGGAGCTATATATTAGATGCGTGTGTACTTCACGGAGGCAAGCCATTGAGACACGCCGCCCCGAGGTTCCTGATTCCGCCTTAGCCCCGCAGTCCACGGCAAATCGCCCACAAGACAATCCCATTACCCGACCCGCCGATTAATCCGCGGCGACATCGCAGCCAGAGGGTCAAGAAGGAGAGTGTATGTCCGGCTCCAAGAAGGACGGCAAGCGCGACGAGGCCCGTGACAAGCACATCCGCCGCAGCGTGGACCACAAGCTCAACGAGCAGGCGAAAGCCCACGGCCGGGACATGAGAACCGCCAGGCACGGCCGAGCTATCGGCGGCTATCGAACTAACGAAGGGAGAGGGTTCAAGAAGAGATAACCGACCCACAACTTTTTAAGCGATTTCGGGCGGCCCGCGCGGCCGCCCCGTTCATCGCCGGATACACCTCCTCCCGCTTCGGTGCCACTTTTCATGGAATCCCGCTAACAAACGTGCTATATTAGTAAGTGGTCGGGGCATCCGCCCCGGTCGCAACCCAAACCCCTTCGCTAAGGAGTAAAGATGAAGAAAACGCTTATTCTACTCCTGGTCGCCGTCTGCGCCTTCGCCGCCAACAGCGTGATGACCAGCGGCGTCAGCGTCAACA
>CAYTCV010000156.1:0-2738 GCA_964436465.1 uncultured bacterium
ACGCCCAACTCCAGGCAGGCCACGGCTTCCAGTTCCGGGGGGCTCGTCCTTCCGGCGGCCAGGAGGAAGTACCCCCGGGCGGCCACCATGGCCGCGTTGTCCATCGCATACTGCAGCGGGGCGAAGCGGACCTCCACGCCCTCCTCGCTCGCCCTCCGGGACAATAATTCGCGCAGGCCCCGGTTGGCCGCCACCCCGCCTCCGACGACCAGCCGGTTCAGGCCCGTCTCCCGGCAGGCGGCCAGCGCCTTCCCGGTGAGGGTCTCGACGACCGCCGCCTGAAAACCGGCCGCGACCGCCGCCCTTCTTTCTTCTAAAAGACCCGCCCCTTCCAGCTCGGCCACCCGCCGCGCCGCCGCGGTCTTGAGTCCGGAGAAGCTGAAATTCAGGCCCTCGGGCAGCGGCCGGGTGAACGACTCGGCCTCGCCGTCACCGGAGTGCGCCAACTTATCGAGCGCCGCCCCCGCGGGGTAGGGTATGCCCAGCAGGCGCCCGACCTTGTCGTAGGCCTCGCCCGCGGCGTCGTCCAGCGTCTCCCCCAGCAACCCGAACCGCAGCAGCCTTTCTCTACCCACCTCCCCCGGCCCGACCTCGTACAGCGCCGTGTGACCGCCGGAGACCAGGAGGCCGACGAAGGGCGGCTCGGGCGGGCCTTCCCCCAGAAGCGGCGCCTGGAGGTGGGCCGCCAGGTGGTTCACCCCGACGAAGGGGACGCCCAGCCCCGCGGCCAGCGCCTTGCCGAAATTCAGCCCCACCAGGAGCGCGCCGGTCAGGCCCGGACCATGGGTGGCGGCCACCCCGCCCAGGTCGCCGTAAGCGACTCCGGCAATCCGGAGCGATTCCCGGACCACGGGCAGGACCTTCGCCGCGTGGTTCCGCCCGGCCAGCTCGGGGACCACCCCGCCGTAGCGGGAGAAGAAGGCGGCCTGCGAGCTGACCACGTCGGACAGAACCCGGCGCCCGTCCTCCACCACGGCGGCCGCCGTCTCATCGCACGAGGTCTCCAGGCCCAGGACCAGCAGCGCGCCACCTCGCTTCGGAGGAGCGGATTTTAGCACACGCCCCGCCCCGCGGCAAGCTCACCGGTTCACCCGGCGGATGAGAAATATCCCGGCCAGGCCGAAGAGGATGTTGGGCAGGAAGGCGGCGATGAAGGGCGAGATGACCCCGCGCTGCCCGAAGGCCCGGCCCACGGCGATGAACCCCCACAACACGAAGCCCAGCAGCACCGCAATCCCGAATCCCAGCGCCGTGCCGGACCGGGCGGTGCGAATCGCCAGCGGCGCCCCGATGAGAATCACGATGAGGTTCGCCAGCGGGACGCTGATTTTCAAATCCAGCTCCACCCGTTCCTTGGCCGGGTCCTTGCCGGCCCGCTCCATCCGCTCGATGTGCGCGGAAAGCTCCCCGTAGGTCATGTCCTCCGGCGTCCGCGCCTCGATGGCGAACTCGCCCGGCGCCTCCTTGATGGGCACCGTCATCTCCTCCACGTCGGTGAGCGTCAGCTCCTGGCCCTCGGGGCCGAAGGTCCGCACCTCGCAGTCGTAGAAGTGCCACTCCCCGTCGGTGTACTCGCCCACCGCGGCGTCCACCCGCTCGGTGGCCAGCCCCGGGTCCTCGGGGTCGAAGCTGATTAACGTCGGTCGGCTCATCCGCCCGTTGTACGCGTCCATCTGCCCCGTGTAGAGAATCAGCCCCCCGGAAAGCGACGCCGAGTAGTCGTTGACCTTCAGCATCGCCTCGCGGTCCAGCCCGTCGAAGACCCACTTCTTGATGGCCACGCAGCGCTCGTTGGCGTAGGGCACCACCGTCTCGCCGAAGACCCACACCCCGACCCCGATGAGCGCCCCCATCACCACCAGCGGCGCGAAGACCCGGTACAGGGACACGCCGCTGGCCTTCATCGCCGTGATTTCCGAGCCCTTCCCCAGGATGCTGATGCAGAAGAGCACCCCCAGGAGCACCGCGATGGGGTTGACCCACTTGACCACGAAGGGAATCATGTACAGGTAGTAGCTGGCGATGGTGCCGACGTCGGTCCCCTTCTGGAGGAACTTGCCCACCGTCTCGATGAAGTTGACGACGAGGTAAATGGCGATGAAGGCCGCCAGCGCGTACAGCCAGTAGCGCAGGAAGTGGCCGATGACGTAGCGGTCGAGCGTGCGTCCGAGCATGGGTCCGGGAGAAGCGGTTGCCCGGTGAGGATACCTGTTTCCGCGCCCCGGGGCAAGGGACCTCCCTTGACCGCACGGCCCCCGTCCGGTATAGTATCCCCGCGAACGGGAAACCCCCTCCAAGGACGGCGGCATGGGCGTCATCAAGGGCAAGCTGAAGGGCAAGGGCAAGCGGGTGGCGGTCATCGCCTCGCGCTTCAACGAGTTCATCACCCTGCGCCTGCTGGGCGCGTGCCTGGACACCCTCCACCGCCACGAGGTGGAGGCCGACGACATAGACGTGATTTGGTGCCCGGGGGCGTGGGAGATTCCGGCGGTGGCGAAGCGCGTCGCCCAAAAATACGACGCCACCATCTGCCTCGGCGCCGTCATTCGCGGCGGGACGCCCCACTTCAACTACATCGCCGCCGAGGTCGCCAAGGGCGTCGCCCAGGTCGGCCTGGCCGGCGAAAAACCCGTCGTCTTCGGCGTTCTGACCACGGACTCCATCGAACAGGCCATCGAGCGGGCGGGGGCCAAGGCGGGGAACAAGGGCGCCGACGCGGCCCTGGCCGCCCTGGAGCT
>CAYTCV010000157.1:0-1164 GCA_964436465.1 uncultured bacterium
GCGTCATCGGCAAGGTCGGCCTGGAAATCGCCGGCAAGCTCATCAAAATCCGCCGCGAGACCCGCAACATCATCCAGACCATCGGCGGAAAGGTGGTCCACCCCGTCTTCGGCCTCCCCGGCGGCGTCTCACGCGGCATCAACGAGGACGAGCGCAAGCAGTTCCTCGAGGTGGCCCAGGAGTCCGTCGGCTTCGCCGAATTCGCGCTCCAGGCCTTCGCCGACATCGTCCTGGCGAACAAGGCCTACGTGGACCTCATCCTCTCCGAGGGCTACACCCACAAGACCTACTACATGGGCCTGGTGGACGACAACAAGAAGGTGGACTTCTACGAGCGGCGGGTCCGCGTGGTGGACCCCGCCGGCAAGGAGTTCGCCCTCTTCGAGCCCCACGAGTACACCGAGCACATCTCCGAGCACGTGGAGCCGTGGAGCTACATCACCTTCCCGTTCCTGAAGAAAGTCGGCTGGAAGGGCTTCGTCGACGGCCCGGAATCCGGCGTATACCGCGTGGCCCCGCTGGCCCGCCTGAACGCCTCCGAGGGCATGCGCACCCCCAAGGCCCAGGAGCACCACGACAAGCTCTTCGAGACCCTGGGCGGCAAGCCGGCCCACAACACCCTGGCCTTCCACTGGGCCCGCCTCGTCGAGGCGCTCCAGGCCGCCGAGGAGATGGTCACCCTCCTCTCCGACGAGGAAATCACCTCCGACGACATCCGCAACCTGCCCACCAAAACCCCGTCCGAGGGCGTGGGCATCGTCGAGGCGCCGCGCGGGACGCTCATCCACCACTACTGGACCGACCCCGACGGCATCCTGACGCGGGTCAACCTCATCGTGGCCACCAACCACAACTCCGCCCCCATGGCCATGAGCGTGGAGAAGGCGGCCAAGGCCGTCATCAAGGGCGGCAAGGTGGACGACGGCCTGTTGAACATGGTCGAGATGGCCTTCCGGCCCTACGACCCGTGCCACGCGTGCGCCACGCACGCCATCGGGCATTCGCCGCTCATCGCCAACATCTACGGTCCCGACGGCGAGCTGGTGCAGTCGGTCCGTAGGGATGGCTAGGGGGCTGATAAAGGGGCCGATTGGGGGGCTGGTTATGGGAATAGGTAAACGCGCGAGATGAATGTAGGGCGGGGATTTTAATCCCCGCCGTTTT
>CAYTCV010000157.1:1264-2673 GCA_964436465.1 uncultured bacterium
CCCCGCCGTTTTATGCGTCATCTCGGGCGACCGTGGACTCATCGCCCCTACGGGTCAATTTTGCGACGGATGGGCGTAGGGGCGGGTGTCCACACCCGCCCGCCGGGTGCGCCCGACCGCGAAATCGGCTATAATCCCCGCGACGCAACCCTTCGCCGGTGAAACATGCCTACACGCACCATCATCCTCGGCCTGGGCAACCCGCTGATGACCGACGACGCCGTCGGCATACTCGTCGCCCGCGCGCTCCACGCCCGCCTCGCCGACCCGGACGCCGTGCTCCGCGAGGCCGCCGTGGCGGGCATCGAGCTCATGGAGCTCCTGGTCGGCTACGACCGCGCGATTATCGTGGACGCCGTCCAGACCGACGACGGTAAGCCCGGCGACTGGTTCCGCCTCGCCGAGCCGACGGAAATCACCGGCGAGCTGCCCCAGTCCAGCCACCGCTTCGGCGTCTTCGAGGGGCTGGAGCTCGGTCGCCGCCTGGAGCTGGCCATGCCCGCCGAAATCCGCATCTACGCCGTGGAGGCGCCGGACCCGTTCACCTTCGGCGAGGGGCTCTCCCCGGCGCTGGCCCGCGAGTTGCCGAAAATCGTCGAGGGGATTTTCACCGAGCTCGCCGGGTGATTTTTACCTAAAAAAAGCGGGGCCGCGGGGCCCCGTTTTTTTACGCGAAGAATCCGTCTAGTAGCTCGAGTAGGTGATTTCGTAAATCTTCCAGTAGTTGTCCCGGGTGACCAGGTCGATGAACACGCGCACGTCCGAGGAGCCGAAGAAGGACTTCATGCTGCACTTGACGGTGACGCGGGCCTTGCCGTTCTCGACCTCGTGGAGCTTGGGGGCCTTCCAGTTGCTCCAGCTCGCGCTCTGCATCTGGTCCCAGTCCGAGTCCCAGTTGGAGAGGTGCGGCGAGTCCTTGGCGAAGAGGGCCTTGCACTGGGATTCGTTCTCGACCTTGAAGCCGTCGATGAACTGCTGGACGACCTTGTCCGGCGCGGGGCCGAGGATGGTATCGGTTTCTTCCTCGAAGTCCACCTCTTCCCCGCCGCCGCCGGAAGATTCTCCGCCGCCGGACGTGCCGCCGCCCGACGAGCCCCCGCCCGCCGCGAAGCCGTCCGAGTAGCCCATCTGGTAGCCTTCCTTGAACCCCTGGTTGTAGCCGTCGTCGTAGCTCCCCTCCGGCGGCGAGAAGCCGGGTCCCTGACCCTCGGCCTGGTCGAAGCAGGCCAGGAGGATGAAGACGGTCGCGCAGGCAATCACCAAAGACAGCATTTTCATGGCGTTCTCCCCCGGTTGACGGAGCTTGAAGAGCTTAGTTTTTTTATTTTAGTACCCGGCGGGACGGATGTCCACACCCGGGGGATTCGTCGGCCGGTCGGGGCGTATTCGGGGTTGCGATGACGTAGGGG
>CAYTCV010000158.1:0-2644 GCA_964436465.1 uncultured bacterium
CTGCCACCGGCGGGGCGGCGCGGGGCGACAGCTGCAAACGCCAGTTGGATGGCCTGCCCTAGCCTAGTCACCCTGCGGGTTGAACCCCGGCTCCTCGGGTGAGAATGCCCACGCCGCGAGGCCACCCATCCCGCAGCCAATCAGCAGGATGAGAAACATGAGCAGGGCCAGTATCTTCTTCATCTCTCCCCCCTTTTTTCGGGTGTAGAAATAACCGCTATCGCCTATTCTCTGATTTTGAAATTAAGAAGGCCCGGAGGAGATTCCGGCCCCTTCAATCTCGTTCAGAGCAGCGTCGTCAGGAGGTCGCCGACGCCCACGAAGTTGCCGTGGGGGTCGAAGGTCTGGTCGGTCCGGGCGTTGTAGATGCCCTTCAGCGCGCCGTGGGTGTCGTAGAGGTAAACCTCGTCGCCCTTCCGCTGGCGGATGCCGAGCAGGTTTCCGTATCCGTCGTACAGGTTCTCGTCCATCCTCCCCTCCCCTCTCTCCGTGTCATCGCCCCGAGGGCTGGAACAGCGTGTCGGTGGCGGGGGCGTTTTTCCAGCCCTCCAGCCGGGCCGCGACGTCGGACTCGGTGACGACCAGCCGCCCGACCTTCCCCGCGTCGGCCTCCAGGTCGTAGAAGTAGTCCTCCATCACCCGCTCGATGATGGAGCGCAGGCCGCGGGCGCCGAGGTTCTTTACCAGTGCCGCGTGGGCGATACGGTCCAGGGCGCCGTGGGTGAACTCCAGCTCCACCCCGGCCTCCCGCATGAGGGCCTGTTGCTGGCCGAGGACTGAGTTGACCGGCTCGGTGAGGATGCGCGTCAGCTCCTCCTCGGTGAGCTCGTCCAGTTGGATGATGACCGGCAGGCGCCCCACGAACTCGGGGATGAGGCCGAAGCGGACGAGGTCTTCGGGGAGGACCTCGTCGCTAGAGGTGGTGGGGCCTTCCACGTGCCCGCCGGTGAACCCGATGCTGTTTTTCCCCAACCGGGCCTGGATGATGTTGTCCAGGCCGTTGAAGGCGCCGCCGCAGATGAACAGCACGCCGCGGGTGTTCATCTGCGCCGAGGGGCCCATGCCGTGGCGGTCGCCGTTCAGGGGGAAGGTGACGGTGTCGCTCTCCAGCATCTTCAGCAGCGCCTGCTGCGCCCCCTCGCCGCTGACGTCCCGGGTGCCGTTGGGGTTCTGGTTGGCGGCGAGCTTGTCCACCTCGTCGAGGTAGATGATGCCCATCTCGGCCGCCTTGAGCTTCCGCCCGGCGGCCTGGAAGAGGCGCTGGAGGACGTACTCGGCGTTGTTGCCGACGTAGCCCATCTCGGTGATGGTGGTCGCGTCGCAGATGGCCAGCGGCACGTTCAGGAATCGGGCCAGGGTCTCCACCATGTAGGTCTTGCCCGAGCCGGTGGGCCCCAGGAGCAGGACGTTGGACTTGTCCAGCTCGGTCTTCTCTTTCAGGGCCAGGCGCACCCGCCGGTAGTGGTTGCAGACGGCGACGGAGATGGTCCGCTTGGCCCGCTCCTGGCCGATGACGTAATCGTCGAGATGCTCCTTGAGCCGGTGCGGGTCGGGCAACTCGTTGAGCAGCTTCTCGACGTCCACCGCCGGGCCTTCCTCGGGTTCCTCCTTCACCTCCCCCTTCCGCCGGTTCTTCTGGTGCTCGGCGAAGCAGTTCATCTCGTTCACGGCCCGCTCCAGGCGGTCGCGCCACACGTCCCACCGGCGCTGGAGGAGCAGGTCGCTTTCTTCGTTGAGGAAGAGCGCGACCCTCTTCAGCGGGGGCATGCGCTCGTCGTTGTCCTTCTTCGCCATTTTGTAGAGTTCCAGGGCCCAGGCCTGCTTCTCCAGGCAGCGGGAGAGCTGTTGCAGGTCGGAGACCGCCTGGTTGAGCTGCTCCTCGATGATGTCCGAAACCATCTTCACCGGCGAAAACGGGAGGGTGTCCACGCCCTCAAGGCACCGGGAGACGTGGTCCAGGTAGTTGATGCGACCGGTGACACGCATGGTGGCCAGAATCTCGGCGACCTTCTGCTCCCGGCAGCCGAGGGAGTCGAGCTTGTCCTTGAAGCTCCGGTTGAGCCGGGCCGCGCAGGTGCCAACGCGACGGGCGACGGCCCACTCGGCCAGGCGCGGGGGTTTCAGGAGCCAGAAGGCGGCCCCCGCGACGGCGCCGCCGAGGGCGAAGACGAAGATGGTGTTGACCGTCGGGGAGAGGGGCGTCACGGAGCCCCAGAACCAGAACCCCACCGCGGCCACCCGCCAGGTGTACACCAGGAAGCGGTAGGCCGCCAGCATCGTCCCGGCGCCGGCGAGGAGGGAGAGGACGGTGCAGATGTTCCGACGGGCGAATACGGTGGCGACTTCGTCCTGGGGTTGGAACAGGGCGGGGTACAGGTTGCTCTTGACGCTGACCAGCCGAGGCAGTGAGGAACGGCTCCCCGCCTTGAGCGCGGCGAGGGCCGAGTAGAGGCCGGTGGCGGTGAGCATCCCCACCACGCCGCCGACCCAGACTGGAATCGAAACCCACATCAGCCGGCCCAGAAACCACAGGACCGGCGGCAGAACCAGGCAACCGAGCGATATCAACAGGAACAGGGCTGGCTTCTTCTTGGTCATCTTCCTCTTTCTCTCTGGCGCCGGGACCCCCCGGCACGCTTCACTC
>CAYTCV010000159.1:0-2621 GCA_964436465.1 uncultured bacterium
CTCCGGCCCGTGGTACTCCTCGCAGTACATGTGGGGCCAGGCCTACGACTTCTTCCAGGTCATCGAGGGCGACTACCCGTACTACGGTGACCCCCCCTATGTAACCGGCATGGACCCAGACGATGAGGACACCGGCGTGCCGGTGGATACGGATATCGTGTTTCACTGTGTAGATGACGAGCACCGTGTAGTCATCGACACGATTGAATTCACCGTGGAGGACTCGTCAAGACTTGCGGATGGTCGGTCTTTAGGGCGGGATTCGGCCCTGGCCGTCGGCCGGGCTGGACCGCGTTCGGCGGACGAAATTTCAGGCCTGCTCAATATTGACGACACCGACCCGTTGGACGTCCTGTGCACCTTCACCCCCGACGAGGACCTGCCGGTGGATTTGATTACCTGCACCGTGGCCGCCGGCCTCGCCGATTCCAAGGGCAACGAAATGCAGGACGACTTCATCTGGACCTTCTCCACGGGCAACTACGACGTGGAGCAGAAATCCTGGGGGGCCGTCAAGGCGGAGTTCTAGCGCTCTGGGGGCGTGTGGCGCGGGACGCGGTTTTTTCGGAAAATTCTGGTAGAATGGCGGAGGCGTTTTTCTCCGACGTATGAACGGGGTGACGGGAGCGGATTTTATTCCAGCGAATGAGGGCTTTAACAAAGGGTCCCGCCGATGAACGTCTTCCTCTTCTACCGCCTGCTCCTGGCCTTCCTCATCGCCGACTACGTCCTGCAGTTCGACTGGCTCTTCAAGCTGCGGTACGCCAAGCGCTGGGGCGTCTTCGTCCACGCCGGATTCCACCTCCTGGTCACCCTGGTCCTCTGCCTGCCCTACCTCCACGACACGTGGTTCTTCGTGGCGGTGGTGCTGGTGCAGGTGGCCCACGGCTTTTTCGATAAAATCAAGAAGCAGAACCTGTGGGCCTTCCTGGGGGACCAGCTCTACCACATCGCCACGCTGGTCGGCCTCGCCTGGCTCTTCGGGGGGCTCGCCCCGGTGGACTGGCTCCCGTCCTGGCTGGACGTTCTGTGGAAGGACGACTACCTGGTCAACCTCCTGTCCGGCCTGCTCCTGTCGGCCTACATGGGGATGATTCTGGTCAACTTCATCAACCGGACCTTCCGCAAGCCCTTCACCCGCGCGGTCTTCTCCGATTACTATCGCAACAGTTACCTCTTCGGGGGCCTGTTGGCCTTTTCGGGCGTGGAGCTGGGCTTCCAGCTCTCCCCGTGGTTCTTCCTGGCGGCGGTGGCCCCGGCGGCGCTCCTGGTCTGGCTCGCGCGCAGGCCCACCGACGAGGACGGCAGCTTCAAGGGCGCGTACAAGCTGGACTACCTCTGGATGTTCCTGTGGGCCGCCCTGTGGGGCGCAATCGTGGGCCTGAAGCTCTACCCCTGATGTTCACCGGCATCGTCAGCGAGGTCGGGTCCGTCGTCCGGTTGAAGACCGGCGGGACGGCCCGGCTGGAAATCGACGCCCCGCGCGCCGCCAAGGGATTGGCTATCGGCGGCTCGGTGGCGGTGAACGGCGCGTGCCTGACGGCGGTGGAGGTCTCCCCCGGCGGGTTCGCCGCCGAGGCCATGGCCGAAACCCTGGCCCGGACCAACCTGGGCCGGTTGAAGCCCGGCTCCCCGGTGAACCTGGAACTCCCGCTCAAGCTGGGCGACGCCCTGGACGGGCACCTGGTGCTGGGTCATGTGGACGGCCCGGCGCGGCTGGTGGGGCGCAGGGCCGACGGGGTGCTGGCGCTGGAGCTGGCGGACGCCGAGCTCGCCCGCTTCCTGGCCCCCAAGGGCTCCGCGGCGCTGGACGGGGTGAGCCTGACGGTCATCGGGACCGAGGGCCGCCGATTCACCGTGGGCCTCATCCCGCACACGGCGGAAAACACGACGCTGGGCGGCCTTTCGCCGGGGTGGGAGCTGAACCTGGAGGTGGACGTGCTGGCCCGCTACGTCGAGGGGCTCGTCGGGACGCGCAAGGGGGTGGACCGTGACTTCCTCGCCGAGCACGGTTTTATGTAGGCTCGCGCCGCTGCTGCTCCTGTTCCTCGGCTGCGGCGGTGATAACGGGGCCGCCACCGTGGAGCCCCCCGAGACGCCCGTCGTCACCCTGGCCGACGTCCTCGCCGGGGAGGAGCCCACGCCGGAGATTCAGGCCGAGCTGTCGGGCCTGGTCGCGGCGGGCACGGAGGAGCTGGTCGGCCTGGCCGGGCGCGTCCAAAGCGGCGAGCTGACGCCGGCGGAGGCGGACGGCCTCTACGCCGAGTGGCTGGCGGGGGAGGCCGCCGGGCGGTCGCTGACGGCGGAGCAGCTCGGGCGGCTCTTGGCCGGTTACGCGGGCGGGCGGTACAGGTAGCGGTCACCCTCTCCCTGTGGGAGAGGGCCGGGGTGAGGGCTTCCGTTGAATAAAGCGGCGGGGATTGTATCTGCGACCGAAGGTAATCCCCGCCCTACATTTACGAAACGCGCAATCCCCCGTAGGGGCGACCCTCTGCGGTCGCCCGCGAGCGGGTGTGGACACCCGCCCCTACGTCATCGCAAATCGCGGGTGAGGGTCGGTCCGGTCCCCTCTCCCTGTGGGAGAGGGCCGGGGTGAGGGCTTCCGTTGAATAAAGCGGCGG
>CAYTCV010000160.1:0-2619 GCA_964436465.1 uncultured bacterium
GCGCCCGGCGCAAAAAAAGATAAACAATTTATAAAATAAGTCCGCTCGCGGCGCTTGCTCTCGAATCAAAAAGAATCGCCCCGCGGAATCGGGGGCCAGCGCCCGGCGCAAAAAAAGATAAACAATTTATAAAATAAGTCCGCTCGCGGCGCTGGCTCTCGAATCAAAAAAAATCCCCCCGCGGAATCGGGGTCCAGCGCCCGGCGCTGGTATGGTAAAATGCGGGTTGTTGTCATTTCCGACCCGGCCAGCCCCGCGGATGGAGGTCCGATGAAACGTCTCCTCGTCACCGCTCTGTTGTTCTGCGCGGTCACCGCCGCCCAGGCCGACAACGAGTTCTTCAACGAGCGCTACATCCAGGTCACCGCCGGCGTAAGCCTTTTCCCCACCCAGACCTGCGTCGTCCTGACCGACTACGACTACCGGGAGATTCCGAGCTACGAGTTCCTGGACCACCAGGTCCTCGGGGTCTCGTTCAAGGTTCTGTTCCCCATCCGGGAATGGGTCAAGCTGGGCGCCACGGTGAGCTACGCCGTCCTCGACTATCCCTACGACGACCCGGGGAAGATGTCGAGCGATTTCGACCTCCACATCCTGGCCACCCTGCTGTCGTTCCAGGTGCCCTTCTCGCTCTACTACAACGACTGGCTGGACGTGATGCTCATCCCGCAGCTCTACTACTACGGGGCGGGGCAGCAGCCGCAGAACATGGTCCCCGGCCTGGAGGGCTACAACGACCTCCTCACCCGCACCTCAGTCGAATGGGAAGGGGTGGGCATCGGCGGAACCCTCGGGGCGGACATCTACTTCGGCGACCTCTTCCTGCACGTCGAGGGCGGTTGGCTCCAGGGAGGGGTGGACGTGAACCGCATGCTCTGGAAGGCCGAGACCGACACGGAGCCGGCGGTCTACCTGGACCCCTCCTCGGAGATGGGCAACGTCATCTTCTCCGCGGGCGTCGGCTACTTCTTCTAACGCGCCGAAGGGACGCGGATGCACTGGACCTATTACCTGATGGGAGCCATCACGCTGTACTGCCTGTGGTGGCTCTTCGGTTCGGTGAGGAAAAAGCGGGCCGACGAGGTCTGCCAGTGCCTGGCCGTGGGCGGCCTGTTCGGGGGCTGGCTCCTGGGCTGGACGAGCCGGCGGCTTTTCGACCTGGAGTGGCTGCAGACCCTGGGCTGGGTGACCATCGGTATCGCGAGCGCCGCCCTCGTCCTCACCGTCGTCTTCATGCACGTGAAGGGGAAGCCGGGGAGCGCGAACTTCGAGAAGACCACCCGGCTCGTCGTCAGCGGCCCTTTCGCCGTCATCCGCCACCCCCTCTACATGGCCACCGCCTGGTGGTCGGTGGGGGCCTTTTTCATCCACCAGAGCCTCCTGGCCGCCGTCACCTGCCTCACCACCTCCGTCCTGGCCTACCTGGCGGCCCGGCTGGCCGACCCGCACCTGGCGGAGAAATTCGGCCCGGACTACGCCGCATACGCGCAAAAAGTCCCCCGCTTCAACCCCCTCGTCGGCCTGTGGCGCCTCGTTACGCGCCGCCGGACCGACCGCCCCTGAAAAAAGACTTGACACGGGAATCTGCGCTGGTAGAATAACGGCAATTTTGGGGCGCGCAGGGCCCAGACACGAAAAAGGGGCGCAACTGCCGGCGAACGATAAAATCTGTACCCCCGGGATTCCGACCGGCCCGGGCCTCACCGCTCTCGAAGGGGATATTCTCCCCTTTTTTTTATACCGCCCGGTCGGGCCGCCGCCGAACCGGCCGACGGACAGGATTTTCCACTCGCGCGGGGGGCTCCCCCCCTTTTTTTAAAACCCTGAGGAAAGGAAGGACCAGATGCAGGACGCGAAACGGTTCCACGACGCCACGACGAAGCTGCGTAAATTTTTCACCGGGCGGGGATTCATCGAAGTCCCCGTGCAGTCGCGGCTGTCCATCCTGGCCGCCTGCGAGGACCCCTACACGGTGAGCATGTTCACCTTCGCGGGGCAGACCTGGCCCCTGCCGCAGACGGGGCAGATGTGGCTGGAGTACGAGCTTCTGACCCACCCGCAGTGGCCCGGCGTATTCTGCGCCAGCACGTCGTACCGCAACGAGCCCCGGCCGATTCCCGGGCGGCACGACCTCGTCTTCCCCATGTTCGAGTTCGAGTCGCAGGGGGACGTGGCGGACCTGGTGGCCCTGGAGACGGCGCTCGTGCGCGAGCTGGGGATGGACGCCCCCCGCGTCATGGAGTACAACGCGGTGTGCGAGCGGTACGAGTCGGCGGCCGTCGGGGCCCGGGAGGAGGAGCTGCTGGAACAGGAGTACGGCTGCCCGGTCATCCTGACCCGCTTCCCGTTCCGGTCGCACCCGTTCTGGAACATGAAGGAAATCGGCGACCGGCTGTTCAACAAGGTGGACGTCATCCTGCACGGGATGGAGACCATCGGCAGCGCGGAGCGGAGCTGCAACCCCGACGAAATGCGGGCCAACTTCCACGGCGTCAGCCACGGGGGATACGCGCGCAAGCTGTTCGAGCTGTTCGGGGAGGAGCGGGTGATGGGGGAGCTGAACGCCTATCTCGGCCTGGACCTGTTCCCGCGGTTCGGGGGCGGCATCGGGATGACCCG
>CAYTCV010000161.1:0-2573 GCA_964436465.1 uncultured bacterium
TGCCCGACGACGCCTCGGACGCCCTCGCCGCCGCCATCTGCCACATCCAGCGCTCGTAGATGACCGAAAACGAACAGCGGGTGACGTGCACCTGGAATCCCGACGCGCCCTGCGCGACGTGCGGGCTGTCGGGCCGCCTGTTGTGCAAGTGGGACGCCCGGGCCCTGCGCGCCTTCCTCGCCCCCGCCCTCACATTCTGCATCCTGGGACTGGGCGCGATGGCGCTACTCGGCCTCCTGTCCGGGGCCTGGTGGCCGCTCATCTCTTACGGCGCGTTCATGGCGCTCTTCTTCCCGGTGTTCGAAATTCGCATCCTGTGCAGCCACTGCCCGTTCTACGCCGAAGACGGGAAAATTCTCCACTGCCCGGCGAACCACGGCGCGCCGAAGCTCTGGCGCTACCGGCCCGGCCCGATGCGGACGTGGGAGAAGGCGGCGCTTTTAATCGGATTTATCATTTTCGCCGGGGCGCCCCTCGTCGCAGCGGGGTGGGACGTGTGGCTGACCGCGGCGGGGGATTTCGGCGCGATAACCTTCTGGGCGATGGTCGGCCTGGCGGCGGGGGTTCCGGGCACCGGGTGGTCGCTCTACGCCCTGTTGCGGGGGCACGTCTGCCCGCGCTGCGTGAATTTTTCCTGCCCGCTGAACCTGACGCCCAAATCCGTGAAAGACGCCTACCTGCGGCAGAACCCCGCGATGCGCGAGGCGTGGGAGCGGGCGGGTTACCGGCTGGACTGAAAGGAGACGGACATGGACGCGCTGGAGGCGCTCTACACGAGGCGGAGCATTCGGGCCTACCGCGACGAGCCGGTGCCGACCGACGTCATCGAAAAAATCCTCCGGGCGGGCCTCCAGGCCCCCTCGGGCGGCAACTGCCAGCCCTGGCGCTTCATCGTCGTCACCGACCCGGAGAAAATCTCCCGGTTCGACCCCCAGTTCCACCAGCCGTGGGTGGAGCGGGCTCCGGCGGTCATCGTGGTCTGCGCCTGCCCGATGGACTCCTGGAAGAAGTACGGCGCCGACGACGACTGCTACATCCTGGACACCGCGGCGGCCATCGAGAACATGGTCCTGGCGATTCACGCCCTGGGGCTCGGCGGCGTGTGGATTCTAAGCTTCTCCAAGGACGCCGTCCGGGCGATTCTGGACATCCCCAACCCGTGGAAAATCGTCTCCATCATCCCCTTCGGCTACTACGACCTAAAGGACGCCAGCGAGTTCCGGGGCCGGGAGATGCCCAACACCCTGGTCCGGAAGCGCCGGCCGCTCTCCGAGGTGGCCTTCCTGAACTCCGCCGACAACCCCTTCCCCGGGTAGGCCGATGGACGAGACCTTCATCGGCGAGGCGATTACGCCGGTCGCCGGGAGCTTCGACGCCACGGGAACCAGCCGGGGTGAACCGGCCCTGCCGACGAAATTCATCTGGCGCGGGCGGGAGTTCGCCGTGGCCGAGGTCCTGGAGCAATCCAAGGGCTACGGTCCCTGCCCGTCCGGGGAGATTTACCTGCGGAAGCATAAATACACCGTGCGCACCGCCGACGGGACGGTGATGCGGATTTACTTCGAGCGCCGGGCGAGACGGCCGGGCGACCGCGACCGCTGGCGCCTGCACTCCATACATCGGGGGGATGATGCGTAGACTGGACGAGGCCCTGCGCGAGTGGGCCGCCGAGCACTGGAAAAACGACCGGCTCTGCCCCGTCTGCGGCTCACAGAACTGGCAGGTGAACGGCGAGCTGTTCCGCATCACGGGGCTGCGGAAGGTTGCGCCGGAAGAGACCGTCAACCTCTCGCCCCTGGTGGGGATTTGCTGCCCGACGTGCGGCTACGTCTTCTTCCTCGACGCCTGGGTGGCCGGCCTCTACACCGCCGAGGAGCTGCTGGACGTCTACAACGGTCGGGCGGTGCCGCCGGGCGGAGAAGCGGGCGGGTTCCCCCTGACGCCCGACGAGGAGAATTAGATGTTTGACTCCCTCGCCGGAACCCTGACGAGCGTGAGCCCCGGGGCGGTGGTCCTGGAGGTCGGCGGCGTGGGGTTCCACGTCAGCATTTCCCTGGCGGTTTTCGGTCGGCTCCAGGCGGCCGCGACCGGGGAGAAAGTCCGGCTTTTGACCGAGATGTGCTGGAACGAGAAGACGGGGCCGGCGCTCTTCGGTTTCGGTGAGGAGGCGGAGCGGTCCGTTTTCCGGCTGCTGTTGTGCGGGTCGCGGGTGGGGCCGAAGCTGGCGCTGGCGGCGCTTTCCGTCCTCGAGCCGGCGGAGCTTTTGGCGGCGCTGGCCGGGGGCGACCTGGCGAAACTGACCCGCGTCCCGGGCATCGGCCGGAAGATGGCGGAGAGGCTCTGCGTGGAGCTGAAGGACAGGGCGGCGGAGCTGGCGGCGAGGCTGGGCGTCCCGGCGGCGGCCCCCACGCGCTCCGACGCCGTGGCGGCCCTGGTGTCGCTGGGCTACCCGCAGCGGGACGCCGAGGTGGCGGTGGAGCGGGCCCGGGCCGAGCTGGGTGAGGAGGCGGAGCTGCGGGCGGTAATCACGACGGCGCTGGGCCGGTTGCGTTCCTGACGCCGGGCCGGTTGCG
>CAYTCV010000162.1:0-2523 GCA_964436465.1 uncultured bacterium
CCTTTTTGACCCCGGCGGCTTGTCATGCGACCCGGATGGGCCTATAATTATGTAAACTAAAATCTTCCGTACCACCCCAGACCAGGAGCCGCCGGTGAGGATTACGCCGCAGGACATCCACCACCAGGAGTTCAACCGCTCGGTGCGGGGCTACACCGTCGAGGAGGTGGACGCCTTCCTCGAGAGGGTGGCCGACGAGCTGGAGCACGTGCACCAGGACAACACCAAGCTCCGGGACCAGCTCAAAGGGCTGGAGGCGTCGCTGAGCGAGTACCGCCGCCTGGAGAAGAGCATCGAGAAGACGCTGATGGCGGCCACCCAGGCCTCCGAGGACATGACCAAGAACGCCGAGAGCAAGCGGGAGCTCATCGTCCGGGAGGCCGAGGTCCGGGCGGAGGAGCTCATCCAGGAGGCCCAGCGCCGCCGGGACGAAATCAAGGTCGAGCTGGCCCAACTCAGCCAGCAGCGCACGGTGTACGTCGCCGAGATGCGGGCCTTCCTCCAGGCCCAGATGAACCTCCTCGACGAGCTGGAGCTCCGCGGCTACAAGGGCTCCCAGCGGCCGGCGAGACCGGAGCCGGAGGTGCCCGTGGAACTGGACCTGGACAACCCCCAAGACGCGCCCCGTGCCCCTTGAAGTAGGCGAAGACGCGTCCGGGCGCGCGCTGGTTCCGCTCCACGTCCAGCCTCGTGCGCGGCGCGCCGGACCGGCCGGCCTCCACGGTGGGGCGCTGAAGCTCCGCCTGAAGAGCCCGCCCGTGGACGGCCGGGCCAACGCCGAGGCGGTGGAACTCCTGGCCGGGCTTTTGGGAATCCCCCGGAACCGGGTCGAGCTGGTGCGGGGATTCACCAGCCGGGACAAGCTCGCCGCCGTCGCCGGACTGACGGCGGGAGAGGTCGAGAGGCTCCTGGCCGCGCATCTGGAAGAGTGAATGCGATGGGAAAAACGGTTATTAAAATCTTATTCGCGTTCTGGGTCCTCGTCGCCCCGGCGGCCGCCGATTCGGCCCTGGAGCTGGTGGGCGACGGGAACGTGGCGCTGCGCGAGGGGAACTACGAGCAGGCCGTGGTCTCTTTCAACCGGGCCCTGGACCTCGAGCCGGGCTACCCGGCGGCCATCAACGGCCTGGGGCAGGTGGCGCTGGCCCGGGGCCAGTACGAGGAGGCGCTCCGGCTCCTCCGACCGCTCATCAGCGAATATCAGGGCGACCCCATCTTCCTCCAGAACCTCGGGATAATCTTCAAGTACGTGCGGGATTACGGCAACGCGGTGGAGATGTTCCGCATGTCCGACAAGCTGCTGCCGGACAACCCGCCGGTCCTGGCCGGCCTGGCCGAGAGCCTCCTCCAGCAGGGCAACGCGCTCGAGGCGCTGCCGCTCACCCGGCGCCTGGTGGACCTGGACGCCGCCCGACCGGACTACCACTACCTCCACGGCATGGCCTCCCTGTACAACGAGCTTAAGGACGAGGCCCAGAGCGCCTTCGAGCGCACGCTGGACCTCAATCCTTCCTTCGCCTACGCCTTCGAGCCGCTGTTCGAGATTTACTACGAGAAGGACGACCTGGTCCCGGCCCAGGAACTGGCCGAGCGGTGGTGCGCCGACCAGTCGGGGAGCGGCTCCGCCTGGCGGGCCGTGGGCATAGTGGCGGTCCGGCAGGGCGATTTCCCCGCCGCCCTGGAGGCGACCCGGGCCATGCTCGAGCGCGGCCGCCTGGACAACAACCTGGTGCAAATCGTCACCAAGTGGCTCCGGGCCACGGACCGGGGAGATGAAGCCCGCGAGCTCTGGCAGCGGGTGCTCACCCTGGACCCGCACAACGTAGCCGCCGTAGCCGAGCTGGAGCGTTGATAGGCCGCGCCGAGACCGCCGCCGTGGTCGCGCTCGCTCTGGCGGCGGCCATTTTCATTTCCCTCGACCGAACCCGCACCCTTCCCCCCGCCGATAAGCCAGCGGTGGATTACGCCTACGTCTTCGGGGACGCCGTGGCCCGCCCCGGGGCCTACCCCCTCCTCCGGGGGACCACACCCGACCTGGCCTACATCTACCGCCGGGCCGGGGGCGACCCCGCCCTGGCCGACTGGCTGCCCCACGTGACGCCGGGCCTGCCGGCGCTGGTGTGGTTCGACCGCGCGTGGCTGGAATCCCGCTCGGCTCCGACGGGGCCGCTGGACGTGAACCGCGCCCCGGTCTACGAGTTGATAGGGCTGCCGGGCATAGGCGAGGTGCTGGCGCGCCGAATCATCGCGGGTCGGCCGTACTCCTCGGTTGAGGACCTGCTGCGGGTGGATGGAATCGGGGAGGGGAAGCTGGCGGCGATTCGGGGGCTGGTGAGCGTGGGCCGGTAGAAAACGGCGGGGACTGAAGTCCCCGCCCTACATTTACGGTTAACGACGATTTCCCGTAGGGGCGGCCCTCTGTGGACACCCGCCCCTACATCATCGCAAAACGCGTTTGAGGGCTGCGCTGGTCCCCTCCCCCCTTTGGGGGGAGGGCAGGGAGGGGGGTTCCTAAAAGCGGCG
>CAYTCV010000163.1:0-2503 GCA_964436465.1 uncultured bacterium
TTCAATCCCCGCCGTGCCGGACCGCGAACTCCCGCACCGCCTCCACCTGCACGGGGCACTCGATGGAGCCCGGCCGCAGGTCCCGGACGTGCTCGATGGCCTCCTCGGCGGTGCGCCCCTCGTGGACGAAGTAGCACGCGAGGACCATCCCGGTCCGCCCCAGGCCCATGTAGCAGTGGACCAGAATCGGCTCGCGGGCGGCGCGGGCCTCGTCTATAAATTCCACCGCCCACTCCAGGACACTCTGGGGCGGGGCGGAGAAGTCCTCGATGGGCAGGTGGTGGAGCTTCGAAAACGGCAGGCGGCCCAGGCCCACCCCCAGCGGCCGCTCGGCGAGGGTCAGAATCCGCTTTATTCCCAGCTCGCGGAGTGCCAGCAGCTCGCGGGCCAGCCCCACGCCGGACCCCGGCCGCGACATGGCCGCCACCTCACCGGGGATGACCCAGGTCAGGTCGGGCAGGTCGGGATGGGTCGGGGGCGCGGTTTTCATTTAAAAAGGCGGGGTTTCGCCCCGCCACGCACCCGCTGGCGCGGCGGGTCAGGCTTTGGTATCCTCCACCGGCCGGTTGCGCTCGTCCACCCGGACCACCCGGAAGCGGTGGCCCGCGAGCTCGGACTCGTCGAGCATGAGGACGTTGACGATGATGAGCTTGTCGCCGACTTGGGCCAGGTGGGCGGCGGCGCCGCGGACGCCGACCATGCCGGAGCCGCGCGGCGCGTCAATCAAATATGTCTCGAACCGGGCGCCGCTGGCCAGGTTGTAGACCTGCAAGAGCTCGCCGGGCCGGAAGCCCGCCCGCTCCCAGAGCTCCGGGTCCACGGAAATCGAGCCCTCGTAGTCCAGCTCGGTTTCGGTCACCGTGGCGCGGTGGATTTTCCCGCCGACCATACGATAGAGCGCCATCGGTTCGGTCTCCTCAATAAAAAGACGCCTCGGGCGTGTAGCCGAGGGCATTATAGGGCCCGCCTCGGGGGGTGTCAAGGCGATTCGAGGGAGGAACGAAGATGGAACGACCCGTGACCCTGGTGACCGGCTGCTCGTCCGGAATCGGTCTGGCGACGGCGGTGGAGCTGGCGCGGACGGGGCATAAAGTCTACGCCACGATGCGCGACCTCGATAAAAAAGGCCCCCTCCTGGAGGCCTGCGCCGCGGCAGGTGTGGAAGTCGAGCTCCTGCCGCTTGACCTGACCGACCCGGCGACCATCGCCGCCGCCGCCGAGCGGGTCCGCGCCGATGACGGCCGCCTGACCAACCTGGTCAACAACGCCGGTTTCCCCTACCTGGGCGTGCTGGAGGATTTCTCCGACGCGGAGATTCTCGACCAGTTCGACACCAACGTCTTCGGCGTGCTGCGGGTGGCGCGGGCCTTCCTGCCGCTGATGCGCGCCGACGCCTCGCGGAAGCGGACGCTGGTGGTGGTCAGCTCCACGGCGGGCCGGGCGGGATACCCGCTCATGGGCCTCTACTCGTCCACCAAGTTCGCGCTGGTGGGCCTGGTGGAGGAGTGGCGGCTGGAGCTGCGGCCGCTGGGCATCCGCGCGGTCAGCATCGAGCCGTACTCCACGAAAAGCCGGTTCGCCGGGACGTCGCTCAAGCGCCCGGCGAAGTGGAGCGACGGGCCCGATTCGCCCTATGCGGACCTCCTCCGCATCGTCCCGCAGCGCTTTTCCGAGATGACGCACGGCCGCCAGGCGGTGGACCCGCGGGTGGTGGCGCGCACCATCCGTCGGGCCATAGGCGCCCGCAGCCCCGGCCTCCACTGGGCGAGCGGGGGCTTCGCGAAGCTCTCGATGTTCTTCAAGCGCTTCGCGCCCAACGAGTTCACCACGTGGGTGGTGCGGCTGATGGCGGGGGTCGCCGGCCTGCGCCCCCCGAGGCGCTGAGCCTCAGAACGTCAGTACCCGGTCCGCCCTGGCGGTGTACTCGGCGATGACGTCCATCGTGCCGACGTGGACGCCGTCGAGGAGCGCGTCCTCCTTGAAATCGCGCTCGCCCATGCAGGTGCCGCAGGCGAAGACCTCCGCGACGTCCAGGATGGCCGCCAGCATCTGCGGCGCCGAGTAGGTGTGGCCCAGATTCGGGTCGTACACGCCCTCGGCGTGGGCTTCGCCCTTCCGGGCGCAGTACACGGCGTCGGCCATCAGAAAGAGCGCCAGCTCCGTGTCCGGATTTTTCACGAGCCGCCGGGCCACCCGCAGCGCTGAGCGGGTGGTCTCGTTGCCGTAGGGCGGGTGGGTGACGATGATGAAGACGCGCATGGGGCCGTTTCTCCTTGGGTTGGGGTCGGTGGAACAGAGTTAAAAAAGCATAGCACAGACGGCGCGAAAAGGGGTGCCGCGGTCCCCTCTCCCCTCTGGGGGCAGGGTTAGGGTGAGGGTAAGGGTAGGGAATGTGAAAACGGCGGGGACTAAAGTCCCCGCCCTACATTCAGAATCGCGCGGCAACCTCGTAGGGGCGGCCCTCTGTGGCCGCCCGCGGGCGGGGACGGAGCCCCGCCCCTAC
>CAYTCV010000164.1:0-2472 GCA_964436465.1 uncultured bacterium
ACCTCGCCGTCGCCGAGGGCGAGGTTTTGGGCTTCCTCGGCCCCAACGGCGCCGGGAAGACCACCACCGTCCGCCTGCTCACCGGCATGATTTCCCCCACGTCGGGGAGTGCCCGCGTGGCCGGCCTGGACCCCGTCGCCGACGTGGAGCGGCTCCACGAGACGGTCGGCCTTCTGACCGAGTCGCCCGGCTTCTACCGGAAGCTCACCGCCCGGTACAACCTCCTCTTCTTCGCCCGGTTCTACCCGAACATCAGCGCCGAAGCGCAGGTCGAGAAGTATCTGAAACTTTTCGACCTGTGGGACCGGCGCGACGACCGGGTGGGCGGGTTCTCCAAGGGGATGAAGCAGCGGCTGTCGCTGGCCCGGGCGCTCCTGCACGAGCCGCGCCTCTTATTCCTGGACGAGCCCACGGCGGCGCTGGACCCCGAGGCGGCCCACGAGGTCCGCGGGCTCATCAAAGCCCTCAAGGGCGAGGGCCGCACCATCTTCCTCTGCACCCACAACCTCGACGAGGCCGGGCAGCTCTGCGACCGCATCGCCCTCCTCCACACCCGCCTGGTGACCGCGGACACTCCCGAGGGGCTCCGGGCCCGGCTGTTCAAGCGACTCGTCGTCGTCGAGCTGGAATCGGTCCCCGAAGAGCTCCCCGGTCGGCTCCGGGCGCTGGATTTCGTCAAAGGCCTGTCCGCCGAGGGGACCGTGCTCCGCGTGGAGCTGGACGAATTCGATAAAAGGAGACCGGACCTGGCGGAGGCCGTGGTCGGGGCCGGGGGGCGCATCCTCTCCTTCCGCGAGGACGAGCATTCCCTGGAAGAGGTATATCTGAAGCTCATCGAGGAGGGGGGGGAAGATGGGACCGGTCGGGCGTCAGCTTAAGAACATCGTCGCCAAGGAGTGGAAGAACTCCTTCGCCACGGTCAGCGTCATCCTCTTCCTGACGCTCCTGCCGGTGATTCTGGCCGGGCAGGCGGCGTGGATAATCCTGGCCTCGGCGGGCGATGGGAGCGAAATGACCGCGGAGGACCCGGCCGGGGTGCCGCCGGTGCCCGTGGAGGAGCTGGTCGTGAACCAGGAGGCCCTCGACACGCTGGACCCCTTTGAGCGGATGAACGTCTTCATCTTCATGCAGTTCCCGCTCTACCTCCTCCTCATCCCGTGCCTGGTCGCCAACGGCATGTCCACCTTCAGCATCGTGGAGGAGAAGCAGACCGGCACGCTGGAGCCGCTGTTGGCGATGCCGGTGAAAACCTCGGTCCTTCTGTGGGGGAAGGCGCTGGCCGGGGCCATCCCCGCCGTAATCACCACCTGGGTCAGCACCGGCCTCATGTTCCTGGCCGTCCACCTCTTCGGCCCCGCGTACTTCGCAAAATTCTTTCTGGAGCCCGTCTGGCTCATCTTTTTCCTGCTCCTGACGCCGCTGGTGGCGCTGCTGTGCTTCGCCCTGGGGGTCATCGCGTCGAGCCGGGCCCAGGACGCCAAGAACGCACAGGCGCTCTCCCTGGTGGTCATCCTGCCGCTCTTCGGCCTAATCACGCTGCAGGTGCTGGGGGTGACGCTCTTCACGCCGCTGTGGATGCTGGCGCTGGCGGGAGGATTGGGGCTGGCGGCGCTTCTTTTGATGAAGGCCGCCGTGGCGCTCTTCCGCCGCGAGACGATTCTGGTCCGCTGGAAGTAACATGGCCCGGCGAAAATTCCACGTCATCTACCTCTACTTCGGCGCCCTGCCGGTGCTGCTGTGGCTGCCGGTCGGGTTCATCCTGGAGGGTGGCGGGGCCATCACCCCGGCGACCAACGACGTCGTAATCATCGCCCTGACGGCCGTCGCGGTTGTCTGCTGTCTCATCCCCTCCTCCGTGCTCATCTTCCGCAGTCTGCGGGCTGTATCCGGCGGCCGCTCGCGGCGCTACCTGGAGGAGCACGGGCGGCGGGCCTCCGGCGTCGTCCTCGCGGTCGGCGAATCCAGCGAGGGCGGCATCATGACCGTCAACGAAAACCCCTACCTCAACGTCCGCTTCGAGGTCCACGACGGCTCCCGCACGCCCTACGAGGTCGCCCTGGACCTGGTCGTCCCGCGCTTCGCCGTGCCGCAGGTGCAGCCGGGCCGCATCCTGCCGCTCAAGGTGCACCCGGAGAAACCGCGGCGGCTGATGATTGACTGGGCCGCGGAGGACGTCCCGCCGCTGCGCGTGGGCCTCGAATTCTCCGAGGCCGAGGAGCGCCTGTTGAAATCCCGGGGGCGCGAGGGGACGGCGCGGCTGCTCTCCCTGGAGGACACCGGCCGGAGCGAGAATTTTCTCCCCGTGTGTCGTGTTAAAATGATTGTGACCCTTCCCGGCGGGGAGCCCTACGACAACGAGGTGGAGATGCCGCTGCCGCCGTCGGCGGTGGAGCGGGTCCGGGAGTCGCTGGGCGGGTCGGTGCGGTGCCTGGTCAACCCCGACGACCCCCGGCGGGTGAAGCTGGTGTTCAA
>CAYTCV010000165.1:0-2471 GCA_964436465.1 uncultured bacterium
CGACCTGCCCTACGGCGAGACCATCACCTGCACCGTCCCGGGCACACTCGCGGACAGGGCGGGGAACGAGATGGGACAAGACGAAGTCTGGAGCTTCGAGACCCAGGGGGCCAGGGTGAGCGCCACCACCTGGGGCCGGGTGAAGGCGCTGTACTAGGTTTTTCTCTAGGCCGGGAGAGGGGCGGCCTCGGTCGCCCCTGCCTTGCGCCCGGGGATAAAATGTAGTAATTTAAGTGAGTGGGAGAAGGAGGAAAACATGAAACGTTTGTTTGTACTGTTCGTCGCCGCGTCCTGCCCGGCCTTCAACGCCGTATCCACCACCGGACCAGCCATTGACGCCCACCCCGGCCCGCCGTCGGGATGGGAGTTCTACTGGGACGACGGCGTGGTCAGCAGCGGCTGGGTTTGGTGGACCGGCGGCGGCAACTACTGGGCCGTACAGTTCGACGAGGTGAAGACCGGTGGTGCTTCCGGGTCGGTGAACGAGTACGGCGCGGTGACCTATCCCGACTGGCCGGACTCGACGTTCCAGGGCTGCAACATGCACACCTTCGAAGACTTGGGCGGCTACCCGGGCGCCGACCTGGGGCATAATTTCCTGCAGTTCACCGAGAGCGGCGTCTACCAGTGGGTCGATGTGGAGCCTGGCATATACGTGACCACCGGCGTTTTCTACATCGCCTTCCAGCAGATTGGCAACTATCCGACTTGCGACTCGGTGGCCGTCGATGCACAATCAGGTACCCACAACTGGACCGGTTACCAGGGCTCCTGGTCCCCGACGTCCGTCTTCGGCGATTTCATGGTCCGCTGCAACTGGGGCGACTACTATGATTACACGCCGCCCGAAGTCGTGGACAGGGAGCCGGAAGGCGGTGACGTGGGTGTGCCCGTGGATACGACAATCGTATTCCATGTGTTTGACGACATCTCCGGAGTGGATATCGCAACCATCGAGTTCACCGTCGAGGACGCCTCCCGGGGCCCCAAGCGCGTCAACCTGGCCTTCAGCACCGACGGGCCCTCGCCCACCGGTATAATCTCCGGCGAGCTGGTGATTGACGACTCCGTTATCTGGGATGTCGTCTGCACGTTCACGCCCGACTCCGACCTGCCCTACGGCCAGACCATCACCTGCACCGTCCCGGGCACACTGGCGGACAGGGCGGGCAACGAGATGGGAGACGATGAAGTTTGGAGCTTCGAGACCCAGGACGAGCCTCGCGTGACCGACACCACCTGGGGTCGGGTGAAGGCGCTGTACTAGAGCTGCTCAACATGAGGCGTGTCTGAAATAATGCCCATAGCATTTGGAGGGAGCCCATGAGAAGATTGATATCAGGCATCGTGCTCGTTCTCGCGGTGTGCGCCGCAGCCTCACCGCGGGCCGCGTCCGTCACGGGACCGGCCGTGGACGCCCACCCCGGCCCGCCGGAGGTGTACGAGTTCTACTGGGACGACGGGGTTGTGGACTACTTCTGGTGCTGGTTCACCGGCGGCAACTACTGGGCCGTCCAGTTCGACGAGGAAAAGACGGCGGGCTTCGATGACGGCGTGGTCACCTTCTACGGCGCCGTGACCTATCCCGATTGGCCCGATTCGACCTACCAGGGCTGCTACATGCACGTCTTCGACGACGTTAGCGGCCATCCGGGCTCGGACCTCGACCGCACCTACCTGGGGTTCGTGGCTCCCGGCTCCTTCGAGTGGGTCGAAACCTCCGTCGCACTGTCCACCAGCACGTTCTACGTCGCCTTCGAACAAATCGGCAATTACCCGTACTGCGATTCGGTGGCCGTGGACGCCGAGGCCGGCACGCACGACTGGACCGGCTATCAGGGCTCCTGGGCCCCCACCACCATGTTGAGCGACTTCATGCTCCGCTGCTACTGGGAGGGCGAGCTCCCCGACGACTTCCACCCGCCCGAGGTGACCGAAATGGACCCCGAGGACGGCGCCGAGGGCGTGCCCGTGGGAGTGATAATCACCTTCCACGTGGTGGACGACGTTTCCGGGGTGGACACGGTGACCATCGAGTTCACCGCGAAGGACGCCTCGAAGGACCGTCTGGACTACGCCCTGGCCTTCAGCACCGACGGCCCCTCGCCGACCGGCGTGATATCGGGGGTTCTGCACATCGACGACATCGACCCCCTGGACGTCGTCTGCACCTTCACCCCCGACTCCGACCTGCCCTACCTCGATTACATAACCTGCACCGTGGCCGCCGGCCTGGCCGATTTAATCGGCAACGAAACGGACCACGACATCAACTGGTTCTTCAGGACCGAGCCCAACCCGGCGGTGAAAAGCTGCACCTGGGGCGAAATCAAGGCGCTGTACTGACCCGCGGAACCCGTCGAAAAAGCATCCCTTTCAGGGATGCTTTCTTTTTGGTGGCGGAGAAGGGACTCGAACCCTTGACTCCACGGATATGAGCCGTGTGCTCTAACCGGCTGAGCTACTCCGCC
>CAYTCV010000166.1:0-2440 GCA_964436465.1 uncultured bacterium
GGGCCGCCGTGTTTTTTTAAATATCGGCGTGGACTGAAGTCCCCGCCCTACATTTACGAGGCCGCAGTTAGAGGTGCAGCGGCCCCCTCTCCCCTTTGGGGAGAGGGTTGGGGTGAGGGGCGGGGCCGGGAACATAAAAAAACGCGGCGACCCGCGGCCTCCCTCTCCCTGTGGGAGCGGCGCGCCGACGGGCCGGGGTGAGGGCTACCTTATAAAAAAATCGCGGCGGCCCGCAGAGGGACCGCCCTACATCATCGCAAATCACGCCCCGACCCACGTCTCCAGGCTCCCGTCCAGCCCCAGCTCCGCCGCCCGCGCCTTGACCTCCCCCACCACGTACAGCGACCCCGCGACCAGGACCAAATCCCCCGGCCGGGATTCATCCAGCGCCGCCCGCAGCGCCTCCACGGGACCGCCCGGAACCGCGACGGTTTTTTCAACCGGCAGCAGCGCCGCCAGCGTCCCCACCGCCGCCGCCCGGGGATTGTCCGCCCGCGTCAGAAAAATGCGGTCGAAAAACCCGGCCCGGGCGCACATCTGCGAAATATCCTTATTCGAGGAAATGCCGAGGACGAGGAACCGGCGCTCCGCCGGCAGCCGGAGGACTTCGGAAAAAATCGCCGCCAGCGCCGCCGGGTTGTGGCCGCCGTCCAGAACGACGGTGGGCCGCTCGCCGACGACCTCGAAGCGCCCCGGCCACCGCAGGCCCTTCAGGGCCCGTGTTAGCGTAATATCATCCGCTGGAAAGCCGAAGCGCCCGGCGAGGGATTTGTACGCCGCCAGCGCCAGGCCCAGGTTCCACCGCTGGAAGTCGCCGCGCAGCGCCAGCGGAACGCCGCGGAAGAGCACCCGCCGCTCCCCGTCCAGGCCGAAGTCGGCCGCATCTTTCTCGTCGAGAAAAAAGACCTCCGTCCCGACCTCCGCCGCCCGCGCCTCCAGAACGTCCCGCGCCACGGGCTTCTGCGGGACGCTAATCGCCGGGACGCCGGGCTTCAGAATCCCCGCCTTCTCCCGCGCCACCGACTCCAGCCCCTCCCCCAGCACCCCCTCGTGGTCCAGGGCGATGCGCGTAAAGAGGCAGAGCGCGGGCTCGACCACGTTGGTGGCGTCCAGCCGCCCGCCCAGCCCCACCTCGAGCACGGCCCACTCCACTTTTTTTTCGGCGAAGAAAAGGAGCGCCAGGGCGGTTAAAAGCTCGAAGGTCGTGCGGTAGCCGCCGCCCGCGCCGTGGCCGGATTCTTCCTGGAGTTTTTTCAGCCTCGCGGTGAGGCGGGCGAAATCGGCCTCCGGAATCATCGCGCCGTCCACGCGGGCGCGCTCCCGAATTTTTACCAGATGGGGGGAGGTGTAGAGGCCGGCCCTTTTTCCGGCCGCGGCCAACAGGGCCGCCAGCGCCGCCGCCGCCGCGCCCTTCCCGTTCGTCCCCGCGACGTGGACGATGGAAAACGCCCCGTCGGGGGCGCCCAGCTCATCGAGGAATTTGCGGAAGGCGACCAGGTTCCACGTGCGCGTGTCGTAGGTGAAGCGGTCCTTCCGCTCGTAGTCGGCGAAGGACAGAAGGTAATCCTGGGCCCCGACGAAGTCCATCAGCCGACCAACAGCGCCATCTCGCGCACCGCTTCCTCCAGGCCGGTGAAGACGGCGCGGGCGATGATGGAGTGGCCGATGTTGAACTCGGCGAAGACGCCCAGCTCCGCGACGGGGGCGACGTTGAGGTAGGTGAGCCCGTGCCCGGCGGCGACGTAGAGCCCGAGCTCGGCGGCGATATCCGCCCCCTGCGCCAGCCGCGCGAGCTGCTCCTCGCGCTCCGGCCCCGGCCTGGCGTTGGCGTACTCCCCGGTGTGCAGCTCCACGGCGGTGAACCCGGCGTCCAGGGCGGCCATGATTTGGGCCTCCACGGGGTTGATGAAGGCGCTGGCGGGGATGGGAGACAGCCGCTCGACGGCCTTTTTCAGCTTGTCCATCTGCCCGGCCACGTCCAGGCCGCCCTCGGTGGTGACCTCCTCCCGGCGCTCGGGGACCAGGGTGCAGGTGTCGGGACCGACCTCGCGGGCGATTTCGACGACCTCGTCCTCGGCGGCGAGCTCCAGGTTCAGGTGGCTCCGGCAAAGCTCGCGGATGAGGCGCAGGTCGCGGTCGCCGATGTGCCGGCGGTCCTCGCGCAGGTGGCAGACTATGCCGAAGGCCCCGGCCCGCTCCACGATGCCCACGGCGTTCACCGGGTCGGGCTCGAAGGTCCGGCGGGCCTGGCGCAGGGTGGCGATGTGGTCTATGTTCACGCCCAGGCGGGCCATGGGTTCCTCCTCGGTTCGGCGTACCACGGGGATTTTAAATCATTTTTGGGCGGGATTGAATGGTGGGTGGACGCCGCACGGCGATGACGTAGGGGCCGACCTGAACGGCGGCCCGCCCCTCACTCATGCCCCGCTCCCACAGGGAG
>CAYTCV010000167.1:0-2380 GCA_964436465.1 uncultured bacterium
GGATTTTGAGTCCCCTGCGTCTACCAGTTTCACCACTCCGGCGGAAGACGGTGAAAGATAGTATAGCCATAAACGCGCTCCTGTCAAGCTCTCCAGCAACACGCCACCCGGCGGACATCGCCGGGTAAACCCGAGGGGGCCCGGGTGAAGACGGTCATCAACCACCTGCTCATCCTCTTGGTCGGCATCTGTGGGGCGACCGAAACCTACCCGGTTCCCCGGCTGGACTGCCCGCCGACGCTGGACGGCTCTCTCGACGAGCCCTGCTGGGAGGATGCGACGGTATGGGAAGGGTACGTCCAGCGGGACCCCGCGCCCGGCGAGCCCTCCACGGAGCTGACCAGGCTCTACCTGGGCTACACCGACCTCGCCATCTACGTGGGGGTGGAGTGCTTCGACTCCGAGCCCGGGGGAATCGTCAGTAACCTGCGCCGCCGGGATTCCAGCGTCAGCGCCGACGACAACGTCGACATCTGGTTCGACCCCACGGGCAGCGGGTTGCAGCTCTACTACTTCAGCACGAACCCGGCCGGGGTCAAGTTCGACTGCCTCTACAACAACCGCGCCACGTACAGCAACTACCAGTACGACGCCCACTGGGACGTGGCCGCGAGGATTGATGAACGGGGATGGACGGCCGAGTTCGAAATCCCCTTCAGCAACTTCAAGTTCGAGGAGAACCCGCACCGGTACTGGCTGTTCAACGCCGGGCGGGTCATCCGCCGCAAAAGCGAGGAGACCTACGTCGTCGAGGTCCCCTACGAGCACAACATGTTCGACGTCGTGGACGCCGTCGGGCTGACCGGCATCGAAGGGGTGAGCGAGGGCGTGGGCGTGAAGCTGGTGCCTTACGCCAAGGGCGAGTACCGCAACCTCCCCGAGGCGGGGGACGGAGACGTGGACGACTGGAACGGCCTGGGCGGCCTGGACTTCGACGTGGACCTGGGCCGCAGCCTGACCCTGGCGGGGACGGTACTGCCCGACTTCGCCGAAATCGACCTGGACCCGGACCAGTACCAGATAGGGCTCGACCCGGTCTACACGCCGGAGACGAGGCCTTTCTTCCTGCGCGACTCGACCTACTTCAACTTCACCAGCTACAACCCCTTCTACTCCCGGCGCATTGGCAAGCGCCTGTTCACCTCCGAGGGGCTGTACGAGGACTCGCAGATACTGGCCGGGGGACGGCTGACGGGCAAGCTGGGCAGCTTCGGCCTGGGGGCCTTCTACGCCCACACGGGCGAGGCGGTGACCGACCTGGCGGCGGAACCGGAGAGCGACTGGGCGGTCATCCGGCTGACTCACGCCGTCAATCCGGGGTCGCTCGTGGGGCTGATGGGCACGGCCCGGTTCGCCCGGCGGGTGGAGACCGACTGGGAAACCGCCGAGCCGGCTTACAATTATGCCTCTTACGGCGCGGACTTCGACATCTACTTCGGCGAGGGCGTCTGGAACGTCTGGGGCTCCCTGCTCGGCGACTACGACAGCCGCCACGCCGTCAACGAATTCGAGGACCGGTTCGCCACCACCCTGGGGGCGTCCTTCACCGACGGCAGCTTCCAGACGTGGCTCACCTACGCGGACAGCAGCCCCGGGTTCGACATCGGCGAGACCGGATTTTTCTTCGGGATTCCCTACCTGCGCCTGTTCACCTACAACGCCAGCCACACCTGGCGCTTCGACGACGCCGCGTTGCGGAATTTATCCCTGGGGGGCAACTTCGTCCAGGTCCTGCAACGCGACTGGGAAGAGGGCCTGAGCCAGTACCAGCTTCAAATGAGCACCACGACCGCCTTCAATTGGAACTTTACCCTGAACGGCGCTTTCGGGTACGACAATATGTATTACCATCCGGGAGAGGCCGATTTTTGGTACTACACCTCCCTGGGCTTCAACAGCGAATACGGCCGGGCGCTCTGGCTGTCCAACGAGAGCATGTACGCCGAAATGGTCGACTACACCACCCTGGGCTTCGGGGAAATGTTCTCCAACTCGACGACCGTCAACGTTTACCCCTTCAGCGTGCTGACGCTGACCGGGTCGTACCAGGTCGTCCGCTGGTGGTTCCGCGAAGGGGAACCGGTGGAAGATTACACCGTCAACATCTGGCGGGGAACGGCGGACCTGCTCTTCACCCGGGAATTGTACCTGCGCCTGTTCGCCCAGGGCTCCGACCAGAACGACAGCTACACCTTCCGCGGTCTGGTGGGGTGGGAATACCTGCCGGACAGCCACCTCTACCTGGCCTACGAGCGCTGGTACGACGATTCGACCGACGATTTCCGGCTGGTCAACCAGGGGGCGTTCCTCAAGGCCGATTTCACCCTCCAGCTTTAGCGACCGGCCCGAGAGCGTGATACCATAACCGTCTCTCAAAGGG
>CAYTCV010000168.1:0-2353 GCA_964436465.1 uncultured bacterium
GCAGCTTCATCCAGGCCGGCTCGATGGGCAGCGACGCCGAGCAGCGCAGGTTGCACAGCTCGCAGGTCGTGCACACCAGGAAGGTGTCCACCATCGCCTGGTCCCACCTGGCATGGCCCTCCATCATCCGGCGGAGCCAGTACCACTTGCCGCGCGGGCTCTGGCTCTCCCACCCCCGGCCGTAGAACTGGTCGCAGGCGTCCACGCAGTAGCCGCACTGGGAGCAGGAGTAGGCGTACCAGGCCACGTCGGCGGGTATGCCGCGGACCGGCTTCTTGGGCCGCTCGCCGATTTCCACGGAAACCCCGTTCCCCAGGGCCCGGACCAGCGGCTCGAAGAATCCGGCCAGCCCCATGAACGCCCCCACCAGTCCGTTATTCAGCACCTTGCGGGGATTCAGCAGGCCCCGGGGGTCCGCCTCGCGCTTCGCGGACTTGAGGCGCTTGACCCTGTCGGCCCCCAGAATCTTCCCGGCCAGACCGGCGAAGTAGAGCCCGGTGGCATACGGCCGACCGCCGTGCCTGAGCGCGATTTTCATGATGGACAGCGACAGGGCGAACAGGAACGTGTAGCCGAAGCGCCGCTCGTCCGCCGGGATGAAGCCGAGGATGACCGCCTCCGGCACGCCGCTGCGGCCCTGGCGGATGATGACCGCCTCCTTGACCACCGGCTGCCGGAGCTTGTCCTCGATTTCGGTCATCACGTCGCCCAGGGCGGCCAGGGGCACCACCACCTCCGCCGGGACGAGCGACGGGCCGAGCCGCTTGACCACCATCAGGTTGAAGCGGTTCGCCCACTCGTGCCGGGCGATTTTATCGGAGAGAATCTCGGCGGAGCACTCGGGATGCGGGGAGTCGAAGTAGGCGTGGATGCGGTCGGCGTCGCTCTTGCGGAAGGTGAGGGTCATGACGTAGGACTCGGGCAGAAGGACCCGCTCCTCGACCGGCTCCCCGTGGTGCTCCCGCAGGGGCGACAGGTTCTTCAGGTGCGCCATGCGCGGGTTGATGAACATCATGGACCACACCGGCAGCCCCTCGGCCATGATGCGCTCGATGAAGCGCTGGAGGTCGTGGGCGTCGTTGCAGGAGATGGAGATGACGTCCAGCTCCTCGGCGGGCATGACCCGGACGGTCACCCGGCTGATGAACCCGGTGGTGCCCATGGCGTCGGATACGAGGTCGAGGTCGTCCCCGGCGACGTCGCGCACCTCGCCCGTGGACAGGACCACGCGGGCGGAGACCACGTTGTCCGCGAAGTAGCCGTACTCGTAGCCGCCCAGCCCCGCGCCCCCGTGGGCCAGCCAGCCGCCCACCGTCGAGGAGGGGTAGCTGGTGGGGTAGGTCCGCAGGGTCAGGCCCCGGGGTTTCAACCGCTCGTCGAGCTGCTCCCAGGTTATTCCGGGCTCCACGGTGGCGGTGTGGCCTTCGGGGGAAATTTCCAGGACGTCGCGCATCCGGTAAAAATCCACCACCAGGCCCTTCCGGAGCGGCAGGGCGCCGCCGTAGCCCGAGGTGGCCTTGCCGCGAGCCGTGAGCGGGATGCCGCGACCGTAGGCCCAGGTCACCAGCTCCGCCAGCTCGGCCTCGTCGGACGGCTGGACCACGGCCCGGGGGGTCGTGCCGCCGATGAGCGGCTTCAAAAGCTTGGGGACCGACGCGATATCGTGACCGTAGAGCATGCGCTCGGTTTTATCGAAGGTGACCCGACCGGGGAATCGTTCCTGGAGATACTCCCGTTCTTTCCTGCTCAACCCTGCCATGTCGGCTCCTTTAAAGATTGACCGCTGAATATCCCTATATTGAGTTCCAGTCGAGCTCGCCGAGTTTTTGCCAGGTTATTTCCTTGAGGACGTTGTTGTGCCGCTGGCGGCAGACGGCCTCGATTACGGCGCCGGCCGCGGGGTCGGTGACGTGGAACACCACCTGGACCCCGTCGCGGCTGCCCGCGACGACCCCGGCCGAGCGCAGCTTGGCCAGGTGCTGGGCCACGGTGCTCTGGGGCCGCCCCAGTACGGCGACGATTTCGCCCTGGGTGACCGGCGAGCGCGCCAGGCCGCAGGTGATGGCCAGCCGCAGGGGGTGGGCGAGGGCGCGGAACAGCCTCGCCGTATCCTTGAAATCGGTGAGGGTGGGTGCTTCGGCCACGGCGCGTCTCCTTTTACGTAGTTTTGCGTTATCCGATTAACCGGATTTAGTGTAGATGGAAATTGCGGGCTTGTCAAGGGAATACCTCGTGAGTCGTAATAGATACTGAATTGCAATTAGAGGTGGGTTAAAAAGCGGCGGGGATAGGTATCTGCGACCGAAGGTAACCGAGCGAAGCGAGCTATGCCCCTGGCAAATCCCCGCCCTAC
>CAYTCV010000169.1:0-2208 GCA_964436465.1 uncultured bacterium
CACACCCGCCCGCGGGCGACCGTGGAGGACTCGTCCTACCGGTCGCCCCTACGGCGTAAATCGAGCTGTATTTACGTTCCCCGCACCTACCTTCCCTACCCCAGAGGGGGGAGGGAGAATTTATTCCGCGCCCTGGAGCATGTGCCGCGGAACGGCCTCCTCGGTGTTGTCCTGGTAGCGCTTCAGCCCGCCCGGAACCAGCTCCTTGACGAAGATGCGCAGCCGCTTCCACTCCCGGTGCTCGAAGCGGCCCCACTCCTCGTGGACCTTCGAGTTGAACTCCAGCTCCTGGTGGGCGTCGATGTACTCCAGGCCCCGCGCCTTCGCGTCGCGGATGAGCCCCACCGCGAACATGGTGGTCAGGCCGAGGTTGCGGTACTTCTCCAGCACCCCGGCGTAGAACAGGTCGAGCTGCTTGGTGGTGTTTCGCGCCTTTAACAACTTGAAGATGCCGAAGGGCAGCACGTTCCCCTTCGCCTTCCGGATGCCCTCGGTGATGTCGGGCATGCCCACGATGAAGCCCACGACCTCGTCCGTCTTGGGGTCCACCGGCCGCCCGACCTCTTCCTTGGGGACCCGGTAGATGTACTTCATGAAGTGGGGGTCGATGAGGGGCAGGTAGGAGTCGATGAGGGCCCGGCCCTCCTCGGCCGTCATGTGGGCGTAGCCGTAGATGTGCTCGAAGGTGTCGTTGATGATGACCACGAAGTTGTCCAGGTGGGGCTTGAGCTCCTTCTTCGTCTCGAACTCCACCAGGACGAAGCCCTGGCGCTCGAGGCGCTCCATGATTTTCAGGTACACGGGGGGCGCCTCGTCGGGGATTTTTATCCAGAAGACGCGGTAGTCGTAGTCCTTGACGTAGCCGCACTTTTCGACCAGCTCCGGCAGGTAGGGGAAGTTGTAGTAGCTGGCGATGGTGGCGCGGTGCTCGAAGCCCGAGACCAGCATCCCCTCGGGGTCCTGGTCGGAGAAGCCGTGGGGCCCGGTGACGGTCTCCATGCCCGCGGCCCTGGCCCAGTCCTCCACCGCGTCCAGGAGCCCCCGGGCCACCTCGATGTCGTCGGGGCTTTCCAGGAGGCAGAAGTGGGCGTCCTTCGTTTTCCAGCGGTCGTTCATCTTGTGGGAGACGATGCCCATGACGCGCCCCACCAGTTGCCCGTCGGAATACGCCAGGAAGCACTTGGCGTCGGCGGAGGCGAAGGCCGGATTCTTCTTCGGGTCGTAGTACTTGCGCTCCTCGTCGTAGAAGGGCGGCACCCACTGCGGAACCCCGGCGTATATCCTGCTGGGAAGGTAGATGAATTCCTTCAGCTCTTTCTTGGTCTCCACGGGTCGAATCTCGACGGCCATCTTCTCCGGCCTCCGGTTTATGGCGCGGGTGTTCGCGCCGGGAAAAAAGGAAAGCGTTTCCGGTCATTATAAACCATGGGCCGGCTATGCGGTAGACCGGGCTGACAGGGCGGCGCGGCCGGGGTAAAATGAACGGGCCGCCGACGACGGGGGTACGCATGACCGGTCAACCCGTTTTTCCCTCCGCGGGAATCGAGTTCCTCCGGGACCTCGCCCGCAACAACGCGCGGAGCTGGTTCGAGGAGAACCGGCACTACTACGACCACGTCCTGGTCCCCGCCCTGCGGGAGATTCTGGGCTGGGTCTGGGAACAGGTCGGGCCGCTCTACCCGGGCTACGTCGCCGACCCGCGGGTCAACCGGAGCCTCTACCGAATCAACCGCGACGTGCGCTTCTCCCCGGACAAGTCGCCGTACAAGACCCACCTGGGTCTGTTGATTTTCCGGGGCGACCGTTCGGACAGCCCCTGCCTTTACCTCCACTTCGCCCCGGACGAGGTGTTCTGGACCAACGGGTGGTACGCGCCGTCCCCGGCCGCCGTCCGCGCCTACCGGAGCTGGGTGGCGGAGCCGGGGGTGAACCGGCGGTTCGGCGACGAGGTGTCCCGCGTTTCGGAAAAATATCCCCTCTCGGCGCCTCAGCTCAAGCGGACGCCGTCCGAGGCGCGGGGGCTCGACCTGCCCCACCCCGAGCTCTTCCTCTACAAGGGGCTGGTGACCTACGCGCCCCGGGAGCCGGGAGACTGGCTCGACCGGCGGGGCTGGCTGGAGGAGGCGGTGGAGATGTTCCGCTTCTGCCGGCCGTTCATGGCGTTCCTGGATTCCTGGCACGACCTGACCCGGGGCGGGGAGTGGTGAG
>CAYTCV010000170.1:0-2110 GCA_964436465.1 uncultured bacterium
GGGATAGGTATCTGCGACCGAAGGTAATCCCCTCCATATTATTAGGCAGAAGTGAACAGGGCGCACCTAAAGGTACGCCCCTACGAGTTAGATTCGTATCTTACGACAACCTCGTAGGGGCCGACCTAAACGGCGCGCCGTCGGTCGGCCTCTTTTGTGTATAATGAACAATGGAGCAACCGGGGAGCCGCCCATGTTCGCCATCCTTTACGTCCTGCGCGCGCTGTACCGCTTCCTGTTCACCTTCACCCCCCTGACCATGGCGCGCCTCGTCACCGGGATAACCTTCTCCCCCATCGCGCGGATGATTTCCTGGAAGAGGCTACCCACCGAGGCGAAGCGGCTCGGCCTCACCCACACCCCGTCGGAGTCTTTCAACGAGTTCGGGGAAATCACCGGAACCGTCCGCGGCCACGAGGTCGTGGTGGAGCCGGATTCGGACGCCATGGTTTCGGTCGCCTTCCAGGGGCGCGATGTGTATCTGGCGATGTACCGGCCCGACAAGCGGTCCGAGAGGGGGATGGAAGACTTCACCGCGCCCGTTTCCGCGTTCAATTTGATTTTCCGCACGCGCCGCGCCGAACCGCGTCTGGCCGAAATCTTCCGCACAGACCCGCGGCTCGCCCGCGCCTTCGTCCGCTATTTCCTGCGCTGGATGTGGCGCCTGGAGAGCATCTACGTCGTCCGGGGCCGGCTCATTTGCACCTTCACCTGGGGTCAGTACTTCTTCTTCCGCATCCCGGCCGGGTATCTGGAGATGTTGGTGGAGGACACGGTGGCGTTGGCGGAGAGCCTGGAGGCCGCGTCGGGGTAATCAACTAATTTCCGCCTGAAATTATCGAATTACCCCGCTATACTGCCTTCCGGAGCCAGGCGGGCGTTTAAAGAAGCGGTAAAAAGAGGGTAAGGCGACACCGGAACGCCCTTCAACACGAATCCACCATCGCTCCCGGGGGCGGTTCATCCCGCCCCCGCATCTTTATCCCCGGCGCCCGATGACGTATAATAACCCCGGGAACGTGCCGCAAAAAACGGGGGCGCGGATGCTGCGGGAGCTCACCGATTACGAAAAGCTGCGCGGCCTCCTGGCGGAGAATCCCCCGGCCTCCGCCATGATTGCCTACACCCTCTTCCACCAGCAGCCGGAGCCCGGCGAGCCCTTCCGGCTCTGCCTGGTGGACGACCTCGAAAACCCGGCCTGCGTCCTGGTGGCCAGTTGGGGCAACCTCTTCTTCTCCCGGGAGCCGGAGAAGCTCGACCTGGCGCTGGAGTACTTCGACTCCGCGGCCTACCGGGAGCTCGTCGAGGGGGCCCTGGGCGACGCCCCGGAGGCCCGGGCGTATTTCCTGGACGCCTACCGCTTCGCCGGCCTGGAGCAGCGCTGCTGCGAGCGGCTGCTGAAGCTGGGTGAGAAGCTTTGGCTGACGCGGTGTTGGGTCCACTACTGGGACTCGCCGCCGCCCCGGGAGCCCCGCGTTCCCCTGGCGCCCCTGAAGCCGGAGCACGCCCGCGTGGTGGAGGCCCACTGGGAGTTCGGGGAACATGACGCGGACTCCGTCGGCTACATTCGCTGGCGCATCGAGTCCGGCCCCACCCTGGCCTTCTACGACGAGCGGGGCGAGCCGGGGGCCTGGTGCATAACGCACGGCTCGGGCTCCCTGGGCCACATCTACACCCGCCGGGCCTACCGGCGGCTGGGGCTGGCCGAGGAAATTTCCTTCGGGATGGTCCGGGCCGTTCTCGCGGGCGGCTGGCTCCCCCACGCCCACATCAAGCAACAGAATGAGCCGTCCCTGGCCCTGGCGCGCAAGGTCGGGCTCAAGCGCGGCGACGACGTCTCCTGGATTGCCGTTCGCCGGCGGTAAATATCCGTTCCCAAATGTAGGGCGGGGACTTCAGTCCCCGCCGTTTTTTCGGAACCCCCCACCCTAACCCTCCCCCCAGAGGGGGGAGGGGACATACGGGCGACCGTGGAGGACTCGTCCTGCCGGGCGCCCCTACGGGGTGGGTTCGCGATTTGCTCGTAGGGGCGGACCGACGGCGCGCCGTTCAGGACCGCCCGTTTTTTATAAGGTGGCCCTCACCCTCAATCCCTCTCCCGGAGGGAGAG
>CAYTCV010000171.1:0-2041 GCA_964436465.1 uncultured bacterium
GACCTGGAGCTGGCCCTGGACCGGCTGGGGGACCACGAAGTCTGGGGGGACAGCCCCGACGAGGTCCAGCTCCGGGGCCTCCTGGGGAAGATGATGCGCAGCGCGGCCGAGAACGCGCCCGGCAACGTCCCCGGCGATTTGAGCGAAATCCTCCGGGAGCTCTCCGTGCCGACGGTGGACTGGAAGAGGGCCTTGAGGAGCGTCACCGGCCGCCAGTTGGGCGGCGCTCGGCGGACGTTCTCCCGGCGGAACCGCCGTTACAACAAATTCGGGGTCAAGGGCCAGAGCCACCACGCCCGGGACAGGCTCCTGGTGCTGGTGGACGTCTCGGGGAGCATCTCATCGAAAAACCTGGAGGACTTCTTCGCCGAAATCGAGGAAATCAGCTCGGGGTACACCATTGACCTGGTCACCTTCGACGTCCAGGTGCAGCCGGTCAACGGCGAGCTCGTTCGGTCCTACCGCCGGGGCGACTGGCGGAGAATCACGCTCACCGGGCGCGGCGGGACCTCCTTCATCAACGCCTTCGGCTGGGTGGACGACCACCGCCTGTGGGCCCGGTGCAACGTCGTGCTGACCGACGGGTACGCCCCCTGGCCCACGGGGTACGATGGCCTGGAGCTCATCTGGTGCCTCACCAAAAGCAGACACGCGGTCACGCCGCCCTTCGGCGACGTGGTCCGCCTCGGCGGCGAGAACCGCTGACAACCATGAAAGAGCAACGCAAGAGGGGGAAGTCGAAGCCTATCGGCTTCCTGTCCGCTCCGACCATGATGACGGATGGGGAGGCCCGGGCCGGCCCGGTGGACCCCGGCTCCGAGCCCCACTGGATGCTCCTGTTCTCCCGGCTGGCCGTGGCCGGCCTCCTGCGGGAACGACCCATGACCCTCGACGAGCTGGAGGAGCGGGTGAGGAGCCTGATGCGCGAGGCCGGGTTCTCGCGGCCCGACGACCTGGTCGGCTTCCTGGAGCACATCCTGTGGCTGTTGGAGAAAGAGGGCCGGGTCGCCGCCGAGGGCGAGCCGGCGCGGTACAGGTTCCTGTGAACGGAGCCGTAGGAAGTTCGAGGTGGCGATATGTCCGTCATCCACTCACTGGGATGGGCCTTCAAGGACGCCGACGCCCTGCGGGACGCCCTGGACCCATTGTGGGGCCGCGCCCACGGGAAGGTGACCCTTTGGCTGGACCAGAAGGACGGCCGGCGCATGGTCAGGTTCCGCGACAATGCGCATGAGCGCATCTCCTACGTCCTGCGCGACGGCCGCGGGCAATTCCTGGTCATCTCCGCCTTCGACGAGCCGAAGAACCTGGGCGGCCGGGCCTATGCCGACGCCCTGTACCTCGGGTACACGATGTTCAAGGACTCGCTGGACCTCCGGCCGGCCTACATCCTGCTCGACCCGGTGACATTAGCCTACACCCAAACCCCCGCCGACAGGTCCCTGCCTATAAACCTGGACAACCTGCTGTGGGGCATAGAGAAGATGGCCTACCGGAGCCCTCCGAGGACAGCGGAAGAGGAGGAGCGGAGGCTCAAAGCCGTCGAGCTGGCGAAGCTCATCGTGGTCCGGCTCGACCCCTCCCTCCCCTGGTGCATCGTGGACCCGCAGCTCTGGGCGGCGGCGGGGACCCCCGGTGAGACGGCGTTACTCTCCATCACGAGCAGCGTCAGGGACGAGGAGAACAGGACACCCCCCAAATTCGAGCTCTCCGGGTGCGCCATGACCGTTTCGCTGTACCACAACATCCGCCCGGTCTTACCCTATCAGCCGGTCCTGCGTTTCGACGACAGGCTGGCCTTCCCCGTCCGCTGTTGGCCGTTGGAGAGCGAGCTGCAGCGATGGTTGTTCGAGGAGCATCCCGAGCTCCGGGTACGGGTGGCCTACGATGGAAGGCTCGCCGCCATCCCCGCGCACACCTCCGCCTACGCGGCCGTCGGACAGGGGAGGACCATCCACGGGGAGCGCTACCCATTTATCTTCACGTCGGGGCTCATGAACGAGGCAGGGGAGGGCATCGTGCTGGTGGAGCCGGTCGCCCG
>CAYTCV010000172.1:0-1998 GCA_964436465.1 uncultured bacterium
CGGCGGATTTTGATGAGCTTGCCGGCGATTTCCAGGCCGACCTTGCCGATGACGCCCAGGATGTTGCGCTCGGCGGCGGGGGCGGTGGGCCCGACGATGAAGTCCGGCCCGCCCAGGAAGAAGAAGTGGAGGTTGTGGTCCTCGAAGGTGAAGGCGTTGTAGACGAGGCGGCGGATGAGCCAGGCCGCGCGGGTCGGCTCCACGCCCCACAGGTCGTCCAGGCACTTGGTGGAGGCCATGTGGTGGGCGGTGGGGCAGACGCCGCAGATGCGCTCGGTGATGCGGGGCATCTCCTCGGAGGGGCGCCCGATGCAGAAGGTCTCGAACCCCCGGACCTCGGGCACCTGGAAGAAGGCCCGCTCGACGTCGCCGGCGTCGTTGAGGAAGATTTCAATCTTGCCGTGACCCTCGAGGCGGGTGATTGGATTGATGGTGACCCGTGTGCTCATTATCCCTCACTCCTTGGAAGCCCGCGCTTGAGAATCGAGCTGGGCAGGCTGAATCGGTATAGGGTTCCGGCGGGGTCCACCAGGTTGGCGGCGACCGCGGCGGCGTCCTCCTCCGTCTGGGAGGTCCCGGCGGAGGCGATGGCCGACAATAGCTTGGTCCCCTGGTCCAGGGCCTCGGGGGGCGGTCCGAAGCAGCCGCGACAGGGCATGTTGGCGCTGATGCAGCGCTCGCCGCAGCCGCCCCTCGTCGCCGGGCCCAGGCAGATGAAGCCCTGCGCCAGGTAGCACTCCGTGGGGTCGGGCTGGCTGGTGGCCACCCGCTTGAACTCGCCGATGGTGATTTTCTCCGGCTTGGTCTCGTTCAGGGGGCAGGTCTCGCACAGGGACTTCGCCGGCGCCAGGACCGAGCCCTTGGGCGGCAGCTCCCCCTTGAGTATGGCCAGGACGGCGTTCATGATGAGGTTCGGCGGGGGCGCGCACCCCGGGAGGTAGTAGTCCACGTCGATGACCTCGTCGAGCCGCTTTACGCTGTTCCACACCGCGGGCAGCTCCAGGTCGTAGCCGTCGACGGTGGAGTGCGTCCGGGGCCGGACCTTGTCCGGGTTGTCCACGGTGACCGCGGTCTCGTACTTGTTGCGGAAGAGGTCCTCGGCGGTGGAGAGGTTGATGAGGCCGGGGATGCCGCCCAGGTGGGAACAGGAGCCGAAGGCCACGACGAGCCCGGCCTTTTCGCGCAGGAGCTTGACCCACTCCTCGTGCTCGGAGAGGCGTACCGCGCCGTTGATGAAGGCCACGGCGATTTCGCCGGGCTTCCACGCCTGGGCGTCCTTGAGCTTGAAGTCCAGGGCCACCGGCCACAGGGCGATGTCCACGGCCTCGACGACCTTGAGGATGTCCTCGGCCAGGTCCACGACCGCCTCCTCACAGCCGCCGCACGCGCCGCACCAGTAAAACGCTACCTTGGGCTTTGCCATCTTGTAGAACCTTCCCGGTCCCCTCCCGGGGGAGGGGCGTTATGGTTTGTTCACTAAAGCTCCGCGACGCCTAGGTCACCGCGTCGGCGATGGCCTGGGTCCTCTCCGACCAGTTCAGCGGTCCCAGCTCCTTGACGCGGGCGGTGAAGTCCCGGATGGTGTCGGCGAAGAGGTTGCCCTCCGAGGCCGAAATCCAGCGCAGCCACACGCGGTCGCGCTCGATGCCGAACTGCTCCAGGAGCTTCAACAGCATCGGGTAGCGGCGCATGGTCCGGTAGTTGCCCACGTCGTAGTGGCAGTCGCCGGGGTGGCAGCCGCCGATGAGTACCCCGTCGGCGCCGTCGGCGAAGGCCTGGACGATGAATGTGGGGTCCACGCGGCCGGAGCACATGACCTTGATGGGGGTGAGGTTGGGCGGGTACTTTATGCGGCTGATTCCCGCCAGGTCCGCGCCGGTGTAGGTGCACCAGCGGCAGAGGAATCCCACCAGCTTGGGCTCGAAGCTCTCGTCAGCCATACTTTGACTCCCGGTGCAGTTGACGGGAATTTTCTCCCGGTAATCCGCTTCAGTTTAT
>CAYTCV010000173.1:0-1778 GCA_964436465.1 uncultured bacterium
ATGTACAGGTTCAGCCCCAGGCCCAGGGTGAGGACGTGGAGGAGCTGGTTCTCGTAGTTCCAGCCGACCTGGTCGTCGGTTTCCTCCTTGGCGGGCCAGGGGAAGTCGAAGACGGCGTCGTAGCCGATTTCGAACTCCAGGGAGAGGGAGGCGTCGGTGAAGAACTCGCCGCCGATGGCGACCCAGCCGCTGAAGACCTGCCCCCGACCGGAGTCGAGCTCCGTCGTCAGCGACTCGTACATCTGTCGGCCGTCAATCGTCACCGGGTCCTGGCCCTTGTACACCGGCCAGGAAAAGTAGCCCACCCCGAACTGGAGAAAGGGGTCGAAGCGGGCGCGGGGGGTCATGTTCCACCGCAGGCCCAGGTGCGCCTGGAAGAGGTTGAAGTCCACGTCGGAGCCCGCCGGAAAGGCCTCCTTGAAGTAGTCCCCGTCCCTCCCGGCCAGGTCCAGCGCCGCCCGGACCACGATGGACCACGCCTCGCCGAGGCCGAAGCTGAAAAGGCCCCCGAAGCTGCCCTGTTCGAGAACCGACTGGTTGATGGGTCCCATCGGGAGCCAGACGGCCAGTCGCGGCCCCACGGAGAAAAGCCCGGTCTTGTCTATGGCCGCCGCGGGGAGGCAGAGGCATAATATCAGACCTGCTATCAACAAGTTGCGCACGATTAACTCCCGGTCGGTCGTACGGGTCGTAGGGGCGGCCCTCTGCGGCCGCCCGTGAATGTAGGCAGACGGCCTTTTCTGGCTGGGACGGAGCCCAACCCCTACGAAGCGCTGAGAAATCAAGTATAGCACAGCCTATTAATTACGCCCAGGGACCGCCGTTCGGTTCCTGACCGGCGACGGACGGGTAGAGGGGACCCGGAGGCCCCCTCGGACGCGCAATCGTCGGCGCTCAGAAGTAGAGGTTCAGGCCGACGCCGAAGGTGAGGACGTTGACGGTCTCCTCGACGGTCCCGAAGTCGTCGTATAAGCCGTCGCCGTCGTTGTCCTCCTGCCGGGGGAAGACGACGTTGAAGATGGAGTTCCAGTCCGCGGCCACGTCGAGGCCCATGTTGTTCGAAATCAGATACTCACCGCCCAGGCGGGCGTTGATGCCGAACTCTCGGGTACTGTCATCGGCAATCAGGTCGTAGCGGTACTCGTCGATGAAGCCGTCATTGTCCGCATCCACGCCCACCTCTTTATAGACGGCCCACATGTAGTATCCGCCGCCGACCTGGGCGTATGGCGCGAAACCGAAGTTGGAGGCGAAGGTGAACCTGATGCCCAACAGGAAACTCGTCAGATACGGGTCGGTTTCCACGTAATCCCGTTTGTCCAGGTCCCAGTACTGCTCATCGAACTTCGCCGTTCCGTACCGGGCCTCGCCGATGAATTCGAGACTCTCGGCCAAGCCGTAGCCCATATTTACACCGAATCCGACGGATGAGTTGTAGGCCTCGCCGAAGCTGCCCTGGGGCAGCCAGTAGAATATACCGGCACCGGCGGAGAGGAGTCCGGTCTTGTCCATCGCTCCCGCGGGAGGGCAAAGGCACAATACGACCACTGATATCAACAAGTTGCGCACGATTGACCGTCGTCCGGTATGGGAACGTTTAGTATACCACAGTCGGATAGACGCGCCCAAGGACGGTCTTTCGGTTTCCGACCGGCGGCGGGTCGGCATGCAATAAAGATGGGACCCGCAGGCTCCCCGGCGACATGGAACACCCTTGGCTGGCTGCACGTTTTACTTTCGGAACCGTCTCCGGGATTTAAAAAGAGGGGACCCGCAGG
>CAYTCV010000174.1:0-1776 GCA_964436465.1 uncultured bacterium
CTGACCGACGGCCCGTCGTTCAGGTCGGCCCGCGGGCGGACCTAAAGGTCCGCCCCTACGTCATCACACCCCTCACCAACCCTCCCCCCAAAGGGGGGAGGGGGATGGAGCCTCACCCCAGGCGCAGCTCGAAGACCATCTGCCGCGAAAACCCCTCGGGGACCCGGAACCCGGCCGCGAGGCATTTTTCCAAAAACCTCTCCGGGACGGCGCCGCCCACATCCATCCGTCCCATTTCCCCCGCCAGCGGCCCCAGGCAGGGCAGGAGGCTCTCCGCGACGACTTCCGGCGGGCCCGCGACCAGGTTCAGGTCCAGGTCCTCGTCGTACTGCGTGCTCGGGCCGACGACCAGGGCCGCCTCGACGGCTCCGGGGACCCCGTGGACGAGGATGCGCTCGTCGGCCAGCGATTTTTTCAGCGACCGCTCCGTGGCCGTGACGTGGTGCCAGCCCCGGGGCAGGAGCCCGGCGTAGTCCACCCGGCAGGCCGCCAGCAGAAACTCGGTGAGGCCGGGCTCTCCGATTTCCGCCTCCCGGGCGCCGTGCCTCGCCAGCGCCTCCGCGAGCGGCGGAAGACTCTCCCGGCCGAAACTCCGGTCGAGGAAGGGGAGGTTTAGCATTTCCGTAAAACCGTCCCGGCGGGCCAGCGGCACCGAGTGGTTGGTATCGGCGGTGCAAAAGCGGACCGTCCCGCGGGCGATTCGGCGCAGCTCCTCCATAGTGGCCCGGTGCAGGAGCCGGCCGTAACCCTTCCCCTGTTCACCCGGCGCCACGCGCAGGCCCTCGAGCCACCAGTCGTCGGCGTCCAGCCGCAGAATCCGCGACAGCCCGGCGACCTTGCCTTCAACGACCCCCACGTAGACCCCGCCGTCGGCAATCCAGCGGTCGATGGTCCGCAGCAGGTAGTCGTGGCCGTCCCAGATGTCACGGCAGATTTCGCGGATGGGACCGGCGTCTTCGGGACCGGCGGGTCGAAATTCCACATCCCCTCCCCGGGTGTGGCGGCGTGTCGGCCGCTTGGTTATAATAGCCCACCGGATACCCCCGAGAAAAGGATTTCGATGACCGACGGTCCGCCGGTAAGCCGCGAGGAGATGGTCCAGCGCTGTCCGTACTGCCTGCGCGCAAGCTACCCGACCCGCCCCCAGCCCCGGGTGCGCTGCGCCTGGTGCGGGCGGGGGTTCAACGTGGAGCCGCTGGTCGAGGAGCCGTGGTACGACCAGGCGGTCAATGACCTGACCCGGGTCCTGGAGATAAAAAAGGACCTCCACCTGGCCTACCACAACCTGGGCCTGGCCTACGCCGAAACCGGGCTTTACGAAAAAGCCATCGGGGTCCTGGAGCGGGAACTGGAGCTGAACCCCGATGACGCCGACACCCATTACCTTTTAGGGATGACCTACGCCGCGGCCACCACGGACTACGCCGCGGGCATCGAGCACCTGGAGACGTACCTGCGGCTGCGCTCCGATGCGGCGGAGGGGGAGCGCGTCCGGGCGCTTCTGGGGCGTCTGCGGGGCCTGGAGAAGAAAGGCGCCGGGGATTGAGCCGTCGGAGCGGGTCGGGTTGAGGTTATACGGGGCGGTCCTTTCGCGGGCCGCCGGTTTTACATTCCCGGCCTGTTTCGTGCTGCGATGACGTAGGGGCGGGGCTCCGTCCCCGCCCGAAAAGGCCGTTTGTAATCATTCGCGGGCGGCCATAGAGGGCCGCCCCTACGGATTGGATTTGCCATCAATGGTCGTAGGGGCGGATGTCCACACCCGCCCGCGGACCGACC
>CAYTCV010000175.1:0-1630 GCA_964436465.1 uncultured bacterium
CGCTTCGGCCCCACAGGTGCGGTGCGCATCGAGCCGCAGGGCTTGGTTCTCACCCTGAGCGAGCCCTACCCTTCTCCGGCCTCCGACATCGTGACCATCGTGTTCACGCTACCTGATGATGGGCCGGTGGAGCTGGCGGTGTACGACATCGCTGGTCGTCGGGTGGCGACCCTGGTAAATGGATATCTTTCCGCAGGTCGGCACAATGTTCAGTGGAACGTGGGGGCTTCAACTCCGGGCGTCTATCTCATCCAGCTCGAAGCCGTTGGTAGGACACTCATTAAGAGAGTAGTGGCGGTTCCAAAGGGCTAGCCGGCAATACTCGTTAGAGGAGTTTTCTTGTGAAAGCCAAACAGGTGGTCGTCGTCCTGTTCCTCGCCTGCGTGGCGGTCGCCCGGGCCGACGCGATGTGGGCCCCGATTTCCGACGACGAGGAGTACCTCCTGGGATTCCTCACCTCCGATGACGTGCGGGAACGCCGGCAAGCGCTTTCGGACCTGCAAGATGCCGCCACCGAACGGAGCGTGCCGGTCCTCGTCGAACTGGTGGAGGTCTCCGACCTGGAGGAGGCGGCGGTGGCCGCTCGAATACTGGGAAAAATCGGCGACGGCCGGGCTACGGATGCAATCCTAAAGCGACTGGAGGCCGCACTCGATTCCTACACGCCGTATCCTTCTTCGCCGGATGTGGCGGGGCTGTCGGAGGAGGAGGCCCGTACGTTAATCGAGGAGTACGAACAGTCACGCCATATCTCTTCTGAGCAGGGTAGCTTTATTGCGGCGGCCTGTATGGCCCTGGGTAAGGTCAGCCCGGAGGACGCCCTGGCCGTTCTCCCGACCATCATTAATGAGCCCAGGTTCGAGGGCCGGTTCACGTATTATGCACTCTTGGGGCTCGGTTACACCCGAGATGACCGTGCCGTGCCCATCATCGTCAGCCAGTTGCCTTTAATTCGGGATTCGTTGGATGTCCGCGCCGTCGTGCAGGCCCTGATGTTAATAGGGTCTCAGGCCGCTACCGACACCATCTGCAATTTACTCACGAACCCCCTGACTCCCAACCGATGTGGGGTCGTCGTTGATACCTGCTACTTGATACACGACCCGCGGGTTTACTACGGCGCCCAGATTCCGCTGGACCGGGAGAAAACCCGGCAACTGGAGGAAGCCATCCGCTGGGTTGCCACCGAGGACCCGGACCCCGAATACCGCCTCCTGGCTCTCATGGCCATGACAACGTACTTACCCAACACGACTGGGGAAACGGAGGAGCTCCTCGATTCGATGGAGGCGCTGGTAGGCACCTACCCGATTACACTGAATAATAAAAACGATTTGTTGTTCACCAATTTTGGCCACCATGACTTGGCCGTGCGGCTGCTTGTCGGCGCCCTGGGAAATACCCATGAAAAAGGCGACGTAATCCGGCTCTTCGAAGAGCTCGAACACGCTTTCCCGAGGTACGATACCCCGCCGCCCCCCGCAGGTCTGTGGGACCTCCTGGTCGGTTTCACGGAAGATTCCGAGGCCGAGTTGCGGGGTAGCTGTCTGAGACCTTTAGCCAGAATCTTCGGCGCGGACGCCGCCCCCTACGTCCTCGACGCCTTCGACGACCCCAGCCCCGGCGTGCG
>CAYTCV010000176.1:0-1613 GCA_964436465.1 uncultured bacterium
CGACGGCGCAGCCGTAATTGGTAAATTATAGCCCAACCGGGGTCGGGCTTCAAATACATCTCACCCTTCCGTCGTGTGAATCAACCTACCGCGAGCAGCTCCTCGACGGTCCCCGAGGTGATAGCCGTGAGCGGGAGGGCTTCAATTCGGGGGGCCGTCCGTTCAACGCTCATGCCTCTGATACCCAGCCTCGGACTAATTCATCCTCGCAGCGGCGGAACAGCTCGGTATCCATGGCCCGTTGGACGGCGGCGGAAGGCGAGGAGCACTCGGCGGTCCGCCGCATTTTCACGCCATCATACACTTGGTAGTCTTCAGCGCTTCTCGCTTTGAACCAGTCTGTGTCGGGTTCCAGCAGCACGAGGCTTTCGCCGGTGGTCAGGTCGAGCATCTCCAGATAGGGGTATGCGGGGCTGTACTCGTCGTCCGGAAGCCCGTGGTGGGTGACCAGCAACAGGTAGCGCTCGTCGACGAACTCCGCGCAGGGCGGAGGGACGGTCGCGTCATCGTCCTGGAGATGATAAAAAGAAAAGGGGTAGGCCGAACCGTCGAGCACCTCCTCACCCGTTTGGTTATCGAGAACGGTATACGGGTCTTCGATGGAATAACCCCAGCCATAGCTGACCCAGTTGTACAGCACGAAGGTGTATCGTCCGCCGTCACTGATGTAGTATTCGTCTATCAAGTTACTGAAGACCATTGTGTCCGGCTCTCCCACGATGAACAACCTGTAGATGTAATCCGATTCGGAATATTTGCGGCGGAAGGCGACGGCGGCGGCGCGACCGTCCGCGGCAATTTCACATTCCACGTCCCCGTACCGTCGGTCGAGCTCCTCCAAATAGGACCGCATCCCCGGGAGGTCGCCCGCGTCGTAAAGCTCCAGGGCCGGTTCCAGCGCGTCGAAGAAGCACTTCTCGATGACGTAGTTCTCGGCCAGCCAACCCTTCGTGCCGTCCACCGTGCAGTGACGCCACATGTACTCGTCCTCCCCCGAGGAAAAGTTGGGACTGCCCACGGTGGGCTCTCGGTAAATCACCACCGCACCACGACTCGCCGTAAAAAGCGCCCCGGAGGATAAGGAATCCCCCTCTCGGACGTTCAGCGTGTCGGCCCAGACCGCCATGACCTCGACGATTTTATCCTTCGCGACGTAACCCGTGAGGCGTTCCGGCGCCGCAACGTGCGCCGCGTCTCCCTCGCCGCCGCGGGAATCGATGAAGCCGTCGATGGTCAGAAGGGTGCCGCTCCCCACGCGCGTGACGAGGTCGGTCAGCCCGGCGTCCCCGTATACGTAGAGAACGTCGCCGCTCGGAGCGTAAACGGGAAGCAGTAAATCCGCCGGGGGCGGGTCGCCGAAGCTCGGCGACACCGAGCCGATAAGAACGATGCAGATGACGAGACCGGATTTGAACATATCACCCCCTTTGTTTTGAAGGCTGGGGGCCCGGTTCGGCAGGTGCCGCCCAGTATTCTGTTCTGAACTTCTTGAATTACCGTACCTTATTTTAGGGCAATCTCATTTTATCGAATATCTTTTACATCATTTTTTTCAGGGATTTTTCAATACCCTTTTTATCCAGGCCCAGCTCGGCCCGCAGCTCCTCCTGGGT
>CAYTCV010000177.1:0-1606 GCA_964436465.1 uncultured bacterium
CACCCTCCTCCCCGGCCCTTAAACGCGCTTCCCCCCGACGGGGGGAGTGAACGCCTCTTGACACACGCCCGGCGAATGTATACCATCACCTAGCACTTCAACGCCCATCCACACCTCCCCGAAATAAAACCACCCCCCTTATCATATCTCCTGGCAGAGTTCGCGCTTAGCAGTTTCCCCGTTCCGCCTCCGGCGTGAATCGCCGCGCCGCCACTTTAGAGGTGTCCCATGGAGCTCGCCGAGCTGAAAAACAAAAAGGTCGTCGAACTGCAGCACATGGCCAAGGAGCTGGGCGTCACCGGAACGAGCGGCCTGCGCAAGCAGGAGCTCATCTTCCAGATTTTGGGCGCCAAGACCGAGGGCGACGGCTTCGTCCTGGCCGACGGCGTCCTGGAAATCCTCCCCGAGGGCTTCGGCTTCCTGCGGTCGGCGGGCTACAACTACCTCCCCGGCCCCGACGACATCTACGTCTCCCCGAGCCAAATCAAGCGCTTCGGCCTGCGCAAGGGGGACATCGTCACGGGTCAGGTCCGGCCGCCCAAGGACTCCGAGCGCTACTTCGCCCTCATCCGCGTCGAGGCGGTCAACTTCGAGAGCCCGGAGACCGCCCTGGAAAAGGTCGTCTTCGAGGAGCTCACCCCGCTCTACCCCGACCAGAAGTTCGACCTGGAGACCCCGGACGGGGACCTCTCGATGCGGGTCATCAACCTCATGTGCCCCATCGGCATGGGCCAGCGGGGGCTCATCGTCTCGCCGCCCCGCGCCGGGAAGACGATGATTCTGCAGAAAATCGCCAACTCCATCACCACCAACCACCCCGACGTGTACCTCATCGTGCTTCTCATCGACGAGCGGCCCGAGGAGGTCACCGACATGCAGCGCTCGGTGAAGGGCGAGGTGGTCTCCTCGACCTTCGACGAGCCGGCCGAGCGCCACGTCCAGGTGGCGGAGATGATTCTGGAGAAGGCCAAGCGGCTGGTGGAGTGCTCGCGGGACGTGGTGATTCTGCTGGATTCCATCACCCGGCTGGCGCGGGCGTACAACGCAGTCGTTCCGCATTCGGGGAAAATCCTCTCCGGCGGCGTGGACGCCAACGCGCTGCACAAGCCGAAGCGCTTCTTCGGCGCGGCGCGCAACATCGAGGAGGGCGGCTCCATGTCCATCATCGCCACCGCCCTCATCGACACCGGCTCCCGCATGGACGAGGTCATCTTCGAGGAGTTCAAGGGCACGGGCAACATGGAGCTGGTCCTGGACCGCAAGCTGGCCGACCGGCGCATATGGCCCGCGGTGGACCTGAACAAGTCCGGCACCCGCAAGGAGGAGCTGCTGCTGTCCGAGGAGGAGTGCGGCAAGCTGTGGGTGCTGCGCAACGCCCTGGCCGGGCTGAACACCGTGGAGGCCATGGAGATGCTGCTGTCCAAGATGAAGAAGACGAAGAACAACGAGGAGTTTCTGCAGTTGATGACGCAGCTCTAGGGGAGTTGGTTAAAGGCCGTATTTCGGTTTGCGATGATGTAGGGCGGGACTTCCACGTCCCGCCGCTTTGCCTTACATGTCCCGCCGGAAAACGGCGGCTCGTAGAAGAGCCGCCCTACACCGCTTC
>CAYTCV010000178.1:0-1584 GCA_964436465.1 uncultured bacterium
TGCAACCTGCGCTGCTCGGCGTCGCTGCCCATCGAGCCGGCCTGGATGAAGCTGCGCGGCAAACTGATTCAGGACGACGGCCGGATGACCTTCCCGCCCTTCGAGGTGATGGGCGCCGCCACCACGGCCCAGGGGAACATCTGGGCCGGGTACCGGAAGAACCGCGCCGACTGGTTCCCCGAGGATTTACGCGAGAAGCACGGCCCCGGCGTCAAGGCCCCGGTGGTCTACTTCGCCGGCTGCACCGCCAGCTACGTCGAGCACGACATCGCCCAGGCCACGGTGCGCCTGCTGGACGAGGCGGGGGTGGACTTCACCATCATCGGTCAGAGCGAGAACTGCTGCGGCACGCCGATGCTCGTGGCCGGGAAGTGGGACGTGTTCCTGGAGACGGTGCGCAAGAACATCGCGGCGGTCAAGGCCACCGGCGCCAGAACCGTGGTCACCTCCTGCCCGGCCTGCGACATGATGTGGCGCCACCACTACGCCGGCTGGGCCGAGGAGCTGGGCGTCGAGTACGACATCGAAACCCGGCACTACTCGGAAATCATCGCCGGGAAGCTGGCCGCCGGGGAGTTCAAGTTCCCGGAAAACGGCGGCCGGAAGGAGCGGGTCACCTGGCACGACTCGTGCCACATCGGGCGCGTGTCCGGGGTGTACGAGGAGCCGCGGGCGATGATTAAGGCCGTGCCCGGCGTGGAGTTCGTCGAAATGGCGCACAACCGCGAGAACGGCCACTGCTGCGGCTCGGTGCTCACGCTCATCAAGGACCCGCCCGTGGCCGCCGACATCGGCGCGGAGCGCCTGGGCGAGGCGGTGGACGTCGGGGCCGAGAAGGTCCTGGCGCTGTGCCCCTGCTGCGAGTTCCAGCTCCGCGTCAGCCGGGACAAGAAGGACGTGCCGGTCCAGGTGCAGGACCTGGCGCGCTTCGCCGCCACCAAGCTCGGCTACGACTTCCCCGACCCCGAGCCGGAGGTCCGGCGCCAGTGGGCCGTCTTCGAGAAGATGATAGCCCTCATGACGCCGCAGGGCTTCGCCGACCTCATGGACACCATGTGGCCCGAATTGCTCAAGGCCATGCCTCTGGGGATGGGCGCGATGATGCGGTTCATCGGGCGGCTGGGGCCGGTGGGCGGCGGGATGCTCTTCCTGATGCGCCCGCTCTTCCCGATTCTCTTCCCGCTCCTGTTGCCGGGGATGATGCCCAAGGTCATGGGGACCATGCTGGACCGCATCGGCGGGATTGTCCCCATGCCGGACTACATGGCCGAGCAGATGCCGGGGCTGATGCCCGGGGTGATGGACCGGCTGCTGCCGCACATGGTGCGGGACCTGGTGCCGCACGCGGTGCCGAAGATGGTGAAGTTCCTGCGGACGCAGCGGAAGCGGAAGAAGGAGGCGGCGGCTCCCTCTCCCGGTGGGAGAGGGTAGGGGTGAGGGCTGCCTTATAAAGCGGGCGGGTGTTGACACCCGCCCCTACGTCATCGCAATCGGAAGCGGCGGGGTTAGGAAACCCCGCCCTACGTCATCGCAATTCGCGGCGGCCCGCAGAGGGACCGCCCTACGTCATCGCAATTCGCGGGT
>CAYTCV010000179.1:0-1567 GCA_964436465.1 uncultured bacterium
GTAGGGGCGGGTGTCCACACCCGCCCGCGGGCCGACCTAAACGGCGCGCCGTCGGTCGGCCCCTACGCATTCGGCTCGACCCATTCCCCGACGGGGCTTCTACGACCGTGCCCCCGTTTGACTCACCGCAAGGCCGGGGCTATAATGCCCCGGCGGTCAGCCTTCGCGGGAAAATTGTGAAACTGCCGAATAAAATCGCCGTCATGGGGGCCGGGAGCTGGGGCACGGCCCTGGCCATCGCCTTCGACTACGCGGGCGCCCCGGTCACCCTCTGGGCCCACACCCCGGCCCTGGCCGCCAAGCTCAAGCTGCACCGGGAGAACGTGGACTACCTCCCCGGCGCGCGGCTGCGCGATTCCGTAAAAATCACCGAAGACATCGGCGAGGCGGCCCGCCGCGCGGGGGCGGTCTTCTCCATGGGGCCGACCCAGTTCGCCCGCGACGTCATCACCCGCTTCAAGCCGTACCTTTTTAAGGGCGCCATCGTCGTCAACGGCGCCAAGGGAATAGAGCGCACCAGCCACCAGACGATGACCGAGCTGGCCGAGGAGGTGCTCCCGGACCGGTTTCACAAGCGGTTGAGCGTGCTCTCGGGGCCGAACTTCGCCGAGGAGGTGGCCCAGGGGCTCCCCGCCGCCGCCGTCATCGCCAGCCGCTCCAAGGCCGCCGCCCGCTGGATTCAGGAAAAACTCTCCTCCGACCGCCTCCGCCTCTACACCTCCAACGACCCCATCGGAGCCGACATCGGCGGCTCGATGAAGAACATCTTCGCCATCGCCGCCGGGGCCATCGACGCCCTGGGGCTGGGGGACAACGCCCGCGCCGCGCTCATCACCCGCTCCCTGGTGGAAATCGCCCGCATCGGCAAGGCCGTCGGCGCCAAGGGCAAGACCTTCAAGGGCCTCTCCGGCCTGGGCGACCTCCTCCTCTCCTGCTCCAGCCCCAAGAGCCGCAACTACCACGTGGGCTACCGCCTGGGGCGGGGGGAGCATCTGCGGGACATCCTGGCCGACATGGTCCACGTCGCCGAGGGCGTGCCCACCACCGTCGCCGCCACGGGCCTCGCCGAGCGGCATAAAATCGAGCTCCCCATCACCGCCGAGGTCTTCCGGATGCTCTACGGGGAGAAGAGTCCCGCCGACTGCGTCCGCGAGCTGATGACCCGCGAGCTCAAGCCGGAGTAGCCGCCGGTCGTTCCGTAAAAATGTAGGGCGGGGACTTTAGTCCCCGCCGTTTTACCCCTCACCCTAACCCTCTCACCAAAGGGGAGAGGGGACATGTGGCCGCCCTCACCCCATCCCCGTCGGCGCGCCGCTCCCACAGGGAGAGGGGGGCCACGGGCCGCAGTCGTTTGAATGTAGGGCGGGGGCTCTGTACCCCGCCCTGTTTACACTCACCCCAACCCGTGGGCGTTTTTCCGCTCGCCGGATTCGGCTTAAAACTCCGCCTTGACGGCCCCCCAGGTCGTCTCCTCCACGCTCGTATAGGTGTTGAAGCTCCAGACGAAGTCGTCAACCGTCGCGTTGCCCTTGGAGTCGGCCAGGCCGGCGGCCACGGTGCAGGTGAT